>JAISBR010000143.1 GCA_031266095.1 Treponema sp. | reverse complement strand
GAATGAATTAAGCTTTTGGGCGAGCTTGTCTATTTCCTGTAACTTTATTTCAACGGCTGTGCCCGGCACTTAAAATACCATCCCTTTTTTGAAGAACCTGCCGTCAGGAATTCCGCCCTGGCCGGAGATCACCACCTCCGATTCCTGGCAGCCCGGCCCCTCAAGGCCGCCCTGGTACTCCCGGTTGATTTTTTCCAGCAGGGCCAGGCTTTCCTTGTATTTGTTCCGGGCGTTCTCGCTGCCGGTAACGGTGTCGGTCAGGCGGTCAAGGGCGATGTCCGCGCAGACCGCCTCCAGCGCGTCCGTAAATTGCGGGTTGACCGGGCGGCTTATTTCCCCGGCCCCGTCGAGGAGCCAGGGAAGATGGGCGACAATAACGCCGGTCGCCTGCCGCAGGGCTGCTTCTATCCGCGCCGCGTCCGGCTCGCCGTCCCCGTTCTGGGGAAGAATAACGGACGGGGACTGGATGGATAAAAACCGCTCCACGGAAATCAGGGGCGTCATTTCGACCGGCTATCCTTTTCAATCACCACCCAGGGATCACTCCGCAGTTTTTCCAACTGCGCTTCGGTGACCTGGCAGGTTTCCGCCTTTTGTGTCAGCACCAGTCCGGCGCAGCGGTACTTTGAATACGGCGTCTTGTGGCGAAGTACGACTGGTCTCGTTTCGGCGGCTTTAATCGCTTCCCCCGCAGCCCCTGCCTGGGCTTCGGCCTCTTCTCCGGCTCTGGTTTCCCCCGGGCTTTCTCCCGGCTGCGAATTGTTCTTTGCCATCGTCAATCCTCCTATTTACAGGTGCGGAACTATCACGAGTTCCGCCGTGTGGTAATTGGGGTTCGAATCGCCCCCGCCGATAAGTTCCCTCGACAGGATTGCGCGGGCCGCCGCCTCGTTGGTGGGGCCGACAATCAGATGGGTCGGTACGATACCCAGGGGATCGCCGCCGTCCCGCTTGAAGGTCTGCATGGCGAGCCGGGCCGCTTCATAGTTGGCGGCGGTGAGGGCCGCCTTGGACGCTACGGCTTGCTGCCACAGGCCGTACCCCCAGCTGCCCCGGTAGCGGATGCCGTAGAGGTATTTATCCTGCATGAAAACCTTGTCGTTTTTGGTGTCGGTGATTTCCTCAAACTCCGGCTGGGTGCGCTGCTGGACAATGAAGGGCTTGAGGCTGCCCGACAGGGAAAGCAGCGACCAGGGCGACCCACTGCCCGTGCCGACGATGTTGGAAACGTCAACCGCGGTGCCGGTACCGTCCGTTTTCGGATACACCGGATGCTCGTCATCGAAAAACGGCTGGCCGTCGTAACAGAGGCTGGTGAAGCCCCCGGAGATAAGAGAGGCCAGATGGCGGTTCATAAACCGCTCGAACTCGTCGGCCATGTCCCGCGCCAAAACCCGGTACTGGCCCAGGTTGTCATCCTCAATGTCCGTCCGGTCAACCCCCAGGGTGGACTCCCATTTTTGATTGACGATCTGGTAGGCGAATTCCGCCATGTCGTTGATAACCCGGTCGCCCACCCATTCCCGCATCTGCGGGAAAGCCCCCAGCCAGCCGTAGGTGTTGCTTTTGGTGCTGGAAGGGATGATAGTCGCAAGGATCTTCCAGATCCCCTTCGCGTCCAGTTCCGACATCCTTGCGCGGAACTCATCCCGGAGCGCGGTACGCAGGGTAGCTAAAACAGCGTTGGTGATGATCATTTTTTACCCTCCTTGATTTTTTTGATCTCTTCCTCGGTGTAGCCCATCGCCTTGTACGTCGCGGTTTCCTCGGCGTTCAGGGCAAGGCCGCCTCCGCCGCCTGCCGGGGGCGCGCCCTCCGGGGCCTGGGTTTCCGTACCGATGATCGCCGGGGCGGCGGCGGCGATCTTCCTGAAAGTCTCAAGCCCTTCCTTTGAAGAACAGAGCGCCAGATATTCCGCCCGGCTTGCCGGAGCAATCTTCCGGTTTTTGATTGCCTCGTCCACCGCCGTTTCCGCCTCGTGTTTGAGGCCGGCGGCGTTAAGGTCGGCAAGCTGCTTTTCGGCGGCGGCGGCCCTCGCCTCCATCGCGTTGAGGTCCGCCCTGGGCGCGTAGGCCGCCAGGTCCACTGCGGAAACCGTGTCCGTCGTTCCCGGTTTGGCGGCGTTCAAAGCGGTCGTGCTTTGCAAGGCTGCCTTGCCTTGCAAGGCCTGGACAGCGGCAATGGCTTCCGTTTCGGTCGCGGTTTCGCTCAAGCCCAATGCCGCGCATAATTCTTTATTCATTGACTCCTCCTGATTTATTAATTCCGGCCTTTCGGCCGAACAAAGTTCGGAGTTGAGCGCCGGTAATTGCAGGTTTGGGGAATTGGTAAGGGCGGCCCGGAGTACCACGGTGATCTCGCCCTGCTCATCATGCAGAAACACCGGCGAAATAAAGCTGTACTCCCTGTTGAGTACCGCTTCCGTGCCGCGTTTCGTCCATTCCACATCGGCCCGGATTGAGCCTCCCTCTCCGGTACGGAGCTTAGTCATCCAGCCCATCGCGGGAGAAGCGCCGCCCCTGGGGGCCGAGAGGTCCGTGGCGTGGTTTTCGTCAATAACCAGCCGGGGAAGGCGGGCCGTTGAATTCAGCGCAACCTTTTGAGGATTGCTGTTTTTCCATGTGCGCCCGTCCCGGCCCTGGATCACGCCCCCGGCCGGGATGAGTTCAATGGAAGACGGCAATGCCCCGTTTTCAAAATTAAGGGATAAAAAAAGGCTGCCGGTACTATCCATACCAACAGCCTATTAGACGGGATCGTGTTTTTTGTACTAATCAGGATTATTGCTTTCGGCCAGTTCCAGAAAAGGCAGGTAGGGCATTGACGGTTCCAGTTTTTCATACTGTCCCATTTTCCAGAGGTGATACGCATGCACGGCGCTGATGTTATACTCCCTGGCCAGATCGTTCATTCTGCATCCGTCGTTCCCGCACCGCTCGTAAATTTCAAGAGCGATAATTTTACGGAAAGCCGTCCGTTCCAGGGGAAAATAAATCTGCATATTTCCATACATCTCCATAATCCTGCCGAGTATATTTTCCGCATCGGCATCGCCTACCGCATCCGCGATTACAGAGCGCAGATTTTCCGCCGTCTTTCCCTTTTCTTTTTTTGCCGGAACATAGATCATCTGGCCGCCGTAGTACCGGCATAAAGCCCGGATAGCTTTCTGCACGGTTTCCGATGATACCGCTTCCCCGGTACAGGAGAGGATAAGGTCTTCTACCAGAGTTCCGTCATGGGATTTACATCCCTTAGTCTTAGGCATCCAGCGCCTCCGAGGTATCGGGATCAAAACCGGCTTTCGCCATCATGTCCCGGAGGGCCAAAATTACTTTCCGGGCGGTTTCGACCGTAAGAAAGCGAAGCGCCTTGACCCCCGTAATGCGGTATACAAAGGCCAGGAGAGCCTCATCGCTTTTGTTCCGGGCGCACTTTTGCCACATCCCCTTGATGTACTCAAGCTGCGTGGCGTGCGCCGCGCCCTGCTCCTGCGGTTTCACCCGGCGCGGCGTTTGGGAAAAACCGTTCCGGCGCATGGCCCGGAGTACCGCCGCAAGCTGCCGTTCCGTCATATCCGCGCAGGATTGTTTGCCGGCAGTACCCTCAAGAAAAGCCCGGTATGCGCCGTCATCCATACCGAGTTTTGCCTTGCCGATATGGATAAGCTGGATGAGCTTTTTCTTACTGGTTTTCGCTTCCCCGGATGCCATTAAATTCCCCCCGTACCGCTTTGGGCTGTACAGCCCTGGGGCGTATCCTCCGCTCCTTGATAGTTTTGCCCATTAAGATGTTTCGGGGCCGTTTTTGGCGGATACCGGGTCATGTACTGCTTCATGGCAAAGGCCGCAAAGGTGTTAATGCTTCCAAGCTGTTTTTCGTTCACATAGTCCGTGATCTCCCGGTAGTTATTCACGGCTACCCGAATCACCCGGCGGTCATCGGCTATCTCGGCCTGCATTTCCTCCTTGAGTCCGCGCAGCAGGAGATACCGGGCGAGAACGGAAGGGCGCTCAAAGCCCTCCGCTTTCGCCTTGCGCCGCAGGGTCTCTATTGTTTCATTCTCAAACGTCAAAGTTAGTTTGACACCCATCGTTCCCCTCCTCCGCATTTACAACGCGTTCACCACTTCGGCATCCACAAAGTCGGCGCCGAGTTCCACTGCTTCGTTCATAGCCCTGCGGCACCAGTTATTGACAAGCAGGGGCCAGGCAACCGAGTACACCACGCCGTTCCGGGTCTGCCGCCGCAGCTTCGCAGCCAGGGCCTCACAGCCGCTGTCGCTGATGACCGCGTTCCGTTTTTTATTGAGCCGCCCGAATTTGATGTCCAGATAGGCGGCGATGTCCGCGCCGGTTCCCAGGGGATCAAGCTCAAGAATTTCCATGCGCCGGATTACTTCCCGTGCCTCCCAGTTTTTCCCCTCGTCAAGTTTTGCCTTGAGTTCTACCTGGCCGATGAGTACGATGGAGAGCAGCTTTTTGAAACCGTCCTCCATTTCCCAGAAGCGTTTAAGGTACTTGAG
>JAISBR010000149.1 GCA_031266095.1 Treponema sp. | reverse complement strand
GCCGCGGTCAAGGTCTGGGAGAAGTCCCGGCGCATCGGCGCCTCCTACGCGGAGGCCCTGGCCTCGGTACTGGAGGCGGCCAAGAGCAAGGAGGCCGGGGGGCAGTCAACCTATTACCTTTCCTATAACAAAGAAATGACCCAGCAGTTTGCCCGGGACTGCGCGTTCTGGGCAAAGCATATTAACGCCGCAGCCTCGGAGGTCGAGGAAGTAGCGGTCAAAGACGAGGACAAGGATATCACCGTCTACCGCCTGCGCTTCGCCTCCGGTTTTGAAATCTGGGGTCTGCCCTCCGCGGCCCGGTCCCTCCGGTCAAAGCAGGGCCGGGTTATTATTGACGAGGCCGCCTTCGTTGAAGATCTGGACGGGTTAAAAAAGGCTGCCATGGCCCTGCGGATGTGGGGCGGCTGCATCCGCATCCTCTCCACCCATAACGGCGACGACAACCCCTTTAACGAGCTTATTAAAGATGTCCGGGAGGGGAAACTGAAGTACTCCCTCCACCGCACCGCCTTTGACGAGGCCCTGGCCCAGGGGCTGTATAAGCGCATCTGCCTGGTACAGGGAGAGGCCTGGTCGCCGGAGAAACAGGAAACGTGGCGGGAAGAAATAATCGGCTATTACGGCAACGGGGCGGACGAGGAATTATTCTGCATCCCGGCCCGCGCCGGGACCCGCTACTTCCCCGCGGTGCTCCTTGAGGCCGTTTCCGACCCTTCCGTTACGGTTATCCGCAAAGCCTGTGAGGACGGTTTTACTTTCGAGAAGGAAGAGAAGCGCGTCAGGGAATTCGATAAATGGCTCAAGCGGGAAGCCCGGGACATCCTGCTCGCGCATACCGGCCCGGTTTATATCGGGGAAGATTTCGCCCGTTCCGGCGACCTTACGAGCATTTTCTTTGACGAGGAAATGCCGGACGGGCGGCTGCTGACATTTCTTGTTATCGAATTGCGGAACGTGCCCTTTTCCCAGCAGTGGCAGGCCATTAAATACGTGATGGATACCCTGCCCGCCCTGGGCGGCGCGGCTTTCGATTCACGGGGGAACGGCCAGATGATAGCCGAATACGCCGCCCAGGAATGGCCGGGCTACGTTTACCAGGTGATGATTTCCACCAGGTGGTACGCCGAAAACTTTCCCGGCCTCAAGGGCGGCATGGAAGACGGCACAACAAATATCCCGGATGACCCCTTTATCCGGGACGATTTCCGGGTGGTGGGCCTCAAAGCCGGGGTACCCTGCGTGCTTGAACGGAGCGGCGGGCGGGGGGAACGCCGCCACGGGGACGGGGCCATCGGCAAGCTCATGGCCTTTTACGCCGCCAAAGAAGATGACGCGAAGGGCTGCCAGCCCATGACCTACGAAGCCGTGGAAACCGGAAACCGTTACCGGGGGAGGAGTAAAGATATATGGGACGATTGAGTTTTGACAAACTCAAAGATTTATTCTTTGGCAGGCCGGAAGAGTTAAAAGAGCCGGAAACCGGCAACACAAATACTGATGGCGATACCGGGGAAGAACAGGCGGCGGCGGTCCCCTATACCAACCGCCACCCCTGGGGCGATTTTTCCCTGCTGCAGCGGCTCACCCCGGAACGCCTGGCGGAAATCCTCAACGACGTGAAACGCGGGGAATGCCCGGCGGAATACCTGGAACTTGCCCAGGACATCGAGTTAAAAGATCTGCACTACCGTTCCGTGCTCTCCACCCGCAAGGACGCGATCACCGGGCTTGAGATAAAGGTTATTCCTGCCGGCGAGGATAAACGCGGCATGGAGCTCGCCGAAGCGGTGGAACGGGATATCGTTAAAAACCCGGCGGCGAAACTGTACTCGCTGATCCGGGATATGCTGGACGCGCTCGCCAAGGGCTTCTCGGTGAACGAGATTATCTGGGACACCGGTAAAACGCCCTGGAAACCTTGCGCTTATAAATTCCGCGACGCCCGGTGGTTCCAGTACGACAAGGAAACCGGGAAAACCCTCATGCTCCGCTCCCCCCTGGGCAGCGGGCTGGAACCGCTTAAGCCTTTTCATTTCGTGGTGCACGAACCGCATCTTATCAGCGGGAACCAGATCACGGCGGGGCTGGCCCTCCCGGCCCTGTATTACTGGATGCTTAAAAGCTACGACGTGACAAGCTGGGCCGCGTTTATCGACCGTTACGGCTACCCCATCCGCATAGGCAAGTACGGCAAAAAGTCCACCGAACAGGACCGGGCGACGCTGAAACGGGCGGTGGCCGCCATCGGCCAGGACTTCGGGGCGGTGATTCCCGAAAGCGCCGTACTGGAAATTATTGAATCCAAACACGCCGCCGAAACGTCAAACGTCTACCGGAACATGGCCGACTGGGTTGACAAGCAGATCAGCAAACTCGTCCTGGGCCAGACCATGACCACCGATGAGGGATCCAGCCGGGCGCAGAGCGAAACCCACGACAAGGTCCGGGACGATATCGCCGACAGCGATATTCAGCAGGTGGTAGAAACCCTGAACAGCGCCCTTACCATTCCCTATATCAATCTCAATTTCGGAGAACAGGAAAACTATCCAAAGATTGATCTTTTCAAACCCGATGAGAAAAACATCGAGCAGATCATTGCGGCGGTAGAAAAGCTGGGGCCGCAGGGCCTTAAAGTCAGGGCCGATGAAGTCCGGTCCCTCCTGGGCCTTTCCAACCCCGAAAAGGAAGATGAGACCATCGGGGGCCACGCCGCATACGCGCCTTCGGAATACGGTTCCCCTATGCCCGGAGAACCTGAAAAGCCGGAGTTGAACGCCGAGAGGGCCGCGGCCGCAGGCGGCGCCCCGGATGAGCTTGATGCCCTGATTGAGGAAAGCGGCGGCGGGTACGCCCCTGTTTCCGATGACATAGCCGCCGTGATTGAAGAAGCCGCTGGCCGTTCAACGGGCTTTGAAAGTTTCCGGGAGGAACTTCAAAAACTGGTAAAGAGCTGGCCGCCCGATAAGATCGCCGAGTGTATCGCCGTTGCCGCGTTCAAGGCCCGCGCCCTGGGGGACGCAGAGTTTTCGAAGGAGGGGTAATGGCAGATTGCAAAAAAATCGGTCCTTGCACGCTGTATCACGCCCGGATGGAAGACATCATCCCCTCCCTTCAGTTCGATCACATCTTCACCGATCCGCCATATCTGTACATCAAGACCCACGACTTTGACAAAGAGTTTGACGAGGCCCTGCTGTTTGAGAACGCCCGGCGCATACTGCCGGACAACGGCTTTATCGCCCTCTTTGGCCGGGGAACATCGTTTTACCGCTGGAACACCCGCCTCGCGGAACTGGGGTTTATCTTCAAAGAGGAAATTGTCTGGGATAAAAGAATACCGTCATCCCTGACAACGGCGCTTTCAAGGGTACATGAAACGGTATCGCTTCATACCAGAAAGAACGGAAAAATGCGATATTCCAAAATCCCGTATGTCGAGCAAAAGCAGTTCGATCTGAATACTATCTCCAATGACATAAAACGCATATACGGCGCGATAAACAGCGAAAAGGGGCTGAAAGATATAATAGAGTTTATGGAGACCGGAATAGTAAAAAGCGGCAAAAGGCATAATATACACAGTGTAACCAACAGGGAAGGGTTTTCATGTCATGACCGGGCTTCGGGGACGCTGCGCTCTATACGGGACGGCATGAAGGAAAAGACGATTGTATCCGTATTTCCTGTTCATCGCGGGATGGTCCACCCCACCGAGAAGCCTGTCCGCCTTGCCGAGCGTATCATAGCCCTCATATCAGACCCCGGCGACACCATCTACGATCCTTTTATGGGCTCCGGAAGCTTCGGGGTGGCGTGTATAAAGACAGGGAGAAAATACATCGGATCTGAAATATTGCACGATTTCTTCGAAACATCTATTTCAAGGGTAAAACAGGCGGCAATGGAGAATTGTTTATGGCCGGCATAGTACCGAAAGAAGCCCTGGCCTACCTCAAAAATAAGAACCTCCACCCCGCCTTCTCTTATAAAGACGTGTGGCATGAGGAACATGCCGCGGCCTTCACGGTCGCCAAAGCCATGCAGCTAGACGTACTTTCCGACCTCCATACCGCCGTGGTTGACGCGATGGAACAGGGCCAGTCATTCGAGAGCTTTAAGAAAAACATCAAACCCCTGTTACAGCAGAAAGGCTGGTGGGGGAAAAAAGAAATGACCGACCCCCTGACCGGGCAGACCGTCAGCGCCCAGCTTGGCAGCGGCCGCCGCCTCAAGACCATCTACCAGGTCAATATGAGGAGCGCCTACCAGAAAGGCCAGTACGACCGCACGATGGCAAGCGACCTCCACCCCTATTTAATGTACCGCATCGGCAACAGCGTCCACCACCGGGAAGAGCATGTAAGCTGGGACGGTTTGATATTACCGAAAGATGATCCCTGGTGGGACAGCCATTTCCCGCCTAATGGCTGGGGCTGCAAATGCTACACCCGGGCCGTTAGCGAAGCCCGGAAAAAACTGTACGAGGCAAACGGCATACCGGCCGCCCCCCGGCTTGACGGAACCGGAGGCGGCACTATCCCAGCGAAAACCCAGGCCCCGCCGGTCAAATATAAAACCTATTTTAACGAGCGCAAGGGCACTTTCGAGCGGGTGCCGGAAGGAGTGAATCCCGCCTTCAACTGGAACCAGGGGAAAGCCTCGCGGACGGAAGCGGCAGAATGGAAAATGGAACAGTCAAAGCGGGACTACGAGGCAAGCGCCGCACGGGCGGAACAATACCTGTTCCAGAACCTTTTACCCGAGGCAGAAGACCCGGAGATTATCAAAAAGTTTCTTGACAAGGCCGAGGTCATGGAAACCGACCTGCGGGGCCTGGAGGCTGAAACGAAAGAGGAAGTGCTCGCCGGTTTGAACACGGCTTTTTCAAGGCTGCCCGGAACGAAAGGCGCCGTTCCGGCAATCAGGGCTGACTATACGATGAGCCTGGACGATTACGCTTTCACAAGCCCGCTGGACGGCGCTATAACCCTGAACGGCGGCCTGTTCAAAAATATCGCGAAACTGAAAGAGGTTTACGCAAATGATGTCCGGTTTCTCGAACACCCGCGGGGGACTGATTATCGCAGTATTGTAACCCACGAAGCCGGCCATAGCATTATGCTGAAACTGGGCCTAAAACTCGGCTTGCCGGTAAAAACCCTGTGTGATAGAATTCAGGAAGATACGCTGGATTATTTCAATCTGACTCATGACCAGATTACAAGAGAGCTTTCCCGCTATGCAGGGAAAGGTTCTTTTGATTTTGTCGCCGAGGGCTTGGCCGAGTTTCTGGACAGCAAGGCCCCGCGCAGGGCGGCCCGGAAAATCGGCGAGATTGTTTCAGCGTATGCAAGGGAGTTGCAGAAATGAAGGCCGCCCCGGATTTTGTTAAGTCCCCATACTGGGACATCTACACCGACACGGTAAAACCCGGCGCCCCGCCAGATGTTAAGGCCGGCCTGGAGAAGGCGTATCAGGAGTACCTTGCCGAAGGCCGGCGGAGAATGAAGGAATGGGACGATGCGTCTCAAGCCTTGCTTGACGCCCGGCGGGGAAACAAGCCAGACCAGGATTAAGCGGCTTACCCAATGTACGGATACCCCGGAGGGAGGGGCAATGGGACAGAAAAGGAGTGCTGACCGTCTGCCGGAAGAAATCCGGAAACAAGTTTATGCCATGCTTGAAAACCCGGCAATGACACAGGAGAAGATCGCTGAGGCAATAAATGCCAAGATGGAAAGAAAGGCCGTATCAAGATCGTCTATCAACCGCCTTGCAATCCATGTCCGCCAGCAGAAAGAAAAAGATAATCCCAGCCCCGGAAAAACTCTTACCAGGATAGCGGCGGCTTTGGAGAGGATCGCCGATCAGCTTGGACAGCCTTAAAACTTCCTTTAATTTGACCTTCAAATGCCTTAAACCGGGGCGCTTTTTATTACATACTATGAAAGTCCCTTACATTCTTAATTGCGGGAAATTCCACTGGATTGCCCAAAATCCCGCCTATTCTCCGACATTTCCAATTCTATTCTCTGCTTCAATCAGCAAAGAAAGGATTACTTTTGCTCTGTTTATGGTCGGACATACTATGTATAACAACTTCATCGGGACATACGTCCAGGTGTTCTTTACCGGCATGGGAATTGCCGCCATGACCGTTGCCCTGATCTTCCTGGTCGCCCGGATCTGGGATGCAGTGAACGATCCCATTTTCGGGGCGATCATAGACCGTTCCCGCTTGAAGGGGGGGAAATTTCTCCCCTGGCTCAGGCTTGCCGCCTTTCTGATCCCCCTGGCTCTGCTGCTGATCTTCGCTATGCCGGCCGGCCTTCCATCTGGCGCGAAAGCCGCATGGGCTGCCACAGCGTACATCCTCTACGGCATGTCCTATACAATCTGTGACGTGCCGATCTTCTCCATGACTTCCGCCATAACCGATCAGGTGCAGGAACGCGCCGACATAATGTCCCGAAATCTGCTTGCCGGAGGGTTTGCCACCATAGCGGTTATGGTAGGCGCTCCCCAGCTCTACATAAGGATAGGCTGGTTTCTCACAGCTTTGTGCGTTGCCCTTCCGGCGGCCGCCTTCATGTTCCTCTTTACCCGGTATGGGAAAGAACGTTTCATAAACCGGAATCCAGAGCCGGTGACACTGAGATCCATGACGGGTTATGTCCATACCAACAAATACCTCCTTATCTTCTTTTCTGGCTTTATGCTGATCAACGCTACCGCCACTACCCAGATGATGGCTGCCTATTTTACCGCCTTTTGTCTGGGAGACCCCGGACTTACTTCGGCGATAGTCGGCTGCATCGTTCTTCCCGCCCTCATAGTGGCAGCGTTTCTGCCCGTACTCACAAGGCGTTTCGACAAGTTTCGTATCTTTTTCTTCGCCAGTGTCGCCAATGCTCTGGTCGGGACGGTACATTTCTTCGCCGGATATGGGAATCGTGCGCTGCTTTTTGGACTGCTCATGGCTCGGGGGATTTTCTGGGGCGCATCGATGATGACCCAGTATATGTTTACCGGAGACCTTGTCGAATACGGCGAATTTAAGACTGGTAAACGGCTCCAGGGCACGGCCTTTTCCCTGCAAACACTTACCAGCAAACTTTCCGGCTCACTGGCGGGTTCCCTGGCTATGTTCATTCTGGGCCTGGCTGGTTTTGTGGAAGGTGAGAACGCGATTCAGGGAGAAAATACTGTCAGAATCATTTGGGCGCTTTTTTCCCTCTTCCCCGCCGCGGGGGTTGCCATTGCCCTGCCAGTGCTGCTCCGCTATCGTCTGCGGGATCAGGACGTACAGATCATGGCCCGGTATAATTCAGGCGAAATAAAGCGGGAGGAGGCCGAGGCGGCTTTTTCCCATCCTTATTGAAAAGGAAGGACATTATGGGTATATCCCCTTACAAAATAAGCAAGATTGATTCGCGTACCTGGATTATTGAGGAAAAAGCCCCCATGATTCCCCTGCTGGCCCCCTGTTGTATATACCTCCTTGAGGGCAACGAGACGGCGCTCCTTATTGATACGGGGATGGGAATGGGGGATCTGCGGGACCTGGTGTCAAGGCTGACAAAAAAGCCGGTAAGCGTGGTGAACACCCACGGCCACGTGGATCACGTAGGGCGTAACTATCAGTTTGACACGGTGTCTATCCATAAAGACGATAGGGAAGTAGTGGAGCTACACCGTGACCGTTCTTATCTGATAAAAAAACTGCGCGGCGCGGTTCCCGGTATTGTCGCTTTTTTTCTTATACCTCTGCTGAAAAATATACTTGATAGACCCATGCGGGATAATTATCACTATATTGGGGACGGTTGCGTCTTCGATCTGGGCGGGCGGAAGATCGAGGTGATTCATACTCCAGGCCATACGCCAGGTTCCATCTGTCTTTTGGAAGAAGCGGCTGGCATCCTCTACTCTGGGGACATGGTCTGTGGGAGGATCCTCCTCAATCAGGAATTCTCGCTGGGGCCGGAAGTATTCCTCACCTCCATGGAAAGACTTCTGAGGATGAAAGACCGCTTTACGGCGATTTATCCAGGACATCCCCGCAGCCCCGTAGAACCGGACTATATCGAAAAATTACGAGTCTGCGCCGATGGTGTTCTGGATGGGAGCCTCCCCGTGAAGGGTATAAGCTTCGGCGGGGACTCTTCCCTTGAGGCGGAATACGAGGGTGTCCACGTCATCCTTAAAAGATGAAGGGTAGATCCGCTTTTCCCCGGCGCAAAATCTCATCGTACAAGCCCCCTGCAGGGGCACAAAGGCCAAATGGCGATAGCCATTTGATCGTGTAAGGGATTGAAGGGGTGCGTGTCCACTGCAGGTGGACTTAGCAGCCCGGCGCACAGCGCCGGAAATGCGCCCAAAGCAAAAATCCACAGTTTGAATAATGTCAGGAGACTAAGGATAATCCCGGTCTATCCTTGAGATCCGCCAGTTTCCCTTATGGCGGGTAAGGGTCAGGGTGTCGGTAAACGAATAACCCTGGGGGGGAATAAATTCCTCCGCCTCCGCGATCCCCGTTCCCGGCCCCTGGGAGGGCTCCGCGGGCTGCGCCGGGCCGGGGACCGCGATAATCGGGGAGCGCCCCTCCCCGTCTTCTTCCGCGGGGCCCGGCATCCAGAGGATGTAGGCGGCCCGGTAACGCGATTCATCCCCGGCCTCTTCCCCGGCGATCCGGGTGATGTTCAGGTCCGTTACCCCAAAGATGGGAGTACCCAGGGGCGGGGCCCCCATCTCAAACCAGTCCCCGGCGGCAATGACCGCCACCGAGGTGTACTCGTAGGCCTGGCGGACCTTGGTGGTAACGAAGTACCGGGTAACCAGGTCGATGTCCCCCTTCCCGGCCTTGTTCAAGACACAGGCTTCCATAAGGGTATGATCCAGGCTTCCAAAGGC
>JAISBR010000116.1 GCA_031266095.1 Treponema sp. | reverse complement strand
TGAGTAATGGCGCTTCTTGACATACCGGTTGCCGCGGACCTCCGGTCCGAATGCACTATGGTCACGCCGCCGTGTCCTAATGCTTCCGCCTCACTTGCCGCCCAAACACGTCTGCCGCGCTCGTCGAGATGGTTTTGCATGGCACCCCATTTCCGCCGCAGCCTTTCCACCACGGCTTCTTTGTCTAAGTTTTCCCCTCTCATGTGCCTATTATAACAGTATTCCAAAATTATGTGTAGTGGTTATTTTTGGGAGAAGCCTAATGGCTAGTAGACATTAACACATAACACTTGACTAATTCTTTATACTGTAATAAAATAGAGTAACAGTTAGCACTAGCGATAACGAAAAAACATACTTTGCAAATTATTTTGAATATAATGGACTTGTTCAACAACCTATTGTACTGAACCCTGGCGGGTTCGGGTTGTTGAACAAGTCTCGCAAAATGCTCCGCATTTTGCCGGTTTCATAAGGAATTTTTTCAATAACTGAAGTTATTTAACAAGTCTAATATTATTTTTGGTGCGCTCTTGCCTAAGGGCCCTCCCTCCGGTACAGTAGAGCTATGCAGAGGGGAATCCGGACCCTGCCGGGTCCTGCCGCATGTCCGCGGCGTTTGTGCCTGTTTTTTTTCGTGCTGTTCATAGCCGGGTCCCCGCTGTGGTCCCAGGAAGCCGGGCTGCGGCCGCCGGCACGGCCGGATGATCCTTTGTCGCTCCTTGGTATGGGCCTGGCCGAGCTGATTGACCGTCTCGGGCCGCCCCTGGCGGTGCACGCGCTCAGGGGAAACGAGGAGTGGCAGGACGATGTGGTGTTTGTGTACAGCGAGGCGGATTGCTACCTCTTTCGGGACCGGGTGTGGCAGGTCGCCCCGAAATCCATGTACGGTATGGGGCTGGGAGATTCGAAGGCGGCCGTGCTATTGGCGTTGTCGGGTATAGGGGAAGGCGTCCGGGATCAGGGGGACTATGTGCTGCTGCCCCTTTCCGGCGGCGGCTGGCCCCGCATGCTCCGGATCAATTTTAACGGTGGACAGGTGTCCGCCATTTTTATCTATCGGTCCGATTTTTAGTCCTCCGGGAGAATCGTGTGGCGAGGATTTGTCTGTGCCTGACCGCAGGTACCATTAAGCGGGATCTGGAGATTTTGAACCAATACCGGAAGTACGCGGATATGGCGGAACTGCGGGTAGACTGTCTTGAACCCAATGAGCGCCTGCTTATCCGGCGTTTTCCCGTACAGGCGGGGCTGCCGGTGATTTTGACTATCCGCAGGGATATTGACGGCGGGTATTTTACCGGCGGAGAAGGGGCCAGGGTAAACCTGCTTGCCCGGGGGCTTGCCTACGCCGAAGCGGACCGGCGGCGTAATTTCGCGTTTGTGGATATTGAAGAGGATTTCAATGTGCCCAGCCTGGAGGAGGCGGCCCATACGTTCGGTACGAGGATCATCCGTTCGTACCATAATATCAACGGCGTTGACGAGAACCTGAGCGCCAAAATCAAGGGTATGATCCACACAGGGGATGAGATCGTGAAAGTGGCGGTGACGGCCCATTCTACCGCGGATATGCTCCGCCTGTTCCAGGCGGGGAAGGAATGTGCCGCTCAGGAAAAGATTCTGATCTGCATGGGGCGTTACGGCGTGTGCGGCAGAATCCTGGCCGAACACTTCGGTTCCTATTTGAGTTATGCGAGCGCCCTTTCCGAAACAGACGCCCCCCGGGCGGCCGCGGGGCAGACAGACATTCGGGAACTGGCGGAGTTTTACCGGTTCAAGAGCATTACCCGATACACGAAGGTATTCGGCGTGGTCGGCTTTCCCCTTGTGGCCAGTTCCAGTCCCGCGTTCTTTAACACCATCTTTCGGCTTGAGGGAATCGATGCGGTCTATGTACCCTTTCCGGCGGATTCAATTGACGCTTTTATGGAGCTTGCCGGAGCGCTGGGTATATCGGGCTTCTCGGTGACGGTTCCCTACAAGGAAGCGGTGCTTCCGTTTATAAGCGAACAATCCGCCGAAGTGCGGTCCATCGGCGCCTGTAATACGCTGAGCCGCTGTCCGCAAGGCTGGCTCGGCGTCAATACCGATACCAGGGGCTTTTCGGATTCCCTCTTGGCATTCATCGGCAAGACCAGCCTCAAGCGGCAAAAGCTCACAATCATCGGCGCGGGCGGCGCGGCTAAGGCGGCGGCGGCCGAAGTATACCGCCTGGGCGGCAAGGCCCTGATTCTGAACCGTACCGTTCATAAGGCCCGGGACCTGGCCGCCGCCTATAACTTCGCCTGGGGCGGCATTGATAACCGGGGAATTGATATGATGCATAGGTATCAGGATATCATAATACAGACCACCTCGGCGGGTATGGAGGGAAGCGATTCAAGCGATCCGCTGGAAAGTTACCACTTTTCCGGCAGAGAGCTGGTGATGGATTTGGTGTACAAGCCGGAAGTCACTCCCTTCCTCAAGCGGGCAGGCGACGCGGGTTGCAGGTATATCAATGGCTATGATATGCTTATCCGCCAGGCCCGTTACCAGTACAGTCACTTTATGCAGAAAGAATTTCCGCCGCAGTTGTTATCCCGGGTCCAATTTGATAGGAGTTAACATGGAACAACAGTCGGACACCGTAAAGGCCGCGGCGTTGCGGATGAAAGAAGCCGCGGGCAGGGCGGCGGTTGACGCGCTGGTGCAGAGCGGCATGAAGCTGGGCCTTGGTACCGGTTCCACCGCCGTTCACGCGATCCGCCGAGTGGGGGAGTGTATGGCCCAGGGTGTTTTGAAAGACATCAGCGCCTTTGCCACCAGTTTTCAGGCTGAGATTGAATGTGAAAAATGGGGGATATCTCTGTACCCGCTCAATTCCCGTGAGTTGTCGGCGGGTCTTGATCTGACCATTGACGGCGCCGACGAGGTTGACGCGCACAATTATCTGATTAAAGGCGGCGGCGGTGCCCTGCTGATTGAAAAGCTCGCCGCGTATTCCTCTGCGTCATACGCCATAACGGTGGATGAATCGAAAATCGCCCGGCATTTGGGCATGGGTTTTCCCGTTCCGGTGGAGGTGATCCCTGAGGCCAGAGTGCAGGCGGGCAGGGCGCTGGAAAAGTTAGGCGCGGCTGTGACGCTGAGGGAAGCGCTGCGGAAGGCCGGGCCGGTTATCACCGAACACGGGAACCTTATTCTGGACATCCGTTTCAGCGCCCCGGTTGATCCCGCCGCGCTGGAAAAGGACATGAACCAGATCCCCGGAGTGGTGGAGAATGGGTACTTTACCCGGATCCGCCCGGTAGTGTATATAGCCTGTTCCAACGGAACGGTAGAAGTAAGAAACTAACGGAGAAAACAATGAGAGAAGATGTAAAAGAAATTATCGCCAGGGTACAGGTATTACGCGAAATAGAAGAAATTTCGCCTGAGACGCTCGCGCAGGAATTGGGTTTTGATCCGGCGGAGTATAACGCCTGGGAAACAGGCGAAAAAGATTTCCCTATCGGCGCTCTGGTGGAGATCGCCGTCCATTTCAAAGTGGATCTTTCCGAGCTGGTGAGCGGGGATACTTCCAAACTGAAAACCTTTTGCGTTACCAAATCCGGGCAGGCCCCGGAGGTAAGCCGCCGTCCTATGTACGCCTATTGGAATCTGGCCTACAATTTTCACCGTAAGAAAGCCGAGCCGTTCCTGGTGGAGGCGAATCTCGAAACGGAGCACAAGCCCTTAAGCCTCAACACCCATCCGGGACAGGAGTTTGATTATGTGCTTGAGGGCCGGCTGCTCATTTCCGTCGGCGGGCATGAAATGGAACTCGGTCCCGGCGACTGCGTGTATTACGATTCCAATGAGCCTCACGGGATGAAAGCCCTGGGAGGAAAATCGGCCCGCTTTTTGGCGGTGGTGCTGTAACGGCGGATAAACATCCCAATGAACAACAGGAGTAACAAAGTGAGCTTACTTGACAAGTATCTACCCAGAGTGCAATTTGACTCTTACGAGGATTTTTACGCGAATTTTTCGATAAATATCCCTGAGCATTTTAACTTTGCCTATGACGTGATCGATGTGCTTGCCCGGGAAAAGGGCGGCGAGAAGGCCTTGGTCTGGTGTGACGAGAAAGGCGCGGAAGCGGTTTTTACCTACGCCGAGATGAAAACTCTTTCGGACAAGGCCGCCAATGTACTGCGCGAATCGGGCATCGGCAAGGGAGACCCGGTGATGCTGATACTGAAGCGCCGCTGGGAATACTGGCCGGCTCTTTTGGCCCTTCACAAATTGGGGGCGATTGCCATTCCTGCCACGCACCTCCTCACCACCAAGGACATCGTATACCGTTGTAATGTCGCCGATATCGCGGGCATTGTCTGTGTGGGCGATCCGGAGCTTATGTGCCGGGTGGATGAAGCCGAGGCGATACTGGAGCGGGACTTCGCTTCCTCAGGTGAATCATCGCTGCGTTATAAGGCTTTTATCTCCGGCGGCGAAAATGCCGATCCGGTAAAACAGGCCGGAGAGTTTTTTGCCGCCCGGTCCAAATCCTGCGGTCAAAGCGGTGATTTTAGCGGCAGCGTTACCGATGGGGCCGCCGGGGTATTTGGCGCCGGCGCCCCGTCCCGCATGGTCGGGCCGGGGACTACTGTAGCCTGGACCGCTTTCAGCGCTTTTGAAAAAGCCTCCGACCGTTTCGAGCGGCCCGTCCCGGCCAACGCCAACAGCGATATAATGCTGCTCTATTTTACCTCAGGTACAACCGGCATGCCCAAAATGGTCCGCCACGATTTTGCCTATCCCCTGGGGCATATCTCTACGGCCAAGTACTGGCACCAGGTCCTGCCGGGCGGCCTGCATCTCACCGTCGCCGATACCGGCTGGGCCAAAGCGGCCTGGGGAAAGATATATGGTCAGTGGTTCTGTGGATCCGCAGTCTTTGTCTACGATTATGACCGCTTTGTACCTTCCGCCATGTTAAGCGTTGTCTCTAAATACAAAGTTACAACCTTCTGCGCACCTCCCACGGTGTACCGCTTCTTTATCAAAGAGGATCTTTCCAAATACGATTTTTCCGCCCTTAAAACCTGCACCGTAGCCGGTGAACCTCTTAACCCTGAAATCTATGAGCAGTTCCGTTCCGGTACCGGCATCAAACTGCGGGAGTGTTACGGTCAGACAGAGCTTACCGTGACTCTCTGTACCTGGCCGGGTCTTGAACCCAAGCCCGGCTCTATGGGAAAGCCTTCACCGGGCTACGATATTGACCTGGTCCGTGAGGACGGTTCTTCCTGCGGCATGGGCGAGGAGGGGCAGATCGTGGTTCGTACCGATAAGCGCAAACCCTGGGGCATGTTCGGCGGCTATTATCGTGATGAGGCCCTTACCGCAAGCGTATGGCATGACGACATCTACTATACCGGCGATATGGCCTGGAAAGACGAGGACGGCTACTTCTGGTTTGTTGGCCGCGCCGACGACGTGATTAAAAGCTCCGGTTACCGTATCGGGCCTTTCGAGGTGGAAAGCGCCCTTATAGAACACCCGGCGGTACTGGAATGCGCCATTACCGGTGTTCCCGATCCGGACCGCGGAATGGTGGTAAAGGCTACGGTGGTACTCGCCAAGGGTTATACCGCCTCTGAGGAACTTAAATTGGAATTGCAGAACCATGTCAAGAAAACTACCGCGCCTTACAAGTACCCCCGGATCGTGGAATTTGTCGGTGAACTTCCCAAGACCATCAGCGGTAAGATCCGCAGGGTGCAGATCCGGGAAGAGGATATTCAATAGGAGTGAATATGGGCGGCGTTAAGGATTATGTAGCCAGGATCACCGGAAATGATCATATAGACGCTGATCTGTACAGCAAATATAACGTCAAGCGGGGCCTGCGTAATACCGATGGTACCGGTGTGCTGGTGGGACTTACCAGAATCGGCGATGTACATGGGTATATTATTGACGAAGGGGAGAAAGTCCCGGTAGACGGTAAGCTCTACTACCGGGGCATAGATGTGGAAACCCTGGTCAGCACCGCCGCGAAGGAAGGCCGATTCTGCTTTGAGGAAACGGTATACCTTCTCCTCTTCGGCCAGCTTCCCGATAAAAAGCTGCTTGAGGATTTTACTGCCCTCATCGGGAACAGCCGGGCTTTGCCAAAAAGTTTCGCCGAGGATTCTATAATGAAGGCTCCATCCAGGGACATTATGAACAAACTGGCCCGTTCGGTACTCACCCTCTATTCATACGATGATGATCCTGAAAATCAGTCCTCGGAAAACGTACTCCGACAGTGCCTGGAGTTAATCGCACGCTTTCCGACCATTGTGGCTTATTCCTATATGGCCAAAAAGCATTATTTTGATCATGAAAGCCTCTTTATACATCTCCCCGAACCGGGTTGTTCCAGCGCCGAGGCTATGCTCTCTCTGATCCGGCCGGATCAGAAATTTTCCCGGCTTGAGGCGGAACTGCTGGATCTGGCCCTGGTACTCCACGCGGAGCACGGCGGCGGGAATAACTCAACCTTTGCGGTACACCTCGTTTCTTCCACCGACACCGATACCTTTTCCGCCATTGCCGCCGGGATAGGCTCTCTCAAGGGCTTCAAGCACGGCGGCGCCAATATCAAAGTCATGGGCATGATGGAGGATATCAAACGGAACGTGAAACACTGGGAGAGTGAAGAAGAGGTAATGGCGTACCTGGCGGCGATACTCCGGGGCGAGGCCTATGACGGCTCAGGTCTCATCTATGGTCAGGGCCACGCGGTCTACACCAAGTCCGATCCCCGCGCGATTCTGTTACGCGACAAAGCCTCCGCTTTGGCGGAGGAAAAGAACCTCAAAAGAGAATTCAACCTTTACAGCCTTATTGAGCGGCTGACTCCCGAGGTTTTCAAAAAGATCAAGGGTTCGAGCAAGGACATTTGCGCCAATGTGGATTTTT
Organism: Treponema sp.; assembly: GCA_031266095.1. The sequence goes on along the minus strand of JAISBR010000116.1, from coordinate 2,732 downwards.
ACTCCGGCTTTGTCTACCAGATGCTGGGAATCCCCACCGACCTCTACACTCCCCTGTTCGCGGTCAGCCGGGTTTCGGGCTGGTGCGCCCACCGCATGGAGGAACTAATAGCGGGCGGCAGGATCATCCGGCCCGCCTACAAATGCGTACAGCCCCGGCTCGAGTATACGGAACTGGCGAAGCGGCAATAAAATTTCATCACCTTTAGAGTGAGAAGGTTCACTCGTCCATTTCCTGAATCTTGAAGGTTTCCCTCGCCTTGATCACATCGTCGGCAATACGGCCGGAGATCGGCGCGTAGTGGTCAAACGCCACGTTGAAGGAGCCGGTACCGGAAGTGATGGAGCGAAGGTCTATCGAGTAACGGAGCAGTTCCGCCTGGGGAACCTCGGCATGGATTTCCGCGATGCCGCCGGAGGAGTCCTGGCCCAGGATCTTGCCCCTCTTGCCCGACAAATCGCTCATCACGTCCCCAAGGTACTTCTCTTCCACAAAGACCGTGAGGTTCATGATGGGCTCCAGCAGGGTGGGATTGGCCTGGCGCATGGCGTCACGGAAGGCGTTCCGGGCGGCCAGTTTGAATGAAAGCTCAGAAGAATCGACCGGGTGATACTTACCATCCACCACCTTCACCTCCACGTCAACCACCGGATAGCTTGCCATGGTACCGTGGGCCATGCCTTCCAACACGCCCTTCTCCACGCCGGGGATGTGGTTTTTGGGGATGGCGCCGCCAAAAATAGCGTTGATGAATTGGTAGTTTTCGCCGCGCGGCAGAGGCGCGATTTCCAACAGTACTTTTCCGTACTGGCCGTGACCACCGGTTTGCTTCTTGTGGGTGTACTCGGCGCCGGCTTTCTTGGTGATGGTTTCCCGGTAGGCGACCTTGGGGACGTGGGTTTCGATCTCTATCTTTTGATTGGTCTTGATCTTGTCCAGGATGATGTTGATCTGCAATTCACCCATACCGGAGATGACTGTCTCCTTGGTTTCGGCGTTGAAGTTGTAGCGGAAAGTTTTGTCCTCTTCTGCGGCCCGTACGAGGAATTCGCCGAGCTTGTCATCGTCTTTTTTTGCCAGCGCGTTCACCGCCACCGAATGTACCGGCTCCGGAAGGCGCAGGTGTACAAAGTTGAGAATTCCGTCCGCTGCGGCGAGGGTGTCGTTGGTTTTGAGGTTGGCGGACTTAGTAATGATCCCCACATCACCGGCGAACAGTTCCTTTACCTCTTCAAGCTTTTTGCCCTGGCAGGTATAGAGCTTACCGATACGCTCTTTTTTGTGTTCCGAAGCATTGAAAGCTTCGGAATCGGCTGAGATCTTGCCGCTGATAATTTTGACCCACGAGAGTTTACCCGAGAACTGATCGTAGGCGGTTTTTATAACCAGGGCCGAAAAAGGCTTATCCGGGTCCAAGGGAACGGTCTGTTCCTTGCCTTCGGCGTCCAGAACCATATCCCTGGCGGTTCGAGAATTCGGCCCGATGTCCGCTATAAAATCAATCAGTGGGATGATCCCGGAATTTTTGAGGACCGCGCCCGCAAAAGCCGGTACATACTTGTTTTCCGCCAGGGCCTCAATCAAGCCCTTTTTCATTTCCTCAGGCGAAAGGGATCCCTTGTCGATGTAATGTTCCATCAGGGTGTCGTCGCCTTCCGCTGCAGCCTCAATCAGCTTTTCCCGCGCAGCGGCTACTACATTCTTGAACTCGTCGGGAATGGGACATTCTTGCTCGACCGCATCTCCCCGGGCGATATAGGCTTTTTCATGGAGTATGTCGATAACGCCCTTAAACGCGCCGCCGCTTCCCATGGGCAGGGTCAGCGGTACCGGCTCAATCTTGAATTTTTCTTTGATATCGGCCAGAGCTTTGCTGAAATCAGCCTGGTCATTGTCCAGCTTGGTGATGAATACGCCCCGGGGTTTATTCCTGTCGTCCAGATTCCGCCAGAGCTTGATAGTTTCGATTTGGACTCCGGCCCGACCGTCTACGGCCAGAAGCGCGAATTCGGCGGCGCGGAAACTCAGAATCACATCGCCGGTAAAATCCGACGAGCCAGGGGTATCGAAGATGTTGATCTTCGTCTCATTCCGTTCAATATGCCCGAGGGCGGCGTGAATAGATATCTTCCGTTCGATCTCTTCCGGGCTTGAATCGCCGACGGTTTTACCCGATTCTACAGTTTCCGCCCTGGGGATGACTCCTCCGGCGAACAGTAAGCGCTCAAAAAGGGTAGTTTTGCCGGTCTGTCCGTGACCGGCGATAGAAACATTTTTGATAAAATCGGTAGTATGACTCACAGAGGGCTCCTTTAGGGGCGCTTCGGCTCCTATGACTATAATGCCTCGGTATAGGTGGGATTGTCAAGGAAAAAGTATTGGATAGTCAGGGCGAGCGCATTAAAAAAGAGGTAAAGAAGGGATAAAGAAGCCGATAGAGGTGGGATTGGAGGCGCTCATGATCCCCGAAACTATACCACCCCTTATCAACTTTTTTAACGACATCAAAGACCCACGGATCGAGAGGAAGAAATGTTATCCCCTCATCGAAGTCATTGTCATTACCTTACTAGTATCACGTCTCTATTTAAACTGTGGGTATAAGTGTTTAAGTTTAATACGGGCATCGGCAGTAGTAAAGCGCCAGTTGATTTTACACGCTTCCTGGTTCCGTCTTCGGTTCCACGCCGCCGCCTCTTCCCTCATCTGTTCTATCGTCGGAACCCTCCCCG
>JAISBR010000148.1 GCA_031266095.1 Treponema sp. | reverse complement strand
CTGAACGCCCAGCGGGCGGTGAGGGTTACGTCGCCGGTCACCGTATAGGAAGCGCCCGCCGTGTAAACCGTCCCACCCATTTCCCAGGAATGAAAGGGTATGCCGCCTGACGGCGCGCTTCCCGCGGGCAGGGGGATGGAAGTGCCTGATTCGATGACAACGGGCGCCGGAACCGTGCCCGAGCCCGTGCCCGCGCTGTACGTTATCGTATAGAAGGGATGGATAAATACCGCGGATACCGTTACGTCCGCGTCGGGCATGGTAAAGGTGTACTCATTCCCGCCGCCCGCGGGGGTGTGCGTAGCGGTCCCGTCGGTGTACGTAAGACTGTGCAGGATATACCCGCCGGCGGGCGCCGTTGTCAGGGTAACCGTGGTTCCCGGGTAGGCCGCCGTGAAGCTGGCCTCGACCTGGCCGTTCGCAAAGCCGGGTACGTGTATCTCGTAGCAGGAAAGAGGAGCCCCGGCGGTGTCGCGCATTGCCATGGGCACGATGATCTTATTGTTTCTGTCCTTTATGTCAAAGGAGATGCTGCCCGTCCCCGCGAGGTTCGGGCTGTCCGCCTGGTACGCCTTGGCGTCAATCCGCCATTTGCCCTGGCGCAGTTTGAGCTTGGTGGTTTCCCCCCATTTTGCGTTGAGGGTAAGGGCTTCCCGGTTCGGCCCGGAGAGTTTCGCCTCAAAGCGCATGGAGGCCAGCACGTCGGCGGGCAGGTCCACGCCGGAAGTGATCGTGCGGCCGTCGCTCTTGCCAAAGGTGAGGGTGACGTTCCCGCCGCCGCCGTTTGCCCCGGCGTCCAGCGGACTTGAGCAGCCGCCGAGGAAGAGTCCGCTCAGTAGAGCGGCGCTCACCAGCACCGCGCTCAAGAGAGCGGCGTTCAACAGACCGCCGCGTGACCGCGCGGCAGCAGGCCGGATAGGCGTGTTTTTATCGTTTTGCATGATCATTTCCCTATAACCCTTCAGTATCGGTATAGATGCGGTTCCGGGTGAAAAAAGTTTCTTAATTTATAATATAACACCATAGTTCCCTGTTTTCAACCTTTTCGGCTGAAATAAGCTGCGGTCCTGGTACCGATACGATATAGCGTGGATTTCCCTAAAGCTCTATTTTTAAAATCCGATACTCTAAATGAAACGGATAAAACCATGTGCCCGTCGGGCCTCCGCGGTTTATCCGTGTATCCTCACCCTTCCGGGAACGGGTGGGTCGAGGGTTCCGGTGTATGTACATACACCTTGGCACAAAAGTTCGCGTTACGCGGACACCATACAACAACGGCATGGATGCCGCGGCGCCGTAAGCCGTCGATGACGGCGGTGCGCCGGAAAAGCCAAAGGAGTGAATATGATTATTAATCACAACTTAAGCGCGATGTTTGCCGACAGGTCCCTCAAGGTTACCCAGGTGTTCCTGGATAAAAGCATGGAGAAACTGTCGAGCGGACTCCGCATCAACCGCGCCGGTGACGATGCTTCGGGACTTGCTGTTTCTGAGAAGATGAGGGCCCAAATCCGGGGCCTGAATCAGGCGTCAACCAATGCTCAGAATGGTATTTCATTCATTCAGACAGCGGAAGGCTATCTGCAGGAATCTGAAGACATCGTCCAGCGTCTCCGCGAGTTGGCAGTGCAGGCCTCTAACGGTATTTATACCGCGGAGGACCGGATGTACATCCAGATTGAGGTTTCAGCCTTGGTTGACGAAATCGACCGGATTGCCTCGCACGCCCAGTTCAACGGGATGAATCTCCTGACAGGCCGTTTCGGCCGGATGATCGGGGAAAACGTGGTTACCGCCTCTATGTGGTTCCATATCGGCGCCAACATGGATCAGCGGGAGCAGGTGTTTATCGGCACTATGACTTCGAAGGGTCTTGGGATCCGGAACGTTGGTGACGATACCTTTATTTCACTGTCCGAACCGGACAGCGCCAACCGTGCCATTGGAACCCTTGACAAGGCGTTGCAGATCGTCAACAAACAGAGAGCCGATCTTGGCGCCTATCAGAACCGTCTGGAGCACGCGGTACGCGGCATCGACGTGGGAGCTGAAAACTTGCAGGCTTCCGAGTCGCGCATCCGGGATACCCACATGGCGAACGAGACGGTCAATTACACCAAGAACATGATTCTTACTCAGTCCGGTACCGCCATGTTGGCGCAGGCCAATCAAAGGGGTCAATCGGTTCTCCAGCTTCTGCAGTAGTAACAACGTCCGGCGCCGGCCGTGTGAACAGCGTAGTGCGGCATAAACGGAAAACCGGCGCGAGGCAGTATTACAGAAGACGTCTCTCGGAAAGGCGCCTGGCCACTCACCGTGGTCAGGCTTCTTTTTTGCCCGCTACAGTGTTTTGCCTGCCGCTTCCGCTCCGCCTGGCCGCCCATTCCCTGAAAACCACAAAGAACTAAAAGAAAATCATTTACAGCAGATAGTTTCTTATTATTGTTAGCTATAAGGGGAAATAAGGAGATCGTTTATGGATTTTTCTTTGGAACACCGCACATTTTTTATCGTCGGATTTTTGATTTATATCACGATACTGATAGGCATCGGTATTCTCAGTTCCCGAAAAAACAAAGATGGGGAAGATTACCTCCTGGCGGGCCGTAAACTGCCGTTCCTCCTGCTCCTGGGGACTATCAGCGCCACCCTTATCGGAACCGGTTCCTCTATGGGGGCTACCGCCAACGGTTTCCGTCAAGGCTGGTATGGTTCCCTGTACGGATTGGGCGGGGCCCTCGGCATGGTTTTCCTGGCCTTTTTTTTCTGCTCCGAGCGGGATTACAAATTTATGACCCTGTCGGAGGAGATGCAGTTCCGCTTTGGGGGAAACAAAAAGGTCCGTAATGTGATGGGGTTCTTCCTGTTTATCGCCGAAGTTGCCTGGCTGGGGAACCACATGAACGGAGGCGGCACCTATTTAAGTTATGTAACGGGAATCGATCCCATTATCGCCCGCCTCATCACTATGCTGGGGTTTGGGGTCTACGTTTTTGTCGGCGGCTACCTGGCGGTGGTCTTGACCGATAACATACAGGTCCTGTTGATCCTGGGGGGCTTTATAGCGATCTGCATCAAGGCTCTTCCCGCCGCGGGCGGCTGGCAGGCAATCAACGATGCGTACATAGCGGCCGGCAAGCCCGAGGCCCTGAGCTTTTACGGGCTGGCGGGGGTTACCATGATGGCCGCCATATCCCTGGCCTATACGGTGGGGATCTCCCAGGTGGGTACTCCCGGTTTCCGTACCAGGGTTTACAGCGCCTCCTCCAACGCTGCCGCTAAAAAGGCTTTCTTTTTCTCCGGGGTGCTACTGCTCATCTTCTCCTTTATCCCCGCGATTATCGGTATGTCCGGTTTTGCCATTGCCAGCAGGGAAGGAGCCGCCGCGGTTCTTGCCAACCCCAATTTCACCTTCACCTATATGGCTACCACCATCCTGGGGCCGACCCTGGGATTGATGTTCCTCATCGCCGGCCTTTCGGCCACCCTCTCCTCAGCCGACTCGGACGCCATGGCGGGGATCACCATCCTTTTGATCGATGTCTATTCTACAGTTACGGGGAAAAGTGTCCCTAAAGAAAAGATGGTCAGTTACTCCAGGGTATGCCTGGTATTCACCCTCTTCATCGCCTTTCTTGCCACCCTCTTTGCCCAGGATATTATCGGGTACATTTCCAACGTGGTGGGTTCCCTGATTCCCAGTATCGCTATGATGATGATCCTGGGAAAATACTGGAAACGCGCCACCTGGCAGGGCGGTATAGCCTGTATCTTCTGCGGGACCATCTTCGGCTTCTTATACCTCTTTGTAAAACCCTTCCAGCAGGCGGTGGCGGGGGTATTTACCGGCCCGGCCATCCCTGTCAGTATCATAGCCCTCGCGGCAGGCATTATTGTCAGCCTTGTTACGCCCAAGGTTATCGTTTCCGAGGAAGAAGCTATGCGGCTGGTTCTTGAATCCCGGGAACGGACGAAACAGTAATATATCTGAATACCCGCCAAAGCGGGGAGAACGCGTATGACGAGTTTATATATTTGTAACGGTACGATTGTGGACGGAAGCGGCGATCCCCCTTTCCGGGGAGACGTTCTTGTAGAGGGCGAAGTTATCAGCGAGCTGCGCGTGAGCGGGAGAGAGCGGCCCCCTGTCCCGGCGAAAGAAACGATCGATGCCGGGGGCAGGGTTGTCTGCCCCGGCTTTATCGATCTCCACCGCCACTGCGATACGGCGGCCCTGGAAGACGATTTTGGCCGGCTCGAAATCGCCCAGGGCATTACTTCCTGCTTTGCCGGAAACTGCGGCATGTCGCCGGTTCCCAATGTCCCCTCTTTCCGAAAAGCCCTGCAGGATTACCTGGCCCCCTGCCTGGGTGCGTTTGAAAACGAAACCTTCAGTACCCACCGGGAATATGTCGAGCGGCTCCACTCGGCGCCGCTGCCGGTCAATATGGGATTCTTCGCCGGCATGGGGGCGCTGCGTATCGCGGCAAAGGGCTTTCAAAGCGGGCCCTATACAGAGGCGGAGATGGACAAAGCCCGGGGACTCCTGTGGGACGCGCTTGACGCCGGGGCCTTCGGTATGAGCATCGGCCTCATGTACGTGCCTGAGGTTTATAGCAGCGCCGATGAGATTGCCGTCCTGGCGCGGGTTATGAAGGGGCGGAAGGGCATTCTCTGTACCCACATGCGCTGGGAAACGGAACACCTGGTAAAGGCCGTCAAAGAAGTAATCGCTATAGCAAAAAAAGCGGAAGTCCCCCTGGAAATCAGCCACTTCAAGGCCGCCGGGGTAAAGGCCTGGCATGGGGTCCTTTATGAGGCCATTGAAACCATTGAAGCCGAACGGGCGCGGGGCATGGATATAACCGTTGACTTTTACCCCTATGACTGCGGCTCTTCCACCATGATGCAGATGCTGCCCCCCGGCTTCCTGGCCGGGGGAGTGGGAAAGGCCCTCGCGGGACTTAACAAAAGCGGGAACATCGAAAATCTGCGGCGGCTCCTGGCATCCGGGGAGGATAACTGGGACAACCTCTCTCAAACCATCGGCTGGGACCGAACGATCATCAGTTCGGTAAACATGGAAGAGAACCGGAAATTCCTGGGAAAGTCCGTTACGGCCTGCGCCGCGGAATACGGCTTTCGGGACGAAACAGAAATGGCGGCCCGGCTGCTCTACAGCGAAAAGGGCAAAGTTGCCATTATCAACCAAAGTATGTCCCAGGAAGACATTGATACCATCGCCCGCCTGCCTTACTCCTCTCTCATCTCCGACGCCCTTTACGGGGATAAAAAAACCCCCCACCCCCGGCTTTACGGCGCCTTTCCCCATTTTCTGCGGGACTTTGTTCGGGAGCGGAAGGTTCTGGAATTCCCCGCGGCTGTCCGCAAGATGACCGCCCAGCCCGCTCAAAGGCTGGGGCTGCAAAACCGGGGACTCTTACGGCCGGGATACCAGGCGGACATCTTGATCTTTGATCCGGAAAATTTTCGGGATCAGGCGGACTATCTTTCCCCCGCGAGGCTCGCGACCGGGCTCGACCACGCCTTCATAGCCGGAAAGCCGGCCTGCCGGGACGGGAAGCTGGCAGCCCGCCGCTACGGCGTCCTCTACCACGCTTAAGAGCCAGGCCGGAGAACAATGCCCGCGGCTTTCACACAAGTACCCGCATGCTGCCTCGATCAACGGAAGCGGCGCCCTCATGCAAAAGAAATTACACGCCGCGGAGTAACTCTCTCGGTTTGCTTCCCTGAGCCGGCCCTACCACGCCCTTGCGTTCCATTTCCTCCACCAGCCGCGCGGAACGGTTGTAGCCGATTTTAAGGCGGCGCTGGATGTAACTGGCGCTGGCCTTCCCCTGCTGAAGCACGATTTCCAAGGCTTTATCGTAGAGGGGATCGTCGCCCTCGGAAAAGAGAGCAGGACTGGTATCGTCTTCATCTTCGTCGTAGAATATTTCGTCATCAATGTAATCGGGCGCGCCGAAAGTTTTTACATGGGCCACCACGGCCTCCACTTCCTCTTCGGAGATAAAGGCGCCCTGCATGCGGATGGGGAAGGGGTCCACCGCTCCGGCGTAGAGCATATCTCCTTTACCAAGCAGTTTCTCCGCACCCACCATGTCGATGATGATCCGGCTGTCCATTTTGCTGGCCACCATAAAGGCAATGCGGCTGGGGATATTGGCTTTGATGAGGCCGGTGATAACGTCAATCGAAGGGCGCTGGGTTGCCAGCACCAGGTGAATGCCTACCGCGCGGCTCATGGCGGCAAGGCGGGCTACGGTTGACTCAAGCTCCTTGCCGGTAGTGGCCATCAGATCGGCGAACTCGTCGATGACCACCACGATGTAGGGTATATGTTCCTGGGCGATGTTTTTCTCTCTGATGCGTTTGTTGTAATTGCGGATGTCCCGTACCCCCATGGAATCAAGGCAGGCGTAGCGCCGTTCCATTTCGTAGATGCAGTACTGCAGGGCCTGGAAAGCCCGCTTCGGTTCGGTGATAACCGGCGTCAGCAGGTGGGGGATATCGTTATACAATTTAAGCTCTACGATCTTGGGATCGATAAGGATGAGCCGGCAGTCGGAAGGATGCAGCTGATACAGTATCGAGAGGATCATCGAATTGACGCAGACCGATTTTCCCGAACCGGTGGCGCCGGCGATGAGGAGATGGGGCATCTGTACCAGGTCGATGGTCTGGGCCTCACCGGTGATGTCCTTCCCCATGACCACCGGGATTTCAGGCTTTTTCCCTGTCCGCTGAAGCTCTCCCTCAATAATCTCCCTGAAGGAAACGATGTTCCGTTTCGCGTTGGGGACCTCAATACCCACGGCGTGTTTCCCCGGAATGGGGGCCACGATCCGCACCGAGGAAGCGGCAAGCCGCAGGGCGATATTGTCCTGTAAGTTGACTATACGGGAAAGCTTCACCCCCGGCGCCGGGAGAATCTCGAACATGGTGATCACCGGGCCTTTCCTGATTCCGGTAACCTCCGCCTGTATTTTGAATTCTTCCAGTGTTGCCTTGAGGATCAGGGCCGCTTCCCTCGTAGCCTGATCGATGATCCAGTACTCGCCGTCGGGGTATTCGTTAAGTATCTCCACCGGGACATTGTATTTTCTTTTCGGGATATGGGAAAAAGCGGCGGCCTTTTGGTGCAGATGCCTGGCGTGGGCCGCGGCATTGGCTTCCGCTTCCTCAATGGCCCACTCTACGCTGTCTTTGTCTTCGGCTTCAGATGAGTCTTCTTCCCCGGAAAATTCCTCAAACACTTCTTCGTCCGGCTCCGTTTCCACGACTGTTTCTTTGCCGGGTTTCTGAAAGACCGGCGGGCCGTTCAGCGCCGGGAACGAGGGTAAACGGACGTTATCCGGCCCGCTGTCAACAGCGGTTTTAGCCTTGACCGGATCGCCACGGGAGACTTCACCGCGGCGGGCTTCACCGGTGAAACCGGCGTCGACCCTGTCATGCTCACAGACTCTTTCAGCCGGGACATCGCCCTCACGCCGGTCCGTAGCGGTCTGCTCGTTTCGGTCTCTGCCGACAATCGAGGCCGCCGCTTCGGCATAGACCTCCGTAAGCTTGGACTTTGGCGGCGGGAGCAGCCCGATCCTGCCGTGCCGCCGCGCTCTATCCCGCCTTCCCCGTCGATCTTCCGCATTCGGATCCGGGGGAAACAGTGTGTTTTTAATCAGCCGCAGGGAAAGCACTTCCAGTATGGTAATCAGGACGATGACAAAGCCAAAGCCGGTTTTCCCGGCAAAATCCACAAAGGCAAATTGGCTTGCGCGGGACTCAAAATCCCTAATAAAGGTAAAGCCAATGACCAGGGTGAAAAAGGGAAAGATACCGGCGCTCAACAGAAAGATCCGGTCAGGCCGCCAGTGGGTCTCCGCTAGTATAAAAGCGGCGTAGCCCAGGTACACCGGAATAAAAAAAGCGAGAATACCGTAAGAACGGGCAAAAAGGTTAGCCGGTCCCGCCGGAAAGACCGGTATGCCAAACAGCGCATTCAGCAAAGAAAGTCCCAGGAGCAGAGCGCAGATCCACAGAAAAACCGCCGCCACTATCGCTATAGCGCGAAACCTAAAATGCGTATCATTGGAAAGCTTGAATTGCAGGTTCTTCAAAAAGGGAACCTTTTCGGCGCTCCCCCTCCGATGGGCGTCCAAGCGTAAAAATCTGGTGAAACACTCTGTAAGCCGCAACGCATAACCCTCCGCTTCATTATCGGCGGAAATGCCCCGATAGTTGAGGTGTTTCCACGGGAAAAGACGCCCCGCAACCTTCGTCGCGGCCGGCAACGGTTCTTTTGATAATTGCTGTTTTGTATTCAGTAATACTACACATTCATAGTGATTGAGCTTCCTTTACTATTCAATGTTTTTTGTACGGCCTTCATCATGTCTATTTGACAAATACTAAAATCTCCCCTTGTCCGGGGCGGTCTCAAAAGCCGCGGGGAAAGTTCTTCTTGGATTAATCTAAACGCAAAACGATTACACGGTTTTCCAGACCCCTTCCGCCGCCGAAGCATAGGCGGTTTCCAGCAGCTTGAGAATATAGGCGCCGTCCTCAAAGGAGGGGGACGCCGGGGTTTTCGTATAAACGCTGTTGAGAAACCGGTATAAACAGTGTACGTGGGACCGGAGCCAGCCCAGGGGAAATTTGGATGGTGGGAATGAACCGCCGGGTTTTTCAAAAGCCGACATGGTTTCTATCCGGGTATAGCCCCGCTCGCCGCCCAGAGCTTTTTCCGGCGTCTCGTTGTCAAAAAATTCCAGCCAGTTGGGGTAATTGGAGTCGAAGCGCAACGCCCCTCTGTCGCCGTAGATCTCGAAGCTGAAATCATCGTTGGTACCCGTATAAATTTTAGACGCTTCCACCATACCCTGAGCGCCGCCGGCAAGTTTGCAAAGAATCCAGGCTGAATCATCGGCGTTTATGGGAACCTTTTCTCCCCTGGCATTGGGGCGTTCCGGGTAGAGGATACGGGTGGAGGCGAAAATTTCGGTAAAATCGCCTAACAGGCTGCGAAGAAGATCCAGAATATGGGAACCCAAGTCAAAGAGGACCCCGCCGCCGCCCATGGCCTTATCCTGTTTCCAGCCGATGGGTTTGTTTTTGTCAATAGACCCTGAGTGAAGATACGCACCGTGAAAACTCATGATGTTCCCGACGCGGCCTTCTTCGATAAGCTGCTGTGCCCGCATGACTGTGGGAAAAAAACGGAATTGGTGGGCCACCTGGGCAACGCTGCCCGACTTTCGCCATGCCTCAGTTACATCCACGGCGTCGGCATAACTTGAGGCCAGAGGTTTGTCCGCATAGATATGCTTTCCCGCCGCCAGGGCGGCAAAAATATTTTCTTTATGGAAGACATTAGGGGTACTTATGGTAACCACATCAATATCCTTATGATCGAGCAGTTCTTCAAGATTTGACGTAGCCATCTCAAAACCGTTCTGTTCCTTCATGGACTTGGCAGCCTCAATATTTGAATCACAAACCCCCACAAGCCGGGGAAGGAAGGGAAGATTGTTGTAATGGAGAGGAATCGTTTTCGCCCCATACGTATGCGTCTTCCCCATAAATCCGCAGCCAATAATACCAATGCCAATCGTTTTCATCATCACCCCGCAGACCAGACTTCGGACAGGATTCCGGCTTTTTCCGGTTTGTTCTTCGATATTAAAACATTTTATTCTACGTGTCCACTCAGCGCCTATTGTTCGTTTTTTACGTGGCGCAACACGCTCAGGCAGCGCCGGTCGCTGAATTGTACGCCGCCGGCTTTCTGAGGATTACGGTCCCGTCAGAAACAGCGGCGGCGTCTTTTCCCGGTAATAGGCAGACGCTATATCGCAATACGAATACTGTTCCCCGATACCGAGAATGCCGTAGGGAAAACAATGAAGTTCCGAAAGTGCTTCGAGACTCTCAAGGCTTTTGTTATAACCGGAATTGTAAGCCGAGGAAAAAATCATTACCATGCGCTGCGGATCCTGCCGCAGATTAGGAAAACGTCTGTCCATAATGCGCAGGAAAATCGCAAAGTATTCCGCCTGGCGGCGGAGCGTTTTGAGCCGTTCTATCCTGAACAGGCGGGTTTCCCGGTCATTTCTCCCGGTTTCAAATATGCCGGGATACCGGAGCCGGCAGGCTTTGTCCGCATCCTGTTCAATCATGGCGGCGAATGAAGGTTTCATCTGGAATTTTCCTATGGAAAAATTACCCGCTCCATTCATAATATAAAAAAGCTCAAGCATTGATGTTTCCGCCGCATCCCGTATGTACGAGTAACGGCTCAATTCAGGAAAAACGACGGCAGCACCCACATCAGCAAGAAATGGATCGTTCAGTGCCTCAAGCAGAAGAGGCCGTATTCCCCGTAGATAGGCCTCGGCCTCGTTCCAGTTGGCCGCAAAGGCGCGGCGGTAAGCCGCGGCGTCCAGCGAAAAAACCGGGAAACAGCAGAGGAAGGCAAAAATCGCGGCAATTGTACGCTTCATGACTGTTCCCGGTTTTGCGGCTCATTGCAGGGCGCGGATAACCAGCTCCATATCAACATAGTCGTGCGACACGAGGTCGCTTGAATAGCTGACTAAGATATGAAAAGGAGGTGAGGAAAAGAAACATATCCTTCGGTCTACCCCTTCCATGTGCTAAACTTGACCCATAATTTCCCCCTTTTCCTAAAAACCATGATATAGTGAGCGAGAGCTTGGGAGGGCGTTATGTCCGGAGGGGAAAGTTTCAATATGGCGGAAAAATTCGCGGATGTGAATTTCAACGAGGCAAGGCTGGAAAAGCGGTTGGTACGGACGATGGAAACGCTGTCCAAGCAACCGGGTAACTCAATATGGGCAAGCAGTGAGAACCGTGCCGAAGCCAAAGCGATTTAC
>JAISBR010000036.1 GCA_031266095.1 Treponema sp. | reverse complement strand
GGAATAAAGTCATGGTCGGCCACCGCGGGGCTTTCCCCCTTCTTGTACCACTCTTTTCCCCCGTTTTTATAGGTTCCCAACACCTCTTTTTTCTTGGTATCTATCGAAAGTACCGGGTTTTTGCTCTTTATCGCTTTTTTCGTTAACCTTTTTATGTGTTGAAACTGTGCGTCCCGGTCAGGATGGCCGGCTCCGCTGCTCTTGACCTTCCGGTTGCCCTGCATTTTGTATCCCAGCCGTTTGAGCGTCCTCCTGACGGTTTCAGGGCTTGCCTGAATACCTTGAGCTTCCAACGCCTCTGAAAGATTACCGGTGCTTTTGCTTACATGCCGCAAAGGTTTTTCAGGGTCACCTATCACCGATGAATCAAGAAGGCTTTCCAATTCCCGCTCATAGTACGGATACTTCTCACTGATTTTTTTTCCGCCCGCCGCCAAACATTCGTGCCCGGTCAGGCGGCGCGGCATCCTGGGGATGAGCCATTTCCGCAATTCCCTGAGTAATGGCGATTCTTGACATACCGGTTGCCTCATACACTATGGTCACACCGCCGTGTCCTAATGCTTCCGCCTCGCTTGCCGCCCAAATACGTCTGCCGCGCTCGTCAAGATGGTTTTGCATGGCATCCCATTTCCGCCGCAGCCTTTCAACCACGGCTTCTTTGTCTAAGTTTTCCCTTCTCATGTGCCTATTATAACAGTATTCCAAAATTATGTGTAGTGGTTATTTTTGGGAGAAGCCTAAAAGCGTTCTTCTCCGGCCTTTTCTCTATGAATAAGTTCTAAACTGAGAATTGCTGAACACCTCTAAAAACCTAAGCGGGGCTTTGGACGTGTCTTTTCATTCTCTTCCCTAATCCTCATTTTTAAAACGCCGATAATTGAAATGAATAGGGAGGTTCTTTTAAAACTTCAGTTCTGAAAGAGCAGCCTTGTTATGGACAGACATAAGAGGCTGTTCCAAAACTTCAGTTTTTGGAACAGCTTCCTTTAAAAACCGCAAGAGCTTGTTCCAAAACCACTAACCCAGATAATCCGAGAGCCGCCGGTAGGCCTGGTTTACTACGTGCTTGATCCTGAGATCCACCTCGTCTCCCATTTCGTCGATGAGCGCCTCAAGGCTGGCCAGGCTCTCATTGAGGCTGGTATGGAAGCCTCTTGAACATCTGAACCGGTAGCCGCCCTTGCCGTCGGTGAAAAGGGTGAGGAAGCCTAATTCTTTCGCGCCTTTTTTCGATATCACCGGTTTTACCAGGCTGTCCAGGTGATCCAGCAGGGCCGTCAGCTGTTCACGTGAGTTGAAATTCCCTTTCCGGGGCCATTCCCGGCTCAGGGCTTTATCCGCGTCCAGGCGGGGCGCCAGAGAGAGGATCAGTTCAAGTTTTTCCCCGGCAAGCAGGGCGTACCGGTTATTGACGATGACGCTGCCTTTAAGGCCTTTGTACACCGTCTCGGCGGGAATATTGCCGCTGATGGCGGCGAGTTTTTGCCAGGGGAGGATCGCCGTCTTCTTTCCTTTAATCGTTTTGATTTCGAAAACCTCACCGGCGATTTTGATGTTATTGGTAAAGTCCCTGGGTTTCTTGAGTCTCTCCCCCGTTGCGCCGGCCTTTTCACGCCCGGCGGCAAAGATGCCGGGCTTCACCCGTTCCAGGGTTTCTCTTGAGAGGGGAGAAACCGACATGGCGTACATTCTGGTGGTACGCACGATTTCCCCGGCGACAATAAAGGGCGGGTCCGTACGGAACATCACCGAGCCGGGATGAATGATAATTCTGTCCGCGGTCAGGCTGCGATACGATCCGTTCCTGCCTCTTCCCTCACGCATGCACACGAATTGTATCATGCCCCGGCCCACGCAGCAGAGATAGTCATCGGTTTTGCCGCCGCTGAGTACGGGAATTTTCAGTGCGGCCAGTATCTCCTCAAGCTGGGCAACCACGTTTACAATTTCCGCCATGGCCCGTTCGTCAAGATAATTCCGCTCGCAGAATTTGATTTTATTCGTTGAATCGTTGTAAGCCCGGAAGAGTTTGAGGTATGAAACAAAATCTCCATTCGCGTCCCGAAAGCTGTGATGGGCCTTGCGCGCGTCGGTTTCTTCTCCCGGCGGCAGTATATATGGGCTTTGGGTAGACAGAAAGGCCGAGGCAATGAGCGTTTCCCTAATCACGTAAGGATAGCGCATAATCGCCTCCACGATGATCCTCGACTGCCGGGGCGCGAGGGGGAATTCGGTCATGAGCCTGCCGATGCTGGAGAGGCTTCGGTCGGGTTCGAGGGCCTCAAGGAGATTCAAGGTCTCAATGCCGGCGATGAGTCCTTCTTTTCCGGGGGTGGAAATAAAATCAAAGTCTTCAAAATTACTTATCCCCAAATCCGCCATGCGCAGAATCACCTCGGAAAGGTCAGTGCGGAAAATCTCTTCGGTGGTGAACAGCGGCCTGTTTTCAAAATCCCGGCGGGAGTAAAGCCGGTAACAGGTCCCTTCCCTGGTGCGCCCGGCCCGGCCCTTGCGCTGATTCGCCGAGGCTTTTGAGATGGGCGCTTCCACCAGGCTTGAGGTGAAGGTGCGCGGGTTATACCAGTTGAGCTTTGAGAGACCTGAATCGATCACGGCGGTGATTCCGTCAATAGTGACCGATGTTTCGGCTATGTTGGTGGCAATAACCACTTTGGTTTTGCCCTTCGGCGTATCCATAAAAACCCGCTCCTGCTCTTCCCTGCCGAGTCTGCCGTACAATGGTAACAGATACAGCGAGTTCCCAACGGGACTGGACGCGAGGCGGTTCATGCAGTCCTTGATCATTTTTTCCCCTGAAAGGAAAATCAGAATATCCCCTCCGCGTTTTTCAGTGACGAAGCGGACGGTAATATCTTCCACTTTGGCCAGAATCGCGTCCATAGCGCCGCTGCTGATGCCCTGGTTTTTTCCCTGTCCGGCTAAATTTTTATCTTCCGCCGTGTCCGCGCCCGGGTAAGTCAGACGCTGCCTCCGCGAGCGGTACTTGGGGTTATTGCCTGTGGCATCGCCATATACGCCGCCCGCAACGCCGCCCGCGGCGGGCGAATCGTAGATCAGTGTTACCGGAAAGCGTTGAGCGTCAATCTTTACAATGGGACACTCGCCGAAATATTCTGAAAAAACCTCGGCGTTGATCGTCGCGGAAGAGACAATCACTTTGAAATCCCCCCGGTTTTCCAGCACCCGCTTGAGCAACCCGAGGATAAAATCAATGTTGAGGCTCCGCTCATGGGCCTCATCCACCACCAGCAGGCTGTACCTGGAGAGCCAGGGATCCAGTTTCATCTCTTGCAGCAGAATTCCGTCGGTCATGATCTTGATTTTAGTTTGCTGATTGGTCCGATCCTCAAAGCGCATCTTGTAACCGATTAGTCCCGGTATGGTGACATCCATCTGCCGCGCGATAAATTCGCTCACCGACACCGCGGCGATGCGGCGCGGCTGGGTTACGCCGATGATTCCGTTATTGGAATAACCGGCTTCGTACAGTATCACCGGCAGCTGTGTGGTCTTTCCCGAACCGGTGGGACTCTCCACTACTACCGCCTGATCGTTTTCAAGCGCCGATAAAATTACCGCGTGATTTTTATAGACAGGCAAGTCAAGATAGTTCATAATAATATAATAACAGTGTGTTAAAAACAAGTGAAGTACGGCACGATTCATGGTTTCCCACATTTCTGCCGATCATGATGTATAATAGAAAGTATGGAGGAAGTTCATGGCTAAACAAAGGAACGTGTACTTCTTCGGTGAAGGTAAAGCCGAAGGGGACGCGAAAATGAAAGAAGTATTGGGCGGTAAAGGCGCCAATCTCGCGGAAATGACCAATATGGGGATTCCGGTTCCGCCGGGCTTTACCATCTCTACGGGGGTGTGCGCCGCCTATTATGAGAATAAAGAAAAATATCCCGCCGGTATCAAAGAAGAAGTAGAGGCGGGCTTAAAAAAACTTGAAAAGGTAATGAAGAAAAAATTGGGCGATCCCGATGATCCGCTGCTGGTTTCGGTTCGTTCAGGCGCGGCGGTTTCTATGCCCGGCATGATGGACACTATCCTCAACCTGGGGATGAACGATCGAGCGGTCCGGGGCCTTTCCCGAAAGACCGGCAATCCTCGTTTCGCGTGGGACGCATACCGGCGTTTCATCCAGATGTACGGCGAAGTAGTCATGGGTGTGAACGAGGAATTGTTTGAGGAAGCCATCACCGGTATCAAAAAACCTAAAAATATTGAGCTTGATACCGATCTCACCGCCGAAGACCTTGAAACCCTGGTCGGTGAATACAAAAAAATCGTCCGGGAAAATACCGGAGGAGACTTTCCCCAAGCCCCGCTGGCTCAGCTCTGGGGCGCCGTCAACGCCGTTTTCGGCTCATGGATGAACGAACGGGCCATCACATACCGGCAGCATAACGATATCCGCAATCTCAAAGGGACCGCAGTGAACGTACAGTCCATGGTGTTCGGTAATTTTGGAGAGGACTCCGGCACGGGTGTGTGTTTCAGCCGGGACCCTTCCACCGGCGTCAGAGAATTCTACGGCGAATACCTGATGAACGCCCAGGGTGAAGATGTGGTGGCAGGTATCAGGACCCCGGAAAAGATCAGTACCCTGGCGGAGCGGAATCCCGCTATTTACAAGCAGCTTGTGCACATCAAAGACAAGCTGGAAAAACACTTTAAAGATATGCAGGACATGGAATTCACCGTGCAGCAGGGTAAGCTCTACCTGCTTCAGACCCGCAACGGCAAGCGGGCCGGTACCGCCGCGGTAAAATGCGTGGTGGACATGGTCGCGGAAGGTCTAATCGATAAAAAGACTGCGATTATGCGGGTAATGCCGGCTCATCTTGATCAACTGCTCCATCCGATGATCGATCTGGCGGCCCTTGAAGAGGCCAAATCCATCACCAGGGGCATCAACGCCTCCCCCGGTTCCGCGGCCGGACGTATAGTTTTCACCGCTAAAGATGCCGAAATATGGCACGAACGGGGTGAAAAGGTACTGCTCGTGCGTAAAAACACCAGTCCTGAGGATATCGGCGGCATGGTGGTTTCCCAAGGGGTGCTTACCTCAACCGGCGGCACCACCAGTCACGCGGCGGTAGTCGCACGGGGCATGGGAACTCCCTGCGTCGTCGGCGCCAAAGGCGTCTCGGTGCGGGACAACAGCGCTGTTATCGGCGACAAGACTTACACTGAGGGGGACTGGCTCACGATTGACGGTACAACAGGTGATGTGTATCCAGGCCGTCTGCCGCTGGTGGCCCCGTCTATCTCCCAAGATATGAATACGTTTCTCAAGTGGTGCGACGATGTGCGCGCACGTGCCATTCGGGGCCCTATCAAAGGCTTTGATATCAGAACCAATGCGGATCAGCCTGAAGACGCCAAACGGGCATTTGATTTCGGCGCCCAGGGTGTGGGTCTCTGCCGTACCGAGCACATGTTCTTCGATAAAGAGAAGCTGATCCATTTCCAGGCTATGATCGTGTCCGACAGCGAGGAAGAGCGGAGAAAGCATCTGCGGGAAATACTGCCCCTCCAGCAAAAAGATTTCTATGGCATATTCAAGGCAATGGAGGGACGGCCCGTTACCATCAGGCTTCTGGACCCGCCGCTTCACGAATTCGTTCCTCACACTAAAGAAGAAGTGGATGAGCTTGCGGCCCATCTCAAAGTGAGTCCCGATGTCCTGCAGCCCAAGATTGACCGGCTTGTTGAGGCCAACCCGATGCTGGGGCACCGCGGCTGCCGCCTCGCGGTAACGTACCCTGAAATCTACGATATGCAGGTGGAGGCAATCGCCCGGGCCGCGGTGGAGTGTGTCGCGGATAAGATACCCGTGCAGCCCGAGATCATGATCCCCATTGTCGTTACCGCCCGGGAGCTTAAACTCTTGCGGCCTAACACTGAAAAAATAGTTGAAAAGATTCTCAAGGCCGCGGGCGTTAAAATAGCGGTAAAGATCGGTACCATGATAGAGGTACCCCGCGCCGCGATCCGCGCCGGTCACATTGCCAGATACGCGGATTTTTTCAGCTTTGGTACAAACGATCTTACCCAGATGACCTTCGCCTTCAGCCGCGACGACATTGCCTCATTTCTTCCGGTATATCTGGAGAAGAATGTGCTTGATGTGGATCCTTTTAAGTCTATTGACGAGGACGGCGTGGGAGGACTGATGTGCTTGGGTATAAGCGAGGGGCGCGCGGTTAAACCGGATCTCAAGATTGGAATCTGCGGTGAGCACGGCGGAGATCCCACAACTATTGACTTTTGTTATAGGGCGGGACTAAGTTATGTATCGTGTTCACCTTTCAGGGTACCGTTGGCGCGGCTTGCCGGCGCTCAGGCGGTCATAAATAATCCTGTAAACAATATAGAAGGAAAAGCTCCAGTGAAGGCTGGTAAACTCGTCGCTGCCAGGGTAAGCGGCGGTAATAAATCTGGGAAGGGGGATAAGAGAATGGCAGAAGCAACAACTGCGAAGAAAGCTGCGGCAAAAAAATCTGCGGTGAAGAAGGCTGCGGCAAAAAAAACCGTGGTGAAGAAGGCTGCGGAGAAGAAACCCGCCGTAAAGAAGGCCATGGAAAAGAAACCTGCGGTAAAGAAGGCTGCGGAGAAGAAAACCACGGTGAAGAAGGCTGTGGAGAAGAAAACCACGGTAAAGAAGGCTACGGAGAAGAAACCCACGGTGAAGAAGGCTGTGGAGAAGAAACCCGCGGTAAAGAAGGCTGCGGAGAAAAAACCCGCAGCAAAGAAGACTGCGGAGAGGAAAACCGCGGCGAAGAAGACCACAGACAAGAAATCTTTCTGAATGAAGAACCCAAGAACAAGCTCCTGGGTATCTTCGTTGGATAGGAAATTTATTCGTGGCGAGGGTTTAATACCCATGTGCGTATACTTAAGGATTTTTGAACCTAATCCAACGTGGAAAAGGCGAATTTTTCCCTGTGTTTTCAAGCTTTTTGGGCGTTCTTCGTTGATTTTCACACCACCTCGCCAACTAAGTAAACGCATATGGGTTTAATACCCCGCGGCTCTGCCGCGCGGTTGTTGATTGTACTGGCGGGGTATGCTTGTT
>JAISBR010000128.1 GCA_031266095.1 Treponema sp. | reverse complement strand
TCGGGTTATCTTGCCCGGTACGCCCGGCAGGTCGGTTCAGCCGCCGGAGGGGCGATTTTCAAGGAGTGATTATGCAGTATTCAGGCGCCCGTATCTTAATCGAAGCCCTCATTGAGCAGGGGGTGGACACAGTGTTTGGCTACCCTGGGGGCGCGGTATTATTTATCTATGATGAACTGTTCAAGCATCAGGACCGGATACGGCACATTCTGGTGAGCCACGAACAGCACGCGGCCCACGCGGCGGATGGTTATGCCCGCTCCTCCGGCAAGGTGGGGGTATGCCTCGCCACTTCCGGCCCCGGGGCGACGAACCTGGTTACGGGGATCGCCACGGCGGCGATGGATTCGGTGCCCCTGGTGGCTATCACCGGAAACGCGACGGTCCCCCTCCTGGGGAAGGACAGTTTTCAGGAAGTGGACATCGCGGGGGTAACCATGCCCGTAGTCAAACACAACTGGATCGTAAAAAACATAGATGAGTTGGCTGAAATCATCCGGGAGGCGTTTGTAGTAGCCCAGTCCGGACGGCCCGGCCCGGTACTCATCGACATTCCCAAGGACATCACCGCCCAAATGGGGGAATGGATCCCCGGCATGGAGAAGGTGGCCGATCCGGCGGAACTCCCGTTGGAAAAGGACACCGGCGGGACCCTGGTATTGAGCGCCCGGGCCCGCCGCCTGGCGGAGCGGAACGAGCGGCTTACTTTTACCGCCGGCGACATAGACCGGGCCGCGGCCATGATCGCCGCTTCCAGGCGGCCGGTCATTTACGCGGGCGGGGGGGTTGTTATCTCCGGGGCCTGCGGGGAATTGGCCCAACTCGCGGAACGGCTCAACGCGCCGGTGGCCCTGAGCCTTATGGGTATAGGCGCTTTTCCCCCGGATCACCGGCTTTGTACCGGTCTCATCGGCATGCACGGCACGGTGGCCTCCAACAAGGCAATACAGAAAGCAGACCTGCTGCTGGCCATAGGCGCCCGGTTTTCCGACCGGGTTACAAGCCGGGCGGATAAATTCGCCAAGACCGCCAAGGTACTTCACTTCGACATAGACCCGGCGGAGATTAACAAAAATGTCCGCTCCGACGCCGCCGTGATCGGCGATGTCAAAGCCGCCCTGAAAAGACTCCTTGAAAAGCTCCCCGGCCAAATGGAAACCGGATGGAACGGCGAGATAGAACAGTGGAAAAACCATGTTCCCAAGGCCCACCAGCGTAAGACCGAACTTCATCCCCGGTTCGTGATCGAGGAGACCGCCCGCCGCCTGGGGGCCGACGCCATTGTCGCTACGGATGTGGGGCAGCACCAAATATGGACCGCCCAGTTTTACCCTGTTGCCCGGCCCCGGTCCTTTATCAGCTCCGGGGGTCTCGGGACTATGGGCTTCGGCCTGGGCGCGGCAATGGGCGCCAGGATCGCCAACCCCGCGCGGCCTGTAGTGCTCTTTACGGGAGACGGCTGTTTCAGGATGAACTGTGGAGAACTCGCGACCTTGAAAAACTACGGCGTCCCCCTCCTCATCGTGATTTGCAACAACCGCGTCCTTGGTATGGTGCGCCAATGGCAGAGCCTCTTTTATGAAAGCCGTTATTCCGAAACCACCCTGGACCGGCCGCCGGATTTTGTTAAGCTGGCGGACGCCTACGGCCTTCCGGGTTACCGCGCCGCCGATGAAACCTCTTTCGCGGAGGCTCTGGACCATGCCCTTAAAGACATCGCGGACGGCAGCGCCGCGGTTATTGAAGCGGTCATTGACAAGGATGAGAAGGTGCTTCCCATGGTCCCCGGCGGACAACCTATAGACGAGCAGATAATGACTTAATTAACGCGGTGGAGCGTAATTGCGGGAGTCATACATGAATCATGCGGGAGAACATCAGCAAGAGTGAAGGGTAAACCCTCCGCACTTTTCAAGCTGGCTTATGAGGGCCCCTATGTCCCGGGCCGGGGGCGCATAGAAGCTGAGTCCCCGGTCCGCATTTCCGGCGGCATCCGGGCGCGGTAGTGCCGGCGGGTTTGCGTCGGTTGCCGCGTCCTTTCTGCCGGCCGGGCAGTCTCTTTCCGTATAATCAGGCAGAGAGAGGCGCGCTGCGTGAAGGCCCAGTCTGAAAAGAAGCGCCCGCTCGTTCACAGAGTTCCCGCGCCAGCCTTTCTTGAAAGATGACAGGAACACCCCTTTTTCTGAACCCCCTCTGCGGGCTATAGCGCCGTAGAGAGCATCGCAGACGATGGGGTGCCCCAGACTTGCCAAATGTACTCGTATTTGATGGGTTCTTCCGGTTTCGGGCAGGGCTTCCGCCACGGTGTAATTCCCCGCACTCCCCGCTATGCGGAACCGGGTAAGGGCTTTTTTGCCATGGTATTTATCAATGATGGTCCGGTGTAGTTTGTCGCCGTCGGGAACCAGGGGGAGATCGCAGACGGTTTCCTTCCAGGAGGGGCGGCCATGAATCACCGCGATATACCGCTTGATAACCTGCCGGTTCTCAAAGGCCGCGGAAAGCCGCTTGTGGGTCTCCGGGTCCCTGGCAAATACCACTACCCCCGAAGTATCCCGGTCTATGCGATGTACCGTAAAAATCCGCCCTGAATAGCGCGCCTCAATGAGTTTGTCCAGCCGCTCACAGGCCCCATCCCACCGGTCGCCTCCCACAGATATACCCGCAGCCTTGTTTACCGCAATAATACGGTCATCCTCATAGATAATCGTGAACGGGGCCGCTGCTTTCATTGTTCCTATTCTATAGTCTTCTCCAGGGAATTACCAGAGGACGGAACACGGAGCAGACCGAATCAGCGATTCAAGGCGTCTCCGCGCGGCTTAAAGCGTCTGCCAGGGCGGCCAGAAAGCCGGAGGATGACTCGGTAGCGCCGGAAATACCGTCCGGGTCCGGGCTGCCGGTATCCAGGACCAGGGCCAGGAGTTCATCCAGGGCCGCGCCGCCTATCTGTTCGTCTTCCCCGTGGTCGAGGATTTCAAGGCCGGCAATTCCGGCGGCGTTGACTTGTACCAAAAGATGAATAGGACCCCGGAAGCCTTGTCCTATACCTTCGTACAGGCCGGGAAGATAGCGCGGCTCTCCGGGAGGGGTCTTAAAACCGGCGCAGTCCCAAAACAGCACCACAACCAGCAAGAGGGGTCCAAAATTCAGGGGAAAAAACGAATGTTTCATGATCCGTGTCTCCTTACACAAGAGATACGGGTCTAACGTGCATGACGCTTCAATGAAGGCAACAAATAAAGGAGAATCATTCAAGGTCGTTTTCAATTAAACCGGTCTTAGTTTTTACGCAGCCGCGAAAGGCTGTCAACGGCGACCACGATAACCAGGACCGAGCCTTTAATCACCTGCTGTACATATTCATTCATGCCGGCCACGGCAAGGCCGTTGGCAAGGACGCCCATTACCAGCATACCGCCAATCATACCGGTGGCCCGGCCTTCCCCGCCGGCTACGCTGATGCCGCCGATTACACAGGCGATAAGGGCGTCCATTTCCATGCCGCTGCCGGAAAGGGGCTGCCCTGAATTAAGCCGGGACATCATCACAATCCCCGAAATCCCGGCCAGGAAGCCGCAGAATACATAGGCGATTATCCTGGTGCGTTTTACATTGATACCCGAAAGCCGGGCGGCTTCCTCATTGCCACCGAGCGCGTAAAACTGCCGGCCCAATCGGGTCTGGTTCAAAATGACTGCCCCAAACACAATAACGCCGGCCATAATAAGTACGCAAACCGGAATCACCTTAAAAACATAGCCCTGGCCCAGAATGCCGGCGCCCGCCGGTAACTCATAAACGGGATACCCGCTGGTGGCAATAAAAGCCAGCCCCCTGCATATATACCCCACGCCCAGGGTCATTATCAGGGGAGGCATACGGGTATAGGTAATAACCAACCCGTTAAACAAGCCCACAACTATCCCTATCAGTATGCCGGTGGAAAAAGCAAAAGCCGGCGGCATTCCTCCCCTGGTCATCATAAGCGCTGCGGAAACGCCAACCAGAGGCAGTACGCTTCCTATGGAAAGATCGATACCCCCGGCTATGAGTACAAAGGTCATGCCAACGGAGAGGATGCCGATATTGGAAACCTGCCGCAAAATAGTTATAAAGTTGTAGGATGA
>JAISBR010000160.1 GCA_031266095.1 Treponema sp. | reverse complement strand
GCATGGAATAGCAGACGGAACCAGGAAGCGTGTAAAATCAACTGGAGATTTACTACTGCCGATGCCCGTATTAAGCTTAAGCGCCTATATCCACAGTTTGAATGAGGTCTGGATACTAGCAGCCTGTTGCGTTTTGCTATTGGGAGTGGGCTATCTGCTTGCGGTTTTGAGTTTTTTCTTTATTGAGAGACCGATTGTCTCCCCTTAGACAGGCTATCCCGCCCATCTTACCCTCCGGCTATCTTGTCCGGCTTATCCACCGGCTTCAGGGTTGCCCCCGGATGCCCAGCCTGTCCGCCGGATTTCCTTTTTCCTCTGGCCTTTGATGTTTTTTCCCGCTTCGGGTCTGCCGATGGCGGAATGTTACTGTTTGATGAATTTTTTACCAACCGTGTTTCGGCAAGGAGCAGACAGAGGTTAATGAGCAGGTCAAAAGTGGTTTTCAAGGCCGGTGAGAGGTTCGGCTCGTTTGTTATTTGTTTCCGAGCCCTTTCTATGGTCTCCTGTATGTTTATACTGTTTCCCATCCCGTGTTTTATTATATCACATAACAATAACACTTGCTATAGGAAAATCGGCTGAATAGTTGCAATATTTGTCAAGAATGACTCTTATATGTGGTATTATCAACTTTGAATTACGGATTTAACAGGGTTAGCGAACAAGTCTATTTAATAAAACGCTTCCTTGTGCTACCGTAAGCATGGAGGTTATTATGTCTACTGCGTTAAAAGGGCGTTCCCTGCTTACCTGGTTGGATTATACTGCGGAGGAAATCCGGTTCCTGCTGGATTTTTCAAAGCAGGTCAAGGCCGAAAGTTCAAGCGGCACGATATTTCAGCGTTTTACCGGCAAGACCATCGCCCTGCTTTTCGAAAAGCGTTCCACCAGGACCCGTTGCGCCTTTGAAACTGCCTTCGGCGAAGAGGGAGGACATCCGGTGTTCCTCTCCACCCTGGATATTCACCTTGGAACTAAGGAATCTATTGAAGATACTGCGCGGGTGCTGGGCAGGATGTTCAGCGCCATCCAGTTCCGGGGCTTTAAGCAGGAAACAGTGGAGAGCCTGGCGAAGTATTCCGGCGTGCCGGTATATAACGGGCTCACCGACCGGTTCCACCCCACTCAGGCTCTCGCGGACATTATGACCCTGGAGGAGAGTTTTGGCCCGGCCAGGGGCAAGAGCCTCTGCTTTGTGGGGGATGGCCGAAATAACGTGGTCAGATCCCTCATGGTGATCTGCGCCAAACTGGGAGTACACTTCACTATTATGACCCCACCGGAGCTGAGCCCCGACGCGGCTCTGCGCCAAGAGTGCGACTCCCTGGCCTCCTCCTCCGGCGCGGTCATAACCGTTACCGCCGACACCGCCGCCATTGACGGTGTCGACGCTGTCTACACCGATGTCTGGACATCCATGGGCGAGGAGGACAAGCGGGAGGAACGCCGGTCCCTCCTTATGCCCTACCAGGTGAATCGGTCACTGATGGACAAAACCGGACGTAAGGACAGTATCTTTCTCCACTGCCTGCCCGCGATCAAAGGTGAGGAAGTAACCGCCGATGTGATCGACGGTTCTCAAAGCCGCGCCTGGGACCAGGCTGAAAACCGCAAGCACACGATCAAAGCGATAATGCTGGCCACGCTGCTGTAGCGGGGGAAGGCCGCTTGGGCGGGCAAAACTTTCGCCGGCAAAGACGAGAGGTCCCCAAGAGCCTGCTGCACTTGTTGATTTTTGCATCACTTTGTACTGCAAAAACCACAATTTATGGGCTCTTGCAAACCTTCGGTTCGACGAAATTTGCAAGGCAAAAAACCGCCTGTCAGGCGATTTTTCGGGATTTTATGCGTAAAACTCAACAAACTCCTGTCCGGATTGCTCATGCTTCCCCAAAGACAACCGCGGTAAACGTGTAGAGAGCCGCGTCCGGGGCGTTGTAAGAATCGGCGAGAAGGCCTGCTTTGACGCAGATGTAGTCCAGGTATTCATGCAGATTCCAGCCCTGCTCCAGCGGCACCTGGGGTAACAGTACTCCCGATCGGCCGCCCCTCACCAGATACAAGCCGTGAATACCGACCTGCACCTGCTGCGGATCCGGACAGATTGCCAGGGGCGACAGGGCGGAAATCTCAATGAGGCACTGGTCCAGTTCATCCCGCCTGAGCGGCGGAAACCGGGGATCACCGAAGGCCGCCTCCCTTGCCATGGTGCGGACCGTTTCCTCCAGGGGCAGGCTCGCGGTCATCCTGCCGATGCATCCCCGCAAAGCACGCTTTCCGGCAGCGGCCGTTTTGTGCAGAGTCACAAACGCGCCGCAGGGAATTTTCAGCGTCGGATGCTCATCGGGATTGACATCGTGGTATTGAGGTTCACGGCTTTCCAGGCGGGAGGCAATGCTCTCCCGGGCATTGGTCAGCAGAATCCGCTGTTCTTCCGGGGTAATGGTAAAATTCATACCGGCATTATACCCAATGCCAGGACTTGAGGCTATCTCCGCCAGCCGGTAAAATGAGCCGTTGATAATACCACCGCAATATGTTGTATTTGACAAACAATATGGCAAATCTGAAAAACCAGTTTACGTTCTTTTTTCCCTTCTTTATGCCGCCCTGCTGCTGACCGCCCAGGTCAATATTGATCTTCACGGATAGGTGGAGACCATCCAGGCCCTGCCCTTTTCAAAAGACCGGGGGCTGATTGATTCGCGTAACGCCTTTACCGGGGAAATCAATGTCGCTTCCGGTGAGGCTGCGGCCTTCGTCTCTCTGTCCGTTGAGTATAACGCCGTGAGTAATGATCGTACCGGTTTTGCCCTGGGGGAAGCATGGCTTGATTGGGGTGTTGGGAGGTTCAACCTCCGGCTGGGAAGACAGCTTGTATCATGGGGCACCGCGGACGGTCTTATCCTCACCGATGTGATATGCCCTCAGAACCTGACCGCCTTTGTGGGGCTTGATTTTGAGGGGAGCCGCCTCGCGATGGACGATCTGAGGCTCCGATATGCTTTCCCGGCCCTGGCGATAGAGGGCCTGTGGCTCCCACTGTCAACAAGTTAACAGAATGGAAGTATCCCCCGATCAACAGTTTGATTTGTGATTGTGATGAAAATGAGGTTTTTTTAATATTCCTTTCTCCGTACTTCCCGGTTTGGCCGTACCATGTCCACCGCTTCTCCCCCCCGCGATTACTTGACACCTTGTTCTTTGAATCTTACAGTTCTGTATATGCTGTTTGAATTTGGTTTTATTTCCCCGCGCTGGATATGGGTTGCCCTTACCATTATTTTCGCCCTTATTGAGGTGTTTACCCTTGGACTTACCACGGTCTGGTTCGCCCTGGCGGCCCTGGCCATGGTGTTTCTCTCGCTCCTGGATATACCTTTTGCGGTTCAGTTTCTGATTTTTCTCGGAATCGCGGCGGTTCTGCTTATATTTACCCGGCCATTGGCGATTAAGAAATTCAAAATCGGCAGGGAAAAAACCAACGTAGACAGCCTAATCGGCAAGCACACGCTGGTTATCAAAAGGATCGGCGAATTTGAAAAGGGTGAGGTGAAACTGAACGGCCAAATCTGGTCCGCCCGCTCGCCGGATAATTCCGATATACCTGAAGGAACCAAATGTGAAGTGATTCGGATTGAAGGCGTACAGGCCATTGTCCGTCCTCTTCCTGATGAAAGTTAATGGAGGTACTGTTATGACTTATGTGCTTATTGTGTTAGTTGCTTTTGTTCTGCTGTTGATTATCACCAATATCAGAATCGTTTCACAGTCAAACGCCTGTGTGCTTGAGCGATTGGGCGCTTACTGCGATACCTGGGGCGTGGGTATTCATATAAAAGTACCGTTTATTGATCGGCTCGCCAACAGAGTTTCCCTCAAAGAACAGGTGGCTGATTTTGAGCCCCAGCCGGTTATAACCAAAGACAATGTCACCATGATGATAGACACGGTGATCTATCTGCAAATCACCGATCCCAAACTCTACACCTACGGCGTGGTGAATCCCTTTATGGCCATTGAGAACTTGTCCATTACCACTTTGCGGAACATCATCGGTGAGCTTGAACTGGACGAAACCCTTACCAGCCGGGACATGATCAATAGCCGGATGCGGATCGTGCTTGACGAGGCAACCGATCCCTGGGGCATCAAGGTGAACCGGGTCGAAGTGAAAAACATCACGCCGCCGAAGAGCATCCAGGAAGCCATGGAGAAACAGATGCGGGCCGAGCGGGAACGCCGGGAATCGATCCTCAAGGCGGAAGGTGAAAAGCAGTCGGCGATTCTGGTGGCGGAGGGACAGAAGGCTTCGGCGATCCTCAAGGCCGAGGCTGAAAAGGCGGCGATGATCCTGCAGGCCGAAGCTACCAAGGAGGCGTCGATTCGGGAGGCCGAAGGCGAGGCCCAAGCGATTCTCAACATCCAGAAAGCCACCGCCGAGGGCCTGAGCTTGCTCAAAGCGGTCGCCGCCGACGAAGCGTTGATAAAACTCAAGAGCCTTGAGGCCCTGCAAAAAGTCGCCGAAGGCCAGGCCACCAAGATCATTATCCCGTCGGATATTCAAAACCTGGCGGGACTGGTGACGAGCGTGACGGAACTGGCGAAGAAGTGAAAGTCCTGCCGGGTAAAATGAAGCGTGATACTGGCCATAGATATTGGGACATCAAGTTTTAAGTCGGCGCTGTGGAATTTTGACGGGGACCGGCTGGTCTTTGCCGCCCTTCCCCTCTCAATAAGCACCGGTGACGGTACGCGTCATGAGGCGGAAAGCAGACAGTGGCTGCGTTCCTTTGAAGAATGTTGCCGCCGTTTTGCTGCATCCGCTGGTTCCCTGTCCCCGGTGGAGGTCATTGTAATCAGCGGAAACGGTCCCAGCCTGACGCCGGTGCTGGGCGGGCCGGTCCTTGACGCCGAGGGTCTCAATCTGCCGGCGGCTCCCTCCCGGCTCTGGCTGGAGCGGCGGGCTGTGGCTGCCGCCTCGGAAGTTTCCGCGCTTATGGGCGGCTATGTGGATCCCGGATTCTATCTTCCCAAGGCCCTGGCTATCAAAAATGACGAACCTGAGTTGTATGAGCGGACAAATTTTTTCCTGGGCTGCCCCGAATATCTGGCCTGTGCCCTCACCGGAGAAGCAAGAACGGTCTTTCCCGCTGAGGGATTTGACCGCTGGTTCTGGAACGCCGGTATTCTTGCAAAATTGAAACTCGATGCCGCGAAATTCCCCCCCTTCATCAAACCCGGTGAAACATTCGGAACCCTTCTTCCCGCCGTGGCCGCCCGCCTGGGGCTGACGCCAAGGACTCCGGTGGTTTCAGGCGGCCCGGATTTCTTTGCGGCTATTCTCGGCGCCGGGGTTACCAGCCCCAGCCAGGCCTGTGACCGGGCCGGGACTTCAGAGGGGATAAACGTCTGTACCAGACAGCGGATTACCGATGAGCGGCTCATGTCATACGGTCACCCCATAAAGCCCTTCTGGAATCTTTCGGGGATCATCTCCACTACCGGCAAGGCCATTGAATGGGCTCGGGATCTCCTGGGCCTTGCGGATTTCAAGGAATTGTACGCCCTTGCCGCCGCTTCCCGGCCGGGGGCGGGGGGTCTTGTGTTTCTGCCCTACCTTGCCGGGGAACGGGCCCCTATCTGGGACCCGGCGGTTAGAGGCGTCTTGCGGGGACTAGGCCTTTCCTCGGGCCGGGCCGAATTTGCCCGTTCCATACTTGAGGGGATCTGTTTCGCCATTCGGGACGTGATCACCGTAATGGAAGAAGCCGGCGCGGAAGTAGGGGAATTGCGCCTGTCAGGGGCCGCCGCCCAAAGCCGCATCCTCAATCAAATCAAAGCGGACGTTACCGGAAAAGAGACTCTGGTCCCAGCGCAAAAGGAAGCGGAACTTCTGGGGCTTGCCGTTATCGGCGCAAGCGCCTTGGGCAGGTATTCCTCGTTTACCGAGGCCGCCTCCGCCTTGACGCGCATTGAAAGCCGCCTGTTTCCCGACGAAAAAAACGCCTCTCTCTACGAGCGGCTCTTTCGGGAATACAGGGATACATACCGGGCTTTGGCCCCTAATGGCCGGCAGATATAGCAGATATAATTGATCGTTATTCTGTACAGATTTGCGGCCTAGAAGACTTGAACTTCCATGCCTCTCGGCACCAGCACCTCAAGCTGGCGTGTCTACCAGTTCCACCAAGGCCGCAAAAGACGATAAGAGAGTTATACTATAATGAGATGAATTATGTCAAGGTTCCGGTACGGAACCTTCAAAAGAGCAGCTCTTTTGCCGATATTATGGTATGAAGTCTACAGTTCTTTTCAGAGCGTTTATCACGGGTTTAGGGGTGTATTTCCTGATTATGGCGGGCTGTCGCAGCGCCCCAAAGCCCAAGCCGGTTGAAGCCCCTCGCCCTCGTGAGGATGTATGGTCACTGCTGGCCCAGGGCGACGGCCGGGCTAAGGATTATTTTTTGGGGGAAGTAGATGTTCACGCACGGGATTCCCTGGGCAGGACGCCACTCCACTACGCCGCGGAATTAGGAGACTCCACCCTGGCGGCCTTTTTCATCTCCCTTGGCGCTGAGGTAGACGCCCAGGACGATGAGGGCCAGACGCCTTTGGGGATCTGCGCGGAAAAAGGTGATCCCGAAATTGCCAGGATACTGGTCACGGCGGGCGCGGATATACATAAGCCCATCAACGCCTGGTCAAGCCCCGCTATACTTGCCGTTGAGGGGGACCAGGCTTTTCTACAGGCCATCCTGACCCCCGCCACCGTTGAAACAAGCGATGCTGAGGGAAGAACCATCCTCCACCTGGCAAGTATCGCCGGCAATATCCCGGCGGTAGACGACATTCTCTCAACCGCCGATAATCCGGGCAATGCCGCGGAGAAAAAAGATATTGACGGGAACAACGCCCTTGATCTGGCCCTGCTCCGGCCGGATTCGCGGGATCATATCGAAATCGCCGAGCGGCTTATCCTTGCCGGCGCGGTCTCGGAAAACCCTGTATTCCCTTATTTTGCCCCGGCCGCCCGCAGCGCCAACTACAATGTCCGCCGCAGCGACGGACTTGCCCCGCTGCACTACGCCGCCCGGGAAGGCCATGAAGGCCTTATCTCATTCCTCATTGAGAAAAGGGCCGACGTCAATCTCAAAAACCTCGCCGGCGCTACACCCCTGCACGAGGCGGCCCGTTCCGGCAACATCTGGATTATGCAGATGCTCCTCAACCAGGGCGCGGAAGTAAACGCCCAGGACGCCAAGGGGAATACACCCCTGCATATCGGTATTCCCGCCGAGCAGCATCTCCAGGCCCTGGGCCTGTTCCTTGACTACGGGGCCAACCCGAACCTCCGTGATGAACACGGTGAAACCCCGCTGCATATTATCGTTACCCTGAACCGGAGTCCCTATCTGGCGCAAACACTCCTTGGAGGCGGGTCGGACGTTTCAATCAGGAATATCGACGGGAAGACCCCCCTCTACCTGGCGGTGGAAGAAAACCGCATCAACCTCATTCCCCTGCTCCTGGTCTATGGCTCGGATCTGTTCGCGGCGGATAATTCAGGCGTTACCCCCTTTGACCGGGCCATGCGGGATAACGGGTTCGCCCTGGACGAACTCATAACCCCTGAAACGGTACACCAGAGCGACAATGCGGGAAACACCCTGCTCCACGCGGCAGTCAAAAACCGGGGCGATCCCAGTATCATCTCCCTTATCCTCGATCAGCGGGCCCTGGTCAATGCCCGCAATAAAGAAGGGGATACGGCCCTGCATATCGCGGTGCGGACCAATCAGCGGGAAAGCGGGGAATTCCTCATCTCCCGGGGAGCGGATATTTTCGCGTCCAACTCGGCGGGGGAAAGCCCGCTCTACCTCGCGCTTACTTCCCCCGGAGAGCGGCGGCAGTGGATGTTTAATCCCCGGACCATCACCGCCAGGGACGGGCTGGGAAACAGTATGCTCCATTACGCCGCGCAGTGGAAAATGGATCAGCACATCCCCTTTATCATCCAGCAGGGCTTATCGGTGGAAACAGCGAACGCCACCGGAGAAACGCCCCTGTTCATGGCGGTCAAGCATGACGGCGCGTCAACCGTCAGAACCCTGCTTGCCTCCAAGGCCAATCTCCACGCCCGTGACACCTTCGGCAATTCGGTACTCCACGCCGCCGTACGCTGGAACGCGAAAAACTCCGCCCTTACCCTGATTGAATCGGGAATAGATATCAACGCCCATAACCTCAGCGGCAATACCCCGCTCCACGATGCGGTACGCCTGGGCATCAGCGATATTGAGATCATCCTTATAAGCCGGGGGGCGGATCCCGAAGTGCGGAACACCGACGGCAATACCCCCTTCATGGAAGCGGTTATAGCCGGCTATACCGGATCAATGGAACGGCTGGCGGCGCGGGGAGCGGACCCCATGACCAGAAATGTCCGGGGCGATACACCCCTCCACATGGCGGTCAATATGGAACGCTCCGATCTGGTAAATGTCCTGTTACGGATGGGCGTTTCAATCCATGCCCGGAATACCCGTGAGCGGACCCCGTTCCAGACCGCTTTAAACGTCTCGCCCCGCATGGTATCTACCCTGCTGACCAAGGATCGCATAAACGGCAGCGATGACTTTGGCAATTCCGCCCTGCACATCGCCCTGCGGGAAAAAGCGCCGGCGTCAACGGTCAAGATAATCCTTGATCAGGGGGCCCGCCGGACCGCGGTGGATTCCAACGGCCGTACCCCCCTGCGTCTCGCGGTGGATCTGAGCGCGTGGGAATCGGCTAAACTCCTGGCCGACAGCGGCTCCGATCCCTTCTCCACCGCCGGCGACGGAAGAACTCCCGCCGAAATTGTCCTTACCAAAGGCTCTGAGGGGATATACGCCCTCTTTTCAGGCAGGGCGATAAACGCCCGGGACGCTTCCGGCAACACCATCCTCCATTACGCGGCCCGCCAGAGCAATACCGATACCATCCTGCTGCTGCTGGAACTGGGCGCCAACAAGAGCCTGAAAAATATCGCCGCCGAGAGCCCCGCGGACATCGCGGTACGCTGGAATCGCCATGAGAATGTAACGCTGCTGAATTAATCCTGAAGGCCGGTTCCGGCCCTATTCCGTGCCGGAATAGTGAGCCTTTTCGAGGCCAATTGAGGGGGCTGATTCCAAGTTGGAATCACCTCCCTCAGCTAGGCTGGCGAAGCCACCCTCAGCTAGGCTAGCGAAGTCCCTCGCAGCTAAGCTAGCGAAGTACCCCTCAGCTAGGCTAGCAAAGTACCCCTCAGCTAGGCTAGCGAAGCCACCCTCTGCTAGGCTTGCTCACTTCCCTCTGCCAGCTTAGCTCATTTCCCTCTGCTAGCCTGGCTCACCTCCCTCAGCTAGGCCGGCTGAGGGAGCTTTTCGAGGCGGTGTCGACAGCGCTTGTGCTCAGGCGGCGAAAAAAAACCCTCCGGCTGGAGGGTTTGGTGGTTGGGCGGCGGGCGCTTAGTTCGGGGCGGAGACGGTTAATATGGGGGCGAAGTCGATGGTGCGGGGGTCTTTGGTGAAGGCGCCGCCAGCGGCGAACTGGGTGATTATCCGCAGTTTCCACCCCCCGGCGGCGAGGTTGGGGATTTTGCCGATGATTTTGCCGGGCATGTTTTCCGCGTAGTGCTCGTCGACCTTTTCCCGGTACACGGGGTTGCTCGCCAGTACGAAGTACACGCCGTTGTCAACGTGGGTCCCGGCTATTTTCAGCTTGTGGCCCTCGATGACAAACATGCCGCCGGGCGTCAGGCTCTCGTTCTCCGCCTCCGTGGATACGTCGGTGAATTCGGCGATGTAGCCGGAGCCGTCGTGGACGCCCTCGATGACCACTTCGATGTGCTGCGTGATGTCCCGCAGGGCTTTGAGGGTGTGGAAGCTGAAGCGGACCGGGTGCTTGTCCCGGTCCCAGGGTTCGACGGCGTTCTTGAAGGCGCCGCCGATGCGGGGGCGCACGGTGAAGAAGCCGCCGAAGTTGACCGAGAACCCGTCGCAGAGCTGGTAAGCGGCCTCTCTCATGAAGAGGCGGTTGTACTCCACGGCGTCCTCGTACTCGCCGGTGAAGCCGCCGCGGTTTTTCATGGCGGCGCAGACCTTCTCGATGGAGAGGGCCGCCTCGTCGTCGGTGCGGGCGACATACGCACCCTCCACGGTGGTGAGGTAGTTGGGATAGAGTCGTGCCCGGATACGGTGCAGGACCTCGGGAACATCATCAATGACTGCCATAATGACCTCCTTATTGGACTTGATGATTAAAAGGGAGTACTGAGCGGTTGCCCCGTACTCCCTGTGCCTTAAAACACTTTACGGTGTCGCAATCAGTGTCTCGTCCGTACTGCCTATGTCGCTGCCGCCGGACTGGGCTACGCCGCCTATGGTGTAGGTCCCGCCTGTGCCCCACTTTGCTACTGCCTTGCTGCCAAGAACTGAAATCGCCGCGCCCTTGCCATTTACCAGGGCACCGCCTATTTTCGTCTCGTTGGCATTGCCGCCTGCGTTAGCAACCGAGACGTTGCCGTAAATCGTGCCGCCT
Source organism: Treponema sp. (assembly GCA_031266095.1). The sequence continues at coordinate 1,523 of JAISBR010000160.1, read as the reverse complement.
TTCATGGTGAAAGAGGCATTGTCTCTGATATCCACTCCGCCGCCTGAGGCGTAGTTGCTGCCGTTGACACTATTGCCCGAAATCTCTCCGCCTTCCATGATGAAGCTGCCGTAAAATTCCACGTCCACACCGCCCCCCCAGGCATCTGGGCCGCTGACATTGTTGCCTGAAATTATGCCGCCCGACATGGTGAACACGGAACCATTATCGGCAACATACACGCCGCCGCCATTGATCCCCCCTACGCTGCCATTGGCGCTGTTGCCCGAAATCTTTCCGCCTTCCATGATGAAGCTGCCGCCCTTTTGCACTTTCACGCCGCCCCCGTCCGAATTGTCGCTGGTAGCACTGTTGCCCGTAATTACGCCGCTTTCCATGACAAACTCGCCGCCTTTACCCACATATACCAATGCCTGGTCGTTGTCTTCCAGTCCAACCAGCGTAACGCCGTCAAGGATGATTTTCCGGTTAGCAACATTCTTGTTACCTTCGACATAGAGGAGGTTCCCTTTTCCATTCAGGCGGATGGTCCCGCTCCCGTTGATGGTCGCCGCACCCCATTGGGAGTCTTCCAGGCGGACATGGTCAGACCCCGCGATTACCGTGCCGTTCACGGTCAAGGTTACAGGCGTGTTACCAACAGCTTGTGATCCCAAGATGAGCGCCGCGCCGCCTGCCGTCACGTCAAGCGTAACGCCCGCAGGCACGGTAAGGGTACTTGGTATCCCTACCTGAGTGTCCGCGGCAAGCTTTACCGTGGCGCCCTCCGCTGTGGCACTCCCCGCCCGGATGGCGTTGATTTCCGCGGCTAATTTCGCCGCAAGGTACTCTTCCGCCGTTAGAGGCGCTAACGTAATGGGAGCGTTTGAAATTGGCAGCGCCGCGTTGTCATCATCTTTGACGGTGGCTGGAATAGTGATACCGGTCAGGTCTTCGCCGCTTATCTGTACCGTAATCGTCCCCGATCCTTTTGAGGGCCGCAGTGTAATAGCGGCGCCCGCGCCGGCAACGGTCCCGCTGCTGGTTTGCATTCCTCCCGATACCAATACAATCGTTAATATATACCGGTCACCCTGCTTTGCGGTGTATTTTGCTCCGCCGAAGTTTTCCGTAATGCTCAATTGATACGCATTGCCGTCAGAATCCACGCTGTTATACTCCATGGTCTGGGGCGTGATGGTCGTGGACCCGCCGCCGCCACCGCCGCTGTCGGTAGGGCTGGGGCAGCCCGTACCGATACACAGCATCAGCGCGATGAGCGTGATGCAGCCGAAGAAGAGCCGTTTGCCGCTTTTCTTGTTCATGAGAAGCTCCTTATTGTGAGGTTGTAATACCAAAAGCCGGTATACCCCGCGGGGGGCATCCGGCATGATATACGGGAGAGGTGCAGCTGGTAATTAGAGAGCGAAACTATCGACGGGGGGGGGGGGGGGGGGGGGGTGGATACGGGGAATTATGGCGCCAGGCACCCGCACCAGGGGGGTAGTAAAACACGGGCCGGGAAACACCGCAAGTACAATTTT
>JAISBR010000030.1 GCA_031266095.1 Treponema sp. | reverse complement strand
TCAATGGCGGCGTTCATGGAAAGCAGATTCGTCTGGCTGGCGATATTTTCCATCACCGCGTTGATCTCCAAAAGCCCCTCGGATTCACGGGCTATCTCCTGAATGTCCGCCGCCACTTCCTGGAGGCCCGTGCGGCCGACATCGGAAGCGCCGGTGAGGTCCCTGACGTTAGCGGCGTTTTTAACCAGTGTCTGGGTAACGGCCTGGATATTGGCAAGCATCTCCTCAATGGCCGAGGAAGACCGGGAGACGTTTTCACTCTGGCGGTCCACCTGCCCGTTGAGTTTGCCTATATTGACCGCGATCTGTTCCATAGTCGCGTTGGTTTCCGTTACCGAAGAACTCTGGTTGATAACCCGGCCTTTGATACTCTGAATGTTGGCGGTAATTTGGTTTATCGCCGCGGCGGTCTCGGTCATATTGGCGGCAAGCTCGTTCCCGATGTCAAAAAGCGCGACGGACTGGTTTTTGATGGTGACCACCAGGTTCTTTATGTTGTCCAGGGTTCCGTTAAAGACTCTCGCCATATCCCCGATTTCATCTTTCCGCCGGATATCCAGTTGTTGGGTCAAATCCCCCTCTCCGATGCCGGTAAAGACCTTCATCATGTATTGGATGGGGCGGCTTATGGAACGGGCAATCAGAAAAGCCGCCGCCGCAATGACAAGGAGCATCACCACGCTTATAATGACGCTCAGGCGGAGCATACTGGTTACCGGAGCGTTGATAACTTTTTGCGGCACCCCTATCCCCAGAGACCAGGGGGTGTCGGTTTTTCCTATGGCGAGGGGAACGGAAATGACCTCGTAGCGCATTATAGTACCGTTGACATCAATATCGTTTATAAAATCAAATTCGACCCCTTTTTTAATGGCGGCCTTCAGGTCGTTCAAATAAGGGCCCGCCGCGTAGGCGTAGGCCTCGTCCATTGTTTTTCCAAGCCTTGCCGCGTCAAAGTAGCCCGCCACAAGCGCGCCGTTGGTAAAAACCGACGCGGCGCTGTCTTCGTAGGGATCGATCGCCTCCGCGGCGGCCTGGATCCTGGTCAGGGCCAGATCGACGCCGACCACGCCGACGGTCCGGCCCCTGTTTTTTACCGGGACCGCCAGGGTGGTAATAAGGGTCTGGGTTCCGTGGATATCGTAAAAATAAGGCTCCAGCACGGTTTCCTTCCCGGTTCCCAGCGGGATAAGGTAGAAATCCCCCGGGCCGCTGACCGTGTAATCCACTACTGCTTCCAGGCTGGCCCCGTTGGGAGTCTGCGCCCAGTAGGAGATGAACCTTCCCGTCTCGTCCGTCCCCGGGGTATTGGCGTATTGGGCGTCAAGTCCGTCCAGGGCGTCCGGCTCCCAGCAGGTCCAGATGGCGGCTATTTCCGGGTTTGAGTTGGTCAGTTGTTCAAGCAGAAGGTTGTAAACGGAACGCCGCTCAGCGGCCGCTATCCCTTCATAGGCTTCCATCGACTGGGCGAGCGATCTGGCGACGCCGAAATAGGACTCGAGCCACAGGCTCAGTTTAGAGGCTTCATTATCCGCCAGATTCCGGAGTTCGCTGTTGGTAAGCGTCACAATTTGCCGCTGGGAACGGTATAGAATGGTTCCCAAGAGGATGCCGGTACCCAAAAGGGTAAGGGCAATGATCATTAGGATCAGTTTATTGCCTATTTTCATATTTCACCATGGGAGTCACGATAGCATATTTATAGTTTGCATGCAAGTAAAAAATGGGCATCATCTTATTCCACTGTGAACTTTGACACTTCCGTGACCAGGATATCGATATTTTCCCTGATTCTGCCCGCCGATCCTATTGACCCGGTTTACCGCCGTGCCCCGCCCCGCAAAAAAGCCCCGCGGGACTGCTCCCGCGGGGCATGAAGCGAAATAATGCTGCGGGCAGGCAGCCCGGCAGCTATTAGTCCCGCTGGAAGCGGATAACCACGACGCCGCTATGCCCCGCGCCGCCCGGCTGCTGCCGGTTGTTGCCGGACGACCCGCCGTCGCCGTAATTGACACCGGCCTTGCCGCCCTGGGGGGCGTTCGTGCCGCCGCCATTGCCGCCGCGTGAAAACTCGGTTACGCCGGCCGGAAACTCTGCTGTTTTGGTCGCGTCCACGAGCCAGGAAGCGCCCGCGGTAGCTGCGTTCCAGGGAGCGCCGCCCATGGTTGCCGTCGCGCCTGACGTACCTTCAGTAGTCCCGGCACCCCCCGCACCGCCGCCGCTGCCGCCGCTATTGCCGCCGCCATTACCGCCCGGATTTCCCAGTATGGCAGGATCGTTGCTGCTGCGTCCGCCTGCCGTACCATGGTTAGACCCCTGTCCTGCGCCGCTGCCGCCGCCCGATCCGCCGGGTCTGCCGTCCATATTGGTAAGCGCGCCGCCCCCGCCCCCGCCGCCGGGAACCGTAATAGTTCCGATGGCGGACGGTTCGCCGTTCCCGCCCTGCGCCTCCTTGGCGCCGCCCCCGCCGCCCGCTCCAACGGTTACCGTCACGGCGCTGCCCGTCAGAGACAGTGTTTCATTGGTTTTGTACATCAGCCCCCCCGCACCGCCGCCGCCGGAAAAGTCAAGATCGGTATTATTGGTACGGTCGCCCCCTGAACCGCCGCCGCCCGCCACGATAAGGTAATCGGCGGTAACAGGGTCATTGCTGGAAAACATGAGCGTGACCGACGCGGTGAAGGTGTGGATTTCCCATATCTTCGAGGGATCGCCCTCCACCGGCATATAGCTGACCGTCCCTTCGACACTATCGCGTGGGGTAACCGGACCAACGGTTACCGCAGCGCTCCGGTTACCGTTGATATCGACGGCTTTGACGGTAAAGGTATACGGCGTGTCGTTGGAGAGGCCGTTCCAGGTGTAGGATTGAGCTCCCTTGGCCGGCCCCTGCTGCGCCATGCCATAATCGATTTGTATATAATCCAGATCGGCGTCGCCGGGATCCGTCCAGGTAAGGAATACCCGTTCATTGCCGGGAATTCCCAGAAGCTTCGTCACCGGCCCGGGGGGCGTCACATCCAGAGGCGTCCCGGTGACGCTGACCCCCGCGCTCCGATTCCCGCTGTGATCCACGGCCTTGAGGGTAAAGGTATACGTCACCCCGCCGGCCAGCCCGTTCCAGGTGTAGGTTCCGGCGGCTCCGGGAGTCGCGTTGACCGTCTGCGCCGGCCCGCTCAAGGGCTCGCAGGTGATCTCCACATACTGCACATCCGCGTCACCGGGATTGGTCCACTTGAGCTCAACCGAACCGAAGCCGCCGTCGATTGCGCTAAGGCCCGTGACGGCCGCCGGAGGTATCGTGTCCTGGTCGAGTGTCATCGAGACGCTGACGCCCCCGGGCGAGCCACCGTTGAGGGCTTTAACCGTAAATTGATACGCCGTACCGGTGGAGAGGCCGTTCCACGCGGATTGTTCCGTTCCCTTGGGTACGCCGACCGGCCCGCCGCCCTGGTCATGCGAAATATTCGCCTCGTAAAAAGCGGGACCCGCGGGGTCCGTCCAGGAGAGCCTGACCGAATCAACGCCGGTGATCATGCCCACGAGGTTCGTAA
>JAISBR010000205.1 GCA_031266095.1 Treponema sp. | reverse complement strand
GACCCCAAAGACCGGGATGCCCGGGGAAAAATCAACCTGGCCCGGCTTTCCGGTAAAGACCGGGTGGGGTCCGATCAATACAAACGGATGAAAAACCGCCTGGAAAAGACCGGGGCAGCCCTGGAAAAGGCCGCCGGTCCCCAGGAACGGAAGCGGGGCCTTACCTTGAAGGGCCGGCAGTCCCGCTCGGACCGCCTCCTCTTCCTGGAGCCCGGAAGCATCCCCCTGGGGGAAGGGCGGCGGCTCTCCTTTCCGGAACTGTTTATCGGCCCCGGGGACCGGATCGCCCTGACCGGCCCCAACGGTTCGGGGAAATCAACCCTCCTCCGGCATATCTTGCCCCGGTTTTCCGTGCCCCTGATGTACCTGCCCCAGGAACTGGGGACGGCAGAAAGCCGGGGTATCCTGGAAGCGGTGCTCTCGGAGGAAGAAAAACACCGGGGGGAGATACTCTCCGGGTTTTCCCGGCTCGGCTCCGATCCCCGGCTCCTTTTCAAATCGGCCCTGCCCAGCCCCGGGGAGACGCGGAAGCTCCTCATTGCCCGGGGTATCTTTCACGACCCCGCCCTGATCGTCATGGACGAGTCCACCAACCATCTGGACCTCCTCTCCACCGGTCTTTTGGAGGCCGCCCTGGCCGAATATTCCGGCGCCCTGTTCCTGGCGAGCCACGACCCGGTATTCCTCTCCCGGCTCACCAAGCGGGAGTGGACCATCGCCGGAACCGGCGGGGATTCAACGCTTCGGACGGATTGCTGAAGGTAGATGAATTCAAGTACAGTAAAACAAATAGAATCAGGCGGCGGCCGCCGCTATAGTAAGGGGTTAGCATGCGTGTATTGGCTCGGAATATCGCGGAAATGGCCAGGACCAGTCCTGATACTGAAATTGAGACAGCCGGCTGGGTGCACCGGATTCGGGATATGGGAGGCGTTAATTTCGTAATCCTCCGGGACCGTTCCGGCATGGCGCAGCTTGTACTGAAAGAAAAACCGGACCTCACCCTGGAGTCCGTGGTACGGGTACAAGGGATTCCGGTGCTCAACGAAAAGGCCCCCGGGGGAGCGGAAATTCGGGTCCGTTCTCTGGAAGTCCTGAGCCGGGCGGCGCCGGATCTTCCTTTTCAGGTAAACGGCGATATACACAAAACCGGCATTGAGGCGATTCTGGACAACCGTACCCTCTCTCTGCGGAACCCCGGTATCCGCTCGATTTTCAAAGTGCAGGCCACGATCATTGAGGCCTTTTCAGCGTATCTGCGTTCCCAGGATTTCACCGAAATTAAAACCAGTAAACTGGTGAACAGTGCCACCGAGGGCGGGGCCGGACTGTTTGAGGTTGAGTACTTTGACCGGAAACTCTGCCTGGCCCAGTCGCCGCAGGCTTACAAGCAGACCATGGTCGCCGCCGGTCTTGAGCGGGTCTTTGAGGTTGCCCCGGCCTACCGGGCGGAAAAGCACGATACCCCCCGGCATCTTAATGAATACGTGTCCCTCGATGTTGAGATGGGGTTTATCGAATCCGAGCTTGATTTAATCGAACTGGAGAAAGGCCTGCTGGCGTATGTATTTCAGCAGCTGCGTGAAAAGAACAGCGAGGATCTTGCCGCCTGGAACGCGGCTGTTCCCGATGCCCTGGCGGTGGCGGCCTCTCCCATTGTTCCCTACGAGGAAGCCCTGCAAATCGCCAATGATGAAGCGCTACGTAACGCGGGTAAAAACAAGCCGGCGCGTTTATTTGATATCAATCCCGAGGCGGAGCGCCTCATCTGCGAGTGGTCCGCACGGGAGAAAGGCTCAGACATGGTTTTTGTCAACGAGTTCCCCCGGCGCTACCGGCCCTTCTACACCTGCCCAAAAGGCGCGGCCGGCACCATGAGTTTTGACGCCCTATTCAGGGGGCTGGAAATCACCACCGGCGGCAGGCGGCAGGATAACTACGAGGCGCTGCTGGAAGTACTGCCCAAGTTCGGCCTTAAAGCCGAAAACATGGAAAGCTACCTCGCGATTTTTAAATACGGCTGTCCGCCGCACGGCGGTTTTGCCGTCGGCTGTGAGCGGCTCACCCAGAAGATACTGGGTCTTTCCAACGTTAAGGAGGCCAGTCTCTTTCCGAGAGATCGGAAACGCGTTGAACCCTGAATCAATGGCTGAACGGTGGAATAACCGCGCTCTGTTCGCCCTGCTGTGGCCGCTTATGATCGAACAGATCCTTGCCGTTACGATGGGCGCGGCGGATACCGTGATGGTAAGCTCCGTTGGGGAATTCGCCGTCTCCGCGGTTAATATCATTGATAATATCAATAATTTATTGATCATCGCCTTTACCGCCCTGTCTACCGGCGGCGCGGTGGTGGTAAGCCAATACATCGGCCGCCGGGACAACGCCAATTCCAGAATCGCCTCACGGCAGCTGGTGTACATTATCAGCCTGGTCTCGCTTGTTATAATGGCTGTAAGCCTGGCGTTACGCCGCCCGATAATCAGACTCTTCTATGGAAAAATTGATAACGATGTGATGGACGCGGCGGCGCTCTACTTCTTCATTACCGCTCTCTCATATCCTTTTTTGGCCCTCTACAACGCCAACGCGGCGCTCTTCCGCGCGGTGGGGAACAGCAAGGTTCCCATGCGGATTGCCCTGCTGGTGAATATTATCAACATCGGCGGTAATACCTATTTTATTTTTGTGCTGAAAATCGGAGTCGCCGGCGCGGCTATTTCCACCCTCGCAAGCAGAATTATCGCGGCGGCGATCACCTCTGTCATGCTGGTCCGCAGCCGTACCGGTCCCATATCGCTTTCGGGATTCTTTGAGTTCCGCCTGAACCGGCCCATGATTCGCAATATCCTCAACGTGGGAATCCCCAGCGGACTTGAAAGTTCCATGTTTCAGGTCGGCAGACTTCTAACCCAGCGGATCTTTACCGCCTTCGGCACCGCCGCCATTGCGGCTAATGCCATTGCCAGTGTGGTTAATTCTTTTTCCTTTATGCCCGGAATGGCGTACGGCATGACGCTTCTCACTATTGTGGGACAGTGCGTGGGCGCCAACGATTACGCCGAGGCGGAAAAAGAAACCGCCAAGATAATGAAACTGTCCTACATCACTATTTTTATTATCAGCGGCGCTATCTATATTCTTATGGAACCGCTGGTACGATGTTTCAATCTGAGTCCCGACGCTCATGAACTGGCGAAATCCTTCCTGCGGGTCCACTGTATTTCCATGGCTATCGGCTGGTCCATGAGTTTCGCCCTGCCTAATGCCCTCCGGGCCGCCGGAGATGCCCGCTATGTGATGATCGCGGCGACGGTTTCCATGTGGACCGTCAGGGTAAGCGCCGCCTATCTGCTTACCTTCGTTTTTGGCGTGGGGCCGCTCGGTGTTTGGCTTGCCATGGGCGCGGATTTTATCACCAGGGGCAGCGCCTATTACCTGCGCTGGGTCCGGGGCAAATGGCGGGGAAAACAGGTCATCACGGATTAATTCGAGGCTGTCCGTTCCTATTACTCAGGGAAATATCTTGCGGATACGATTATTACCTTCATCCCCCACATAGAGATTCCCCGCGCCGTCCACCGCCACTCCATAGGGATAGTTAAATTGCGCCGCCGCCGCGGGTCCATCGGTAAAACCGCCCGTCCCGTCTCCGGCAAGGGTCGTTACTTCTCCTGAGGCAATCACTATCTTGCGGATACGATGATTACCATAATCCGCCACATAGAGATTCCCCGCGCCGTCCGCCGCCACGCCGCCAGGCTGATTAAATCGCGCCGTTGCACCGGGTCCATCGGCAAAACCGCCCGTCCCGTCTCCGGCAAGGGTCGTTACATCTCTGGTGGCAATCACTATCTTACGGATACGATGATTCATGGCGTCCGCCACATAGAGATTTCCCGCGCCGTCCGCCGCCACGCCGGCGGGATGATTAAATCGCGCCGATGTACCGTTTCCATCGGCAAAAGCGTTCGGCGTCCCGTCTCCGGCAAGGGTCGATACATCTTGAGTGGCAATAACTATCGCACGGATACGATTGTTTTCATCATCCGCCACATAGAGATTCCCCGCGCCGTCCAGCGCCACATCTCCAGGAACATTAAATTTCGCCGACGTACCGATTGCATCGGTAAAACCATAGTAACCAAGACTGCCGGCAAGGGTCGATACCACTCCGGCGGGAGTAATCGCGCGGATAAGATAATTAGCGCCATCCGCCACATAGAGATTCCCCGCGCCGTCTACCGCCACGCCATAGGGTCTATTAAACTGCGCCGTCGCACCGGGTCCATCGGCGCCGCCCACCGTCCCGCTGCCGGCAAGGGTCGTTACGGCTCCTGAGGCAATGACTATCCGGCGGATACGATGATTAGCGCTATCCGCCACATAGAGATTCCCCGCGCCGTCCAGCGCCACGCCTCTGGGTGAACTAAATCGCGCCGCCGCCGCGGGTCCATCGAGATGAGCGTTTGTCCCGTCCCCGGCAAAGGTCAGTACATACCCGCCGGGGTAGACGAGGTTTACCGTGTAAGCGGTGGTGAAGCCGCTCCCCGCGCCCACGCTGAAGGCCGGGCTGGTTCCTCTGAGCAGGGTCTCCTGCTTCGGCTCGCTCACATACGCCGAGGTAGCCAAGCCGTTATTGGTGATGCTTATGTCCTGTTCCGTGAGGGCCTTGCTTACGTTTATCTGCACGGCCGCCGCGGGGTCATAGTTGTTCAGGGCCACCGTGTACACGGCGTTTCCCGCGTAGACCGCGGTATAGGTCTGGCCCATATAGTCCGCCGTAACGGCCGCGGGCATGGTATTGTCAAACACCATGGTGATTATGACCTTGTTGGGCTGGCCCGGCCCCACCTTTACCGTGGCGGAGCCGGTTCCCACGTGGACGTGCCCGGCGGGCAAATACGCCTCAGCCGCGGCCTGCCATTCCCCCGCCGCGAGGGGGACCGTAACCGTGGGTTTCCCCGGCGGCGCGACGGCGGTTTTAACGGTCGAACCCCTGGTCAGGGTCAGACTGAACTCCAGCTGGGCAATGGTCGCGCCTGAAACCGCGGAACGGGAAGCGGACCGCTCCGCGCCGGGGAGCGTGATGGTTACCATGCTTTCGCCGTTTTCGCCGCCGCCGCCCACATTCACGGGATGGGAACAGGCAAGCGGGATAAGGCAGGCGGCCGCCAGGAGCAGGAGCGCCGCGGCAGAGGGGGCCTTTTTCGCTGTCTTTCGGTAGTTATGTACGCAAAATGTATGGGAGGGGGGGGGGGGGGGGGGGGGGGGTTTAAATAAAAACCATGGCCGGGAAAAA
>JAISBR010000094.1 GCA_031266095.1 Treponema sp. | reverse complement strand
TACACCTGGAACGGGCTGGCCGGCGGGGTAACGTATACCTTTACCGTTAAAGCCGTGGATCACAGCGGCAACCGGAGCGAGGGGGTAAGCGTCTCTGGCACGACTTACGATACAACGCCCGCCGGGCCGGTTACGGGCCTTGAGGGAATCCCCGGTGACGGCAATGTAGTCCTCACCTGGACGGATCCCGGCGACGCCGATCTGGCTTATATCCAAATCGAGTGTAACGAGATTCCCGGGCCGGCCCAGAATGTATACCCCGGAACCGGAACCTACACCTGGAGCGCCCTTGCCAAAGGCTCATCGTATACCTTTACCGTTACCACCCGCGATACTCAAGGCAATCTGGGCGCGGCGGTGACCGTCGGCCCGGTTCCGGTTATCCTTGCCGGGGGCGGGACCATAAGCCTGGTGAAGGTGGAGGGCAGCTCCCCGCTGAAGTGGTGGGAAATCCACACCTTCACTACGTCAGGCGCGCTTACCTTTCCTTCCGGCTATACCTCCGTTACCGCCGATTACCTTATCGTGGCGGGCGGCGGGGGCGCGGGCCATTCCGGAGTATATGACTGCGCAGGCGGCGGCGGTGCGGGGGGGCTGCTGTATAAAACCGGACAAACGCTGTCCCTGACGGGCAGCGCCGTAACGGTAACCGTCGGCGCGGGGGGCGCGGCCAACGGCGGGAACGGAGGAACTTCTTCTATCGGGACCGCCGTGGCTCCCGGCGGCGGAGGCGGCGGGAATACCGATGCCACCGGCAAAGACGGCGGGTCGGGCGGCGGCGGCGGCGCGGGAGCAGGCACCCTCTCCTACTCCGGCGGAAAGGGCGCGGATACGCTCAAAGCGACCAACTCTCTTTATATCGATATAGAGGGATACAACGGCGCCGCCGGCAGTACCGGTATTCCCGGCGGGGGCGGCGGCGGCGCGGCCGGCATGGGTATAGTTGGCGGGTCGGGTGGCGCTCCCTGGAACGCCGCCGCCGCGGGCGCTGCCTGGATTGCGGCCGCGGCCACAACAAACGAGTTTTCACGCGGCGGTAACGCCGCCGGCACCGGTTCCGGCGGCGCGGCCGGCAAGAACTACGGTGACGGCGGGTCGGGCGGCGAGCGTGGGGCCAACATGGATGGCGGCGCGGGGCACGGCGGCGTCGTGGTGATCCGCTTCCAGCGGGACTAACCCGGCCGCCGGGCAGCCGGCTTGGGTACAGCGCCATCCGTGGCGTCGCCCCGTGGGAGCAGTCCTGCGGGGCTTTTTGTTGGCGGGGGGCGGGGTAAGCGTATCTATTTCTGTCTCCGCTGGGAATCCGCCACCAATCTCAAAAGCCCCTCTTCCGAGATTTACTCAGCCTTCATTCTGTAAGGAGTTCACTTAGCGGACAAGACGATTAAAAACCGCTGAATGCGCAGGCTTGCCGTACCGTATGAGGGGCACTACAATCTAAGTTATGGAAGAAGAAAAAGTATGACTGATCGGAAAGCCGAATATTGGGATGACTATTACACCGAAAACACCATTATGCCGGATTTAAGCAAACCAGGTTATTTTGCCCGTAAATATGGTATGTCGGTAAAACTCGACCCTGAAACCAGCCGGGTGATTGCCGCTCATGCCGAAACCGCCCATAAAACCCCGGCGGAAATTATCGCCGAGTTGGTACGTCGGGAAATGGCTGTGGAACCGATAGGGAAATGAGGTAACACAAAGGTATCTAATACCCCGCTGCCGGCGAGGTATCTTTATATGCGCCGGCCCTGTAAGCCGCGGTCGGTATTGTTATATGCCCGGCAGCGCCGCGTTCAACCGTCCAGTCCGCATTCTTCCATCAGGGCCGTGTCATTGAGCAGTTGTTCGATTGGTCCCTGCGCGCGGAGCGCCCCGTCTTTGAGAAGGACGGCCCCGGAGCAGAGTTCCGCGGCAAAGGGGAGGTCGTGTGTGGCGATCAGTTTGGTATGGGGGAGTCCCTTGAGCGCCGATTGCAGGGTCCGGCGGGAACGGGGATCCAGAAACGCGGTGGGCTCGTCCAGGAGCATCACGGCCGGTTCCATGGTCAGGACCGCCGCTATGGCGGCAAGCCGTTTCTCTCCACCGGAAAGCCGCCAGGGAGACCGGGAACGGAGATGGGGTATTCCCAGGGCCGTCAAAGCCGCTTCGGTCCGGCGGGAGATTTCCGCCGTATCAAGCCCCAGGTTTCGGGGGCCGAAGGCGAGATCGTCATCGATTCGGGGCATAAAAAGCTGATCGTCCGGATTTTGAAATACCAGTCCTACCCGCCGGCGGAGTTCTTCCCGAATCGACGCCGCCTGCCGCTTGCCCCCCGGTGTATCCGATTCAGGCCGCAATTCCACCCCGTCAACGGTGATACTCCCCCTGGCGATGAGCAGTACTCCCACCATAGCGAGGAAGAGACTCGTCTTTCCCGCGCCATTGGCGCCCAGAACAGCGACGGCCTCCCCTTCCCCAACGGTAAAACTTATGCCCCTGACCGTTTCCGTATTGCCGCCGTAAGCGGCTGAAACGTCCCGCAACGCTATGATGGCAGTACCCTGCCTATCAAATGCCCCAGCGCGGCGGGAAGGTCCAGAAACCGGCAGAGGACGCAGAGCGGAACGGTCAGCGCGGGAAACAGCGCGTCCGCCGCTGTGAGGGAGCGGCAATTTCCGGCATACAAACGAGGCTCTTGCAAAACTTCAGTTTTGAATGAGCAGCCGCTTACTTGTTTTAGCAAATCCGGGGAGCGTTCCGAGCCATACGCCCGGCATTGCATGGCTGAGTAGACGCGCTCGGCCCGGTCCGCGGCCCGGAGGAAGAGGCAGCCCACAAAGCTGCCCATGTGGTGTATGGCGACGCCTTTCGCGCCGCGGCTGCTCCTCAAAAGGTAGGCGATGTACATGGAATGGGCCTCGGCGAGCAGCACGGCAATATACCGGTAACACAACTCGAAAACGGTCATGAAGATGCCGGGGACGCGAAAACGCCTGAGCTGGGAGGAAAGCCGGGGCCAGGGGGTTGTCGCGATGAGTATCAACACCGCCGCGACACAGAGCAGGGTACGCAGTACCAGCGTACAGAGCGATATAAATCCAAAACTCACCCCGAGGGAGCCCATATACACGGCGGCGTCCCGCTCAAAGACGCAGTTGGAAATCCCCGTAAAGAGACAGAACGGCAGGGCAAGGGCGGCCCGGCGGCAGAGGAGCGCCGGCGGGAGTTCCCCCAGGGCGATGAGGATACTGGGATAAAAAAGGAAAGGGAGGAGCGGTCGCAGCGCATACCGGTCAAAAGAGATCACCGTAACCATATAGCACACGGTCGTAAGTATCTTCACGCCGGGGTGCAGGCGGTGAATAACACTGCCCCCCCCGGAAAGCCGTTCCAAAGCGTAGAGTTCTCCCAGTTTTTGTATACCCGGCACGACCACCTCCCCCTGCTGTTTTTCAGTGACGTGAAAACCTGCCGGCACAGCAGGCCGCTATGCGGCCTTGAGCCGGTTCTTCTTAATCCGGTAGATAAGGTAACCCGTTCCTCCGGCGAGCATACAGGTAAGGATAGAGCCCAGGATACCCGCCACCGTAATCCCCGCGGCGGAACCTTCATCTCCTTCAGCGGCGGGAAAACCGTAATCAGGCATAAACGCCGTGGCTTCCTGGATGGCCCCGGCGCGGCGGAACACCGGACCTGCGGCCTCCAGCTCACCGGCTTCACCTGCCGCGTTCAGGGTCTTTCCCATGGCCCACTCAAGGCCGTCAGGATAAGCGGAGGCGAAAAGGGAAAGGAGGCCGCCGGTGATAATGGTGATCACGGCGAGGCACACCAATACTTTCTTGATGGAAGTCCCGGCCGCAATAGCGCCTCCTTTGATACTGCTTTGCGGAATCTCGGGCCGCAGGGCATACACAAAACTCAAAACCGCCGCGGTAATAATGCCCTCTACGATGCCGATAGCCAGGTGTATGGGCTGCATGAGCAGCACAAAGACCGAAAACGGCAGAGCGGTAACGCCTGAAAGCTGGGTTTCCACCACCACGCCAAACGCGCCAAGCTGCAGGCCTACCACCGCCGCCAGTATTGAGGCGGCGCTTATCATTCCTGCGGAAAGCCTGTTTTTCAGGAGCGGTCTAAAAATAAGCGGGTATACCACAAGGCAGGGAATCACCCCCATATTGAAGATGTTGCATCCCAGGGCCAGGAGTCCGCCGTCGGCAAAGAACAGGCACTGAATTGCTAGTACCGCCGTTATCGCGAGCAGCGCCGGCCAGGGCCCTAACAGTCCGGCAAGCAAGATACCGCCTCCGATGTGACCGCTTGAACCGGTACCGGGAATAGTAAAATTTATCATCTGAGCCGCAAACACAAAAGAGGCCGAGACGGCCATGAGGGGAACCTTCTTTTCACCCCATTCACTTTTTATGTTCGCTGCCGCGTAAGCCACCGAAGCGGCGCTTACGGCCCAGGCGGCGCCTCCCACCAGAGGAGAAATCAGCGCGTCAGCCATGTGCATAGGATACCTCCATAGTTTAGTTTACTGTTCGGAACAGCGTTCCGTTGTTTCGCCACATACGCGCTCAGCCCATATACGGTTGATCAGGTTCGCCTGATAACCGGCGCCGAAACCATTGTCTATATTCACCACCGAAATTCCGGGGGAACACGAATTGAGCATGCCCAGGAGGGCGGAAAGCCCCCCGAAAGCGGCTCCGTATCCCACGCTCGTGGGTACGGCGATCACCGGTACGGCGACCAGTCCGGCGATGACCGAGGCCAGGGCGCCTTCCATGCCCGCCACGGCCACGATGGTCCCCGCCTTCCTGATATCGGGGAGCCGGGCGAATAGCCGGTGTATCCCGGCCACGCCCACATCGGCTATCAACAGCGTATTGCTCCCCAAAAACGCGGCCGTGTTGGCCGCCTCTTTCGCGGCCGGAAGATCCGAAGTCCCGGCCGCCGCTACCGCCACAAGACCCTTCCGCTCTTCAGGCGGCAGGACGCTGCCTATAGTAAGAGTCCGGGCAATTGTATCGTATACCGCCTCGGGAAAACGGCGGATTATGCGTTCAGCCAGGGCGGGCCCGGCCCTGGTCCCCAGCACGGGGAGGGACTGTTCCCGCATACTGACCATGATGGCCTCGGCCTGATCTACGGTCTTTCCCAGGCAGAATACCGCTTCCGGATACCCGGTCCGCTCTGCCCGCCGGGTATCGAGAAACGCGAAGGCAAGAGCGTCATTTTGGAGAGATGTACCTAACGGTTCCATGGCTTCCGATATGCTCACTGTTTATCCTTGAAGACCCGATTCAGATTTCCCATAGCATAACCTTCAAGCTCCATGGCGACAAATAAAAAACCGTAGGACTTGAAGGCTTGGGAAATCTGATCCAGCAGGGTTTCATCGAAGAAACGCCGCCGTTCCACAGGTGCGGCCTCAATCCGCGCAATGTCCCCGTGGGATCGCACGCGGAACTGCCTGAAGCCGAGATCCCTGAGATAATCCTCCGCCTTTTCCACTCTGGCAAGCCTGTCCCGGTCTATACGTTCCCCATAAGGGATACGGGAAGCCAGGCACGCGAAAGCCGGCTTGTCCCAGGTGGGCAGGGCGAAACGCCGTGAAAGCTCTCTGATCTCAGCCTTCGTAAGCCCCGCATCCCTGAGAGGGCTGCATATTCCAAGCTCCTCCAGGGCTTTGAGCCCGGGCCGATAATCGGACAGGTCATCCCGGTTGGAGCCGTCCAGCACGGTGTTAATCCCCCGTTTCAGAGCTTCTTCCCGGATACGGCCGAATTCCCTTTTCTTGCAGAAATAACACCGCTCTCTGGAATTTACCGCGACTTCTTCTTCAATCTTGTGATTTTCAATGAACACATGTTCAATTCCGGTCTGCCGGGCAATATCGGCGGCACAGTTCAGCTCATGCCTGGGAAGCATGGGGGAAACCACGGTGAAGGCAACGGCCCGGTTCCCCAGGGCCGTTACCGCGGCGTGACAGAGAAAAGAGCTATCCACCCCGCCCGAGAAAGCTACCGCCGCGCTCTTCCGCTCCGCGATCAGAGTGAGCAGGCGTTCGTACTTTTCTTCCGGGGTACAATCCACAGCCAACCCGGCCTGCCTTTGCATATCTATCCTGCCCGGATCTTCCATAGTACACAACCACCTGAGAAAAATATGAGAAGTTCATCTTCGGGATTTCCCTTCACGGGATTAAGGCACAGGGCTTCATACCCTGTTTTATCGGTATACCGATTCTGACCGGTTTTGTCAAGAGAACGAATTACCTCACCCAGGGCAAGCGCATTAAAAAAGAGGTAAAGAAGCGATAAAAAAAGCCGATAGAGGTGAGGTTGGAGGCACTTATGATCCCCGAAACCGTACCGCCCATAATCGGCTTTTTTAACAGCATTAAAGACCCGCGGATCGAGCGGAAGAAATGCTACCCTCTCATCGAAGTCATTGTCATTACCTTACTGGCCGTTATGGCCTTCGCCAAAGGCTGGGAAGACATCGAACTGTACGGAACAACCAAAGCAGCCTGGCTGAAACAGTTTCTCCCCCTGAAAAACGGCATTCCCCCGCACGATGTATACCGGCGGGTATTTAACCGCCTCGACCCCCGGGAGATCGAACGCTGTTTTATGGCCTGGGTACGGGCGATAAAACGGGACAAGGAACGGGAAGTCATCGCTATAGACGGGAAGACCGTCCGGGGAAGTTTCAATACCCGAAAGGAGAGCAAAGCCATCCACCTGGTGAGCGCCTGGGCTACCGAGAACCGGCTGGTATTTGCCCCGGTAAAAACCGGGGAAAAGAGTAATGAAATCACGGCGATACCGACCTTGCTGGAGATGATAGCTCTCAAGGGGTGCATTGTGACCATAGACGCCATGGGCTGCCCGTATAAAATAGCCAACCAGCTAGTCGATGCGGGAGCCGATTACGTGTTCTCTCTCAAGGAGAATCAGGAAACACTCTCTTACGATGTTAAAACGTACTTTGCCGGCATTGATTTTGCCTGCCCGGACCCCCTGGTTAAGACCAGCAGCACCTTTGAGGTCGATCACGGGCGGCGGGAACGGCGGAACTATGCCGTAACCGATGATGTTTCCTGGCTCATTGCCGCCCATCCGGCCTGGAAGACCATCAAATCCATAGGCGTGGTTGAATCCATCCGTACGGTTGGCGAGACGGTCTCAACCGAACTGCGGTACTATATCTCAAGCCTCCCCGCCGACCCGGTCGTGTTTGGCACCAGTGTCCGGGCCCACTGGGGTATCGAGCATTCCCTCCATTATGTTCTTGCCGTCGCGTTTGGGGAGGATGCCTGCCGGATAAAAAGCGGCAATGGGCCTGAGAACATAGCGTTCATCCGAAAAATCGCGCTTTCC
>JAISBR010000084.1 GCA_031266095.1 Treponema sp. | reverse complement strand
CCGCCGACGGATAGTTCAATGCCCCCCAGAATAAGGGCGAGACAAAGCCCTATGGAAAAGAAGCCGTCGGTTGCAATAGCCAGGGCAATACTGCGCAGATTGCCCATGGTGAAAAATTTCGGCTGAAAGATACTTACCACGGTGACGGTGACCAGGATAATCAAGAATACCGTGGCTTCCCGTTGGGAAATTATCTTTTTCGCTATAGCCTTAACCTTGTCCGGCGCCATGCTTCCCCCTAAGCAATTTGTTTTCCCGAGGCCAGGGTGATCACATTCTCCTCAGTGGCCTCATCTGATGAAAGAATCCCCATCAAATTTCCTTCATGGATAACCGCGATACGATCGCTGAGCCCGATTACCTCGGGCAGTTCACTGGAAACGATAATGACGCCGACTCCGGATGAGGCGAGAGCCCGCAGCAAATTATGAATTTCCGCCTTGGTCCCCACATCAATACCCCTGGTTGGTTCGTCCATGATGAGGACTTTTGGCTTCACCGAAAGCCATTTACCGACCAGGCATTTTTGCTGATTACCGCCGGAAAGGCTCATAATTGCATAATTAACGCCGGGTATTTTTATGTTGAGCTGTTTGATATAGCTCTGAACCATGGCTTCGCCTTTCGCATTATCAAACCAGATGCCCCGGGAAACGCCCCGGAGATTGGCGCTTACCATGTTGTTTTTAATACTCATCACCGGAAAAATACCGGAAAGTTTCCGGTCTTCGGTTAAATAACAGATACCGCTGTTTACTGCTTCGCGGTAATTTCTAAAACGCTTGTTTTTGCCGTTCAGGGTGATTTCGCCTTCGGACACCGGATCTATTCCGCAAAGACCCCGCATAATTTCGCTGCGGCCCGCCCCGACAAGGCCGGAAAAACCGAGTATTTCCCCCCGATGCAGGTTAAAACTGATATTCCGGAATTTGTTCCCGCTTAAGTTTTGTACCGCCAGGATTAGGTTATTTTCTTCCATACAATCCGATTTTGGCGGGTAAAAAATCGAGAGCTCCCTGCCCACCATGGCCCGTATGACGTCATTGTCGCTGATTTCGCTGGTATTCATGGTAGAGATATAGCCGCCGTCCTTAAAAACGGTAACTCTGTCGCAAAGCGCAAAAATTTCGGCCATACGATGGGAAATGTACAGAATGGAAATACCCTGACCGCGCAGATTGCGGACCACTTCAAAAAGTTTTGCCGTTTCATTATCGCTTAACGAAGAAGTGGGCTCGTCCAAGATCAGTAATTTGCAGTTGAGGGAGATGGATTTTCCTATTTCTACAAGCTGCTGTTCGCTAACCGTCAGTTTGGAGACCATTGTTCCGGAACTGAAACTGGCGTTAAATTTTCCGAGTATTTCATCCGCGGCGGCATAGAGTTTTTTAAAATCAATAAGGTCTCCCCTGCGGGGCAGCCTGCCGATAAAGATGTTTTCCGCCGCCGAAAGATGCGGACAAAGGCTTAACTCCTGGTGAACAAAACCAATCCCCATATCCTGGGCTTCCCGGGGATTTTTTGGGGTTATTTCTCTGCCGTCAAAAAAGATGGAGCCTTCGCTGGGCTGATACACCCCGCCGATAATATTCATCAGCGTTGATTTTCCTGCCCCGTTTTCGCCGCAGAGAGCGTGAATCTCACCCTGCTTAACCTGTAAGGTAACTTTATTTAATGCCAGCGTACCGGGAAATGATTTGGTGATATTTCTAATTTCCAATAAAATATCAGAATCCATTCCTCTGCCTCTTCATATATAACTTTGTTAAGTTTCTTAAGTAACAAATAAATATTATAGAGCTGTTTTTTCTATTTGTCAACAAAAATTTTTAAAAATGTGAAAATTTTACGATAGCTTTAGGGGTATAAACACAAGGGAAGGTTATAGTGCCTTTTCCAGTGGTTATACCCTGTAGTGGAAGGGTGCAATCTGTGGCTGAAAAGCCGCGCTAGTTTCCAGTGCTGAATCGGTGCCACTACACCGGAGAGGCTAGGAGAGTGGCGCGGCTTTTTTATTGGAGTTGGGCATGGCTACGATACATGAGCGGTTTGAAATGCGGGGTGTTCACTACACGGAGATACACTTCAAAGTAACGCCCTTTGCGCGGGACCTTATCACCCATTGCTACAGGAATGGCAAGGAGATCAGCGCGGCGGACTATCAGACCGCCAAAGCAGAATACAAACGGGTGTGGTCGGCGGCGCATGGCTTCTAGGGAGGGGCGATGAGGATAGGGAATATGCTTTATCGTGGCGCGGTCTCGGCAAGGGAATATTTTGAGCGTGTCAGGATCGGCTGGGCGGTGTCGTTGGCAAAGCTAGCGGTATCAGCAGTTTCGCACATTTTCAGGGGGCCATGAGGTCTGACGATGGGGAGGCTGATTCGTAAGTAGAAAGTCGTTTAATTTGCGGGAGTATGCTTAATGGTGCGTCGTAATCATGAAGCGACAAAGCAACAAGGTCACAGGCCCGAAAGGGAGTGATTGTTGTTGAAGAGCAGCGCCCTTCTAAGGTGTGCGTGTTGGTTCGATTCCAACCTCCCGCTTACGTTTCCTGTTTTGAGCGGTATCGCGTATTGGTAGGGTGTAGCGAGGAGGCGGCGCAGGAAGCGAGGCTGGGCGAAAGCCCGGCCATATCAAAGTGGGGTAAAGCAGTGGCAGCTTACGTGGCTCATAACCACGGTGTCGGAGGTTCGAATCCTTCCCCCGCTAGGGCCGACAGACAGCCGATGGGTGGAACGATACCGACCGGCTGGTCCTAGGCTTAATAGTGGTTTGGCATTGAATGATGCGTTGGTTCGGACGCGGCTGGTCAATGCCGGTCGGGGTAAACCTGCTAGAAAGCGGATACCCCCGCCATTTTAAGGAAAGGAGGTTTTCAGGGTGTAATATCACCCTGCTGGTTTTTGAGGATTTGAAGGCACAGGGTACGGATTTCGGACTGGCCTTGCTTCAAAGCCGCAGTTTCGCCCGCGATGGTATCAAAGCGGGAGATCAATTCCCTATCGGGAAGGGTGCCGGAAGCGTAAGCGGTAACGGCATCCACAATTACAGCGGTTTTCGTCTTGTTGAGCTTTTCGCAAAGCTCGTCAAGAAGGGACTCAAAGGTTTGGGTAAAGCGGAAACTTGCCATACCTATAGTATCGGAATTGTGGTGAAAACATAATACAAGAAACGGTGAAAAAGCGGTGATTTTCTAGGAATTTTTGATTATACTGCTTGACGTGATGAATATGCGGTGCTAATTTAGCACTACGTATTAACCCTGTCGGAAACGACAGGGGGAGATTAAACCGGATAAGCCTAACCCTCGCATAGACTTATCCGGTTTAGCCGGATTTACGGCCCGTTTCTTGGTTTTGCGAGGGACCAGAGACGGGCCTTTTTTATTGCCTCCGGGGTGGATTCCCCTCCCGGAAACCCCGGAGGCTTCTTTTGGAAGTCGCCGCGCCTATGGCGCATGGATTGAAACGATATAGACGGACGGATGGAGACAAGAAGTGAAGAAATTTTTCAAGGGGCCGGAGCTTTGCAAGAATTGCGGTTGCGAATTCCGCGATCATCGCGCAATGAACAAGGCTTGCCCGATAAACGGCAAAACCGGTGCCCGTATTCGGCTATGGTCGGCAACACAGATTTTTGAGCCGCAGGATAACCAAAACGTGGCAACGCAAGGCCGCGAACTGCTTACCAGTTTGGCAAAGGTCGGAATTACCGCGCTCATAGATGAGGCAACCGGCTACCAAAAAGCACGGGAAAAAGACGCTCTCCAGAAAATACTCAATTCCGACCTCCAAACCAAAGGAGGCAAGCTCCATGAGTGAAAAGCGCAAGCGGTATCATATCGATTTTGACATTGATATTCCTGGTGATGTGCGCCCTGCCCAGGTTAAAAACTGGATTAGGTGCAGGTGCGGCGATAAGGGCAAGTTGCGCAAAGACAATCCGCTGTATGCCGAAACGGTTGATCCGGTCTACGGCACATTCAAGGTTACTCCGAGGCGGAAGCCTCGAAAAATCATACAAGAGGAGAATAGAGCATGAGCAAGACGGAAAAACCCCCGGTTATCATTATCCGGGACGCATTGCGGCGGGAAATCGAAAAGCGCACGGAGGGATCGGTAACGGTTATGTACGATGATTTCGACATCCCTTCCTATATGTTGCGGATTCCCCGCTTCAATGAGGAAACCATTGATTCCAGTTTGGGCCGGGGCGTTCATCCCGCCTTTATGGTGGATGGCAAAGAAGTAGAGGAAATCTTTATTGGTCAGGTAAACGCCACAATTATTGACGGGAGGGCCTATTCCATTCCCGGCGAACGGGCAACCCGCAGCATCAATTTTGACGAAGCGCGGGAATCCTGTGCCAAGAAGGGCAAGGGTTGGCATTTATTGAATAATTGGGAATACGCCGCCCTGGTCATGCACCTGGTAAAGAACCGGAACCGCTATTTTGAAAAGGAATGGTGGGATTGGATTGACGGCCTCAAAATTGTGGATGGGGAAATTTTTACCCTCGGCGATAACAACTTTGAACTGCCGGAGAAAGACTGGCCCTCTCTGGGAGTGTTTTTTGATGACATTAAAGGTAGCCCTATCCTCAATAATGAAATAACACACTATACAGAGGCAGACCCAAAGGGGATAGAGGATGACCGGGATAATGATTGGGTTATGCTTGATTATTTTTCTAAATTGGAATGGTTTAAAAATTTTCATCAATCACAGATAGAAAAGCTGGCCCAAATGATGATTATTCCGTCCGCTACTCCAGTCTATGCGGAAACAGACGGCCCCATCTGGGTACGCAACTACGGCGAGCGTTTGCCGATCCGGGGTGGCAGCTGGTACGACGGTGCGGGCGCGGGGTTGGCGGCCCTGGTTTTGAATGATCGCCGGTCGGACGTGAGCAGCAACATCGGTTGTCGGCCCGCTTTTATCAACTTGAAAAACTGAAAACCTGGCCCCTGAATCCCTGATCCAGGGGCGGAATAGGAGGAGTAAGAGCATGAATCAGGACATGGTAAAAGAGTTGTTGCAAAAATTACATAAATCTCCGGCTGAATACAACGTGATTTTTTCTGGAAAGAAAAGCAAGAAGGTAAACGGCCTCTACAAATGGGGAATGGATAAAACACCAGAGATCATTATTCACAACAGAAACCTTGTGGATGATGGGGGAACTCAAAACGAAAACCTTTTAATGTTCACGGCGATACATGAACTTACCCATCATATTCTCATTACGGAAAATGGGAAGAAAAGTGCCCGCGCCCATTCCCAATTATTCTGGGCAACATTCCATGACCTTGTTGACAAGGCGGAGACGGCGGGAATCTACCGACCGGAAATCGACGCGGACACGCAAAAGGTGATTGAAGAAGTCCGCAAAATCAGCAAGCAAATTGCGGAATTGCAACGGCAGTTAGGGCAGGTTCTGCTCCGTGCGCAGGAGGTATGCGAGACAAAGGGCTTGCGCTTTGAGGATGTCATGGAACGGAGGGCGCAAATTTCGCAATCCACCATGAAAAGCAGTGTCGCCGCCTATAACATGGGCGATCAAGATGTCGGCGCGGATATTCAGGCAGAGGCGGCGAAACAGCGCAACGAGGATAAACGCGATGCCATTATAGCGGCGGGGCATGAAGGGAAAAGCGTGGTACAGGCAAAGAAGGCTACCACGTCCCCCGCCCGCGCACCGGATGGCGAAGATGAAACCATTACGCTTATGAAGGAAAAGCGGCGGATTGAGCGTACTATCGAAAGCCTTGCCCATCGGCTTGAGGAATTAAACGAACAGCTTGAAGGCAGGGATTAATAAATGGATGCGGATATTTTGAAGTTATGGGATGCCGGGCAAGCGAAACTCAAAGAACGTTTGAGTGATATGGATCATGGAAGTATAGACTGCTATTTAGATTTGTTAAAATTAACGCTTGAAACAATCGATTTTGAACTCCACGATGGCGGAATACAGTCTATTGACTATGGCGATTATCAAGGAACGTTGATTTTTGTTTGGGCGGAAGCTACATACCAACCAACTACACATAGCACATTTTATACTTCGGTTGAATATGGATCATGTTCCGGTTGTGATACTTTGCAAAGAATATTGGAGATTGGCTATGACGAAAAGTTTACCGAATCACAAGTTGATGATTTGTGGACTTTGTGTTTGCACATGATGCAATGCACAAAAAAAATTAGCCAAGAGGATTAAACAGTATGAACAGACAGGTTCTTGCGCTTTTCTTCTATTACGCCGGGTCTTTTTGGCATGAAGTAGAGCGCATGTATGAATTGATAATAAATGCCCAAATTCAAAAAGGGCGATTTACTTTATGTTACGGCATCCCAATTTGCCTATGGGGAAGGAGGTGTAATCGGCGTTTCATGCGTCGTGGGAGACAGCCGGATAATGAAATTTGTTTTGAATGATATAGATCGATGCCGCCATCCGAATATTCGGATGGTAGCTTAAAAAATAATTTTGGAGGCAAAGAGAATGATTTATCAGAGTATTCTTGACACTACGCCTCATATTTCCACAGCAGGAATGGAATATGAGGTGTGGCTGAAAAAGCGCATGGACAGCCTGGGCGGATCGGATGCCGGGGCGGTAATGGGCATGAATAATTTTGCGAGCCCGCTTACCCTGTACTTGCAGAAAAAGGGGCTTGTGCCCGCTTCGGAAATGAGCCGCGCGGCGAAGCGTGGGAAAATCCTTGAGCCGGTGATCCGGCAGATTACCATTGAGGACTTTCCACAACTGGTGATTGATCCAGTGCCGTTCATGTTTTTTCACCCCATCTATCCGTTCAT
>JAISBR010000101.1 GCA_031266095.1 Treponema sp. | reverse complement strand
TCTACTTTCTGGGCTGCCTGATTCGTGTCGGCGATGCGAAAAAAAGCCTTTACGTCAACGGTAAAGGGCAGACGGTTTTTGTCATAAGCCTCGTAGCTGTTCAGGTCGAGATCAAAGTTGCTTACCGGAAGTTCCCGCACCGTAACGCCGAGCAGGGGCAGCCATGTGGGCCATTTATAATAGACATTGCCCGCCGGCTGGCTTACGCCGTAAGATACCGTTGTTTTGGACCGTTGAATAATGTGGACGGTATTCGCCGGAACAATACGACGCAGCTTGAGGATATTGATAATCAGCACCAGCGCGATAATTAATCCCGCCAATATTACCGCAAGCGAAAATATCTGGTTTAATTGAAACATAAAAACCTCTTACCATAGCCGGTTTTAAAAGTGCGCGTCAGCGCACAGTCAATTAATTTTAAAACAATAACAAACTGCAACAGGCCCTAGACATCTAAATTGCTTACCAGCAGCGCGTTCTCCTCGATAAACTCCCTGCGGGGGCCGACCACCTCGCCCATAAGGGTGGTAAAGATCCGTTCCGCTTCGACGTTGTCGTCAAGGTGAACCTGGATGATGTTGCGCCGGACAGGATCCATGGTGGTGTCGCATAACTGATCGGGGTTCATCTCACCGAGGCCTTTGTAGCGCGAGACAGCGACTTTTTCCGGGTCTTTGCCGGAATCGGTGAGGATGCGGTCTTTTTCAGAATCATCGTAGGCGTAGAAGGATTTCTTGTCGTAGCTGATCCGGTAAAGGGGAGGCATGGCGATGTAAACGTGGCCGCGCTCAATAAGCTCGGTCATATAACGATAAAAGAAGGTGAGAAGCAGGGTACGGATATGGGAACCGTCCACGTCGGCGTCAGCCATTATTATGATCTTATGATAACGGATTTTGGAAATATCAAATTCGTTACCGCAGCCGGCGCCGATGCTGGCGATGACCGGCTGGAGTTTATCGTTGGTGATGACTTTTTCAATGCGCTGCTTTTCAACATTGAGCATTTTGCCCCAGAGGGGGAGAATGGCCTGATAGCGGCGGTCACGGCCTCCTTTGGCGGAGCCGCCGGCGGAGTCACCTTCAACGATGAAGAGTTCGCAAAGGGAGGGATCTTTTTCAGAACAGTCGGCGAGTTTGCCGGGAAGCCCGGCACTGTCCATGGCGTTTTTACGCCGGGTGGCGTCCCGGGCCTGGCGGGCGGCGATGCGGGCCCTGGCGGCCAGTACGGACTTTTCCAGGATGTTGTTGACCACCTCGGGACGCTGATCAAAATACAGCTCAAGCTGCTCGTTCACCAGAGACTCCACAATGCCCTTAACCTCGGAGTTACCCAGCTTGCCCTTAACCTGGCCTTCAAACTGGGGGTTGGGGACTTTTATCGAAAGTACCGCGGTAAGGCCTTCGCGGACATCATCTCCGGAAAGGCTCTCATCCAGCTTTTTACCGATCTTGGATTTTTTGAGGAATTCGTTGAGCGTGCGGGTGAGTGCGGATTTGAAACCCACCAGGTGGGTCCCGCCTTCCCGGGTGTTGATGTCGTTCACAAACGAGAACATGATCTCGTTGAAGCCGTCATTGTACTGGATGGCACACTCTACCTCAACGTTGCCGTCGGCGCCGTCCTCGCGGACGCCCTCAATAAAAACCGGGTCCTTGTTGAGCACGGTTTTGTTCTCATTGAGGTACTCCACAAAACTCTTGACCCCGCCATCGAATTTGAACTCATGAACCTTGGGTGTGGAAAGGCGTTCATCCCGGATAGTAATTTTAAGGCCCTTATTGAGAAAGGCAAGTTCCCGCAGGCGGTTGGAGAGGGCGTCAAAATTATAGGTAGTGGTCTCGAAAATTGAGGCGTCGGCTTTCCAGCGGACCACGGTACCGCGGCGCTCGGGGGAACCGGCCGGATATGGTAGGTTCGCGGCGGCGGTTTCCGCGGCGGGGCCTTCGGGAACGCCGGTTTTGTAGCGCTGGGTGTGGATTTTACCGTTACCGTGAATAAAGGCTTCGCACCACTCGGAAAGGGCGTTGACCACGGAAACGCCGACGCCGTGGAGGCCGCCTGAGACCTTGTAGGACTTTTTATCAAACTTACCGCCCGCGTGAAGCCTGGTCATAACCAGTTCCAGGGCGCTGACGCGCTCGGTGGGGTGCATATCCACGGGAATGCCCCGGCCATTATCCTCGACCCGGACCACATCGTTCCCCTCCAAAACAACCAGAATAGTATCACAGAAACCCTGCATAGCCTCGTCAACTGAGTTGTCAACTACCTCAAATACCAGATGGTGAAGGCCTTCAATGCCGGTAGTACCGATGTACATTCCGGGGCGCTTACGGACCGCTTCCAAGCCCTTGAGGACCGTGATATTTTGTGCGGAATAGTTGGAATTCATTCTTTATATAATATTGATCTTGCGTAAAAAAGTAAAGGTAACGTATAATGGTACTCTGTCAATCAACAACCGCATGGCAGAGCTCGGACCTCCGGTCCGGCAGGGTATTAAACCCTCGCCACGAATAATGCGGCCGTGGTATTGACAGACCGCGATAAGGAGTCCCGGTAAATAAGGAAAGGCATCCTGTGTGTATATCCTGTGGATAATTTCAGGGTAAAGAAGTACCGGACGTAAAGGAGGAGGAAACTCATAAGAGGTATTATATTGGATCGTGTTATTGATGTGAGCCTTATACAAGAAACATCTCTAAAATTCGAGCTTTTGACTCTAAAGTTTCGAATTTTGTAGAAAATAACCTAAAATCCGCTTTTATTAATACCATTTCGAAAACCAACCGTGGTTTTTAAAGATTGTCCCATAGAATAAAGAGTTAGTATAATATGCTGCTCAGGTATAGTGGTAAATGTGATTTTTTTGGAATATCTTTTAATTAAAAAATCTGCAACAATTACACTTGTGGATAATTTGTGGATATTTTGTTGAGAAGGTTTTAGATGACTGATTTGGATTATGAGGGGTTCTGGAATGTAACCCTGGCCCGGCTAAGGACAGACTTGGGAGAAGAGGAGTTCTCCGGCTGGTTTACACATTTAAAATATCTTCGGGCTAAAGAAAATAGTATAGCCATAGGAGTTCCCTCAGCTTTTCATAGGGATAAAGTGAAGGCCCGTTATCAAAATACCCTCAAAACCTGTCTTAAAGAGCTTGTCGGTAGGGAGATCGCCCTTGAATTTGAGATTGTCAGGGACTTTGGTGCCGAAAAAACCCCTTCCGTACCGGAAATACCGGCCGACAACAATGGAAAAGGGCAGACAGGAATGCCCGTCAAAGCCGCTCCGGTAGAAAAGCGGAAAAATGGAAAGCACCCCAATCTGCGGGATGACTTTATTTTTGACAATTATGTCATGGGGGAAAATAACAAATTTGCCGTAATGGTCGCGAAGGGTATCAGCGACAAGCCCGGAATAAATTACAATCCCTGCCTCATCTATGGCGGGGTTGGCCTGGGGAAAACCCACTTGATGCAGGCAATCGGTAATAAACTCTATGAAAACAGTGAGTATAAGATCATTTATACGACCGCCGAAAATTTTCTCAACGAGTTTGTCCAGTCCATGAAGGAAAACACTCAAAACGCGTTTAAAAACAAATTTCGCTATACAGATGTATTGTTGATAGATGATATTCACTTCTTTCAGGAAAAACCCGGTATTCAGGAAGAGCTTTTCCATACCTACAATACCCTTGTGAGCGCCAATAAACAGTTGGTTTTTACCTGTGACCGTCCTATCACGGAGTTAAAGAAATTCTCGGAAAGACTTTTAAGCCGGTTTACCGAAGGTATCAGCGTAGATCTTCTGCCTCCTCAGTATGAAGAACGCTACGCCATTCTCAAATTAGCGGCTGAAAGACGCGACGCGGTTATACCGAACGAAGTCATAGATGTTATAAGTAAGAATATCTCTTCTAATGTCAGGGATTTAAAATCAGCCTTAAACACGCTTATTTCTTATTCCGAACTTATGAAACAACCCATAACCTTACAAATCGCCCAGCAACGTTTAAGGGACGTTTTTTCATCGCCCCGGCAGGCAAATTTATCCGTCGAAAATATTCAACGGGTGGTAGCGGAATATTTCAGCCTTACCCCTAAAGACTTAACAGGCAAAAAAAGGACACAAAACATTGTCTTTCCACGGCAACTCTCCATGTATATAGCCCGTGAAATGACCGACTATTCAACTACCGAGATAGGTGAATATTTTGGGGGCAGGGATCATACCACCGTAATGCACTCCATAGAAAAAATAAGAGGCCAGCTCCTTGTAGATTCAAGCCTTGATCCTACTATAGAAAGCCTGAAACGCTTAATAAAGGAATTCAGTACCAAATCTTAAAAAATTGTTTAAATTTCCTGTATAAAAGGTGTATAATTAAGAAGCTTGTGGAAAGTGTGTAAAACAATACATACTTATCCATAGATTATAATAACTGTAAGTATAGAGCTATAAAGGAATTATGTGAGTTTTCCACATTTCCCGCGGCTTATTATTGCTGTTATTATATATATATAAATTTATGAATATAGGAGGATATAGTAATGAAGTTTATATGTGATAGAAGCGCGCTTCTCAAAGAGATTTCCATTGCCCAGGAAATTATAGAGTCAAAGAACGCCATCTCAATCCTGTCGAATATCTATTTTGATGCGGAAAATGACAGCCTTACTATTAAGGCTACAGATATGAAGGTCAATTTTGAGACCAAGGTACCGGTAACTGTGATTGAACCCGGGCCGGTGACGGTATTTGGCGAAAAATTCTTTAATATCTTAAATTCTGTTCCTGAGGGGGAACTGGAATTTGAACAGAAGGAAAACAAGGTAACCATTAAGCCGGCTTTAAAAAAGATCAAGTTTGAGCTTAAAAGTATAGCCTCGGATAAGTTTCCCGAATTTCCCGTGTCCGGCGTGGAGTATTTTAATATGCCTATAAAGGATTTTAAGGAGATGGTTACTCAGACTGTATTCGCCGTTTCCGATGATGAAACCCGGTATTTTATGAATGGGGTATATGTAGAAAAAGAGGCGGAGAAGATCATCATGGTCGCTACCGACGGTCGCCGCCTTGCTTACATCAGTAAACAGGCCGGGAATGATGTACAGGATTTCGCGGGAGTTATTGTTCCGCCTAAGATACTCAACATTATTGCTAAAAGGGCCGGAAATGAAGGTCTTATTTCAATTGCAGTGACCGATAAGACCATTTTTGTCCGTTTTGGTTCTTATAATCTGTCGTCGGTACTGTTTGAAGGGCAATTTCCTAATTACCGCAAAGTTATACCTGAAACGCAGACCAACAGCCTCTCGGTTAACCGAACCGAAATGATTGACGCCTTGCGCCGGGTTTCATTGCTGGTGGAACAGAAATCACACCGGGTATATTTGGGAATTTCATCGGGAACTATGGCTGTCTATTCTGAGGAAAGTGAGATAGGAAACGCCAACGAGGAGATATCTTGTAAGTACGAAGGGGAGGAATTTTCCATAGCCCTTAACTACCGCTATATTGAGGAGCCTTTCAAGGTAATAGGCGATAATGAGATAAGTATCCGGTTTAGCGGGCCGAGTAAGGCTATTACTATTTTACCGGTTCCTGAAAGAGACTTTTTCCATATTGTGATGCCCATGCAGTCTTAGAAAAATGATATTCTCTTCCCTGCGTTCCGCTGCCTTTCGCAATTTGGCTGACGCCGAGGTTTTTATAGGAGCGAAAGATGTTTTTTTGGTCGGTGAGAATGGTCAGGGAAAAACCAATTTTCTTGAGGCCTTGTATTTTTGCGCTTACGCTTCTTCTTTTCGCGGGGTAAGAGATGGGGAGCTGGTCCGAAAGGGAGAAAAGGATTTTTCCGCTTCGGTGAAGATAGAGGAGAGCGTTGTCGGGCCGGGTTTTTCCGGTAAAATCCTCATCAAATTTGAAAAGGGAAAAAAGAGCGTATATGTCAACGATAAGCGGCTGGAAGACAGGAAGGATCTGCTTTCGGCAGCGCCCTGTATTGTGTTCTGCCATGAGGACATAGAGTTTGCTTCCGGCAATCCGGAACGGCGGCGCTGGTTTTTTGATCAGGTTCTGAGTCTTTATGACCCGGTGTACCTGGACGATCTGCGGCGTTATCGAAGGGTGCTGAAATCCCGAAATATGACGCTGAGGGACTATGCGACGCACAGGCTTAATGGCAGCCCGGAGGCCCTCCTTGATGCCCTTGATCCGCAATACATGATGTACGGAATAAAACTGATGGAGAAGAGAGAAACGGCGGCCCAGCTTTTTTCCGGTTTATTCGGCCCCTTATATGAGGAAGTTTCCGGTATTTCAGGCATTATGGTGCAGTATGTTCCCTCGTGGAAAAAAGTCGGCGAGAAAGAGGCCGCGGCGCTGCTGCGGGAACGCAGGTCAACGGACCTGGGAGCGGGACTTTCCCTGACCGGGCCGCACCGGGACCGCTATATGTTTACCCGAAACGGCGTCGAGTTTGCCGGCACGGCTTCCACCGGCCAGCGGCGCCTGCTGGCTTTGCTGCTCCGCCTTGCCCAGGCCCGCCGGTTTTCCGAGATGACCGGAAAAAACCCCGTGCTTCTGCTTGACGATGTGCTTCTGGAGATGGACGGCGAAAAACGGCGGAGGTTTCTCGCGGTTCTGCCTGGTTATGATCAGGCTTTTTATACTTTTCTGCCGGAGGAGCCGTACAAAAATTACCGGAAAGAGGATACGCTGGTGTATAATGTGAACGGCGGGTGTATTAATGAGTCCGTACATTCCGGGGCCGGAAAATGAAACAAATTGGCGAGGCGCTTTCAACGCTTTTCGATGAGCGGCTGATGAAAAAGGCCCGGGGCTATTCGAGACTTTTTGCTTCCTGGGCGGAACTTACCGAAAAGAACGGAATCGGAGCGGCGGCGGACCATTCGAGGATTAAAGAGCTGGACCGGGGTATACTGCGAATCGAGGCGGATCATCCCGGCTGGATACAGATCCTGCAGACCAAGGAACACAGGCTCCTTGACGAGCTGTGCCGCCGTTTTCCCGGTCTGAACATTTCGGGAATATCCCTTGTATTGAGCCGGAACAGGCCCGCCGCTGAGTCTGCGGAAGAAGCGGCCCCGCCGTCTCAGAGCTCCGAAACTCCGCCCAGGAGAACGCCCGTTCATCATGCCCAAAGCGGAAGTTCCGGCTATGACGCCATCAAAGATGAGGCTTTAAAGACTGCCTTGAAGCGGCTGGAAAAGAGCGTCGCGTCAAGAGGAAGGTCCCGCCGGAGTTTGTAGGGTAAAAACCCACCTAATGAAGAACCCTGGAGCAAGCTCCTGGGTATGGACCTCGCCTTCCAATCAATTTGGTATTAAACCAGACGGTATTATACATTTCCTCTCGAACGAGCCCGGAAGGAACTGCTGGAAGAAGCGGGCGTTTTACAGACCCTCTCCGCGTCCCGACGCCTGAAATTTCCTCAAAAATTCCTCCGAAAAAGCTTGCATTCCGGTAAAAAAGGGTTTACACTACACTCATCAGACGTCAGACCAGTCGGATGCCGGTATCGGATACGCCGAAAGGATGGGACCCTGAACGGAGCGGTAATGACAGATCTTGCCCAGCCTAAATTGTCGGAACGGCTGGCCCTTGAAATTCGGAAACTCATCGTGGAGGGGCGGCTTAAGCCGGGGGATCGTTTTTTGAGCGAAAATACCCTCATCGGCAGGTATAGGGTCGGGCGCTCCACCATCAGGGAGGCGATTAAACTGCTTGTCGCGGAGAACGTGGTTGAAATCCACCACGGAAAGGGAACTTTTATCTGCGAACGGACGGGCGTTACGAGCGATCCCCTGGGGCTTAAATACACCGATCAGACCCGGCTGCTTCTCAGCCTGTTTGAGACACGGCTTATCGTGGAGCCCCAGATGACCCTGCTCGCGGCCAGGCGCGCGACAGCCGGGGACATGATCAGGCTGGAACGGATTATCGCTTCCTTTGGCGATTCCGACGCCGACACGGGGGCGCGCTTTCCTTCCCTGGACGTCGCTTTTCATTCGGCCCTGGCGAACTGTACCAAAAACGAGGTTCTTTACCGCTTTCTGCCAAGTATCTGCGACGCCATTTGGAAGGGGCGGGACGAAACGGCGGACAATGTCGCAAGCCACGAAAAGGCACGGGTCTGCCACCAGAAAATTTTTCTGGCCGTCCGCGACCGGAGGCCGGAAGAGGCCGCCAGGGAAATGATAAAACATATTAAACAAACAGCAAAAGACATGAATATTATTTTAGGAGGAGTATTATGAGAAAAAACCGGATCTGTTTTGTTCTCATCGTATGTACGCTTTTAATAAGCGTACTGGTTCCAAGTTATGCCGGCGGCAAGAAGGATGCGCCGAGCGGGAATGTCACCATCACCCACTGGTACTGGGCGGACAACAGCCGATACTCGCAGATCATGCAGGAAATGGTCGCGGACTTCAACGCCACCAACGGCAAGGGCATAACCGTTGTGGCCCACGAATACCCATGGGACGGCGGGAAGTACAGCGAGAACGTCTTTACCGCGGCAATGGGCGGCGGCGGTCCGGACACGGCGTCCTGGAAGCTTACAGCCACGCCCCTCTTTACCGCCAACAAGCTGCTCGCGAACCTTGACGGTTTTATCAATAACTGGAAGGACAAGGGCCTTATTGAAGACAGCCTCTACAGCGTTATGCGCCAGGCTGGCGGCGGAAGCAATATTTACGTCATGCCCTGGAACACCCAGGTTCTCTATGTGTACTACCGGCCTTCCATGTTCAGGGCCGCGGGTATCGACGTTCCCAAGACCTACGACGAATTCCTTGAGGCCTGCAGAAAGCTTACCCGTGACACCGACGGCGACGGCAAGATTGACGTCTACGGTTTTGGCATGCGCGGTTCCACCGGCGGTCAGGAGCCCTGGGGCAGCTTTATCTGGGGCCGGGGCGGTAATTTCGACCGGCTCGACTCTCCCCAAGCGATACAGGGAATGAACGATTACGTTGCCCTTTACAAAAACGGCTACGCCCCGCCCACCGCTCCTACCGACGGCTTCCAGCAGATCATCGCCGGCTTTAAGGGAGGTATCACAGCCATGACTGTTCACCATACCGGATCGGCGGCCGAAATGGAAGATACCTTCGGCGACGATGTCAGCGCCTTCCCCTTCCCCAAGGGGACGGGACAGTGGACTTCTATGGGAGATACCGACAACGTGATATTTGAATCCTGCAAGAACAAGGAAGCGGCCTTTGAATGGCTGGCCTACCTTGCGACGGGCAAAGGACAGGAAACCTGGTGTACGGCTACCGGCAACGTTCCGGTCAGCCGGACGGTAAAGAGCCTGCCCCAGTTCCAGGACAATCGCTTCATGAAGGCGTCCATTGACGGCGCCCCCTTTGCCGGCATCCTGCCCATTCTGCCGGCCACTACGGAATTTATTTCCGTAATATGGCCGAACACAATCGGCGGCGCCCTTACGGGGCAGATCAGCGCCGCAGAGGCGATGTCAACCCTGCAGAAGGGACTCTACAACTAACGCGCTGTCGCGGGCATTAAGGAGGTAAAATGCGTAAGGAAAAAATAAATCCCTGGCCGTATATTCTTCTTTTGCCCGCGCTTCTTATCGTGCTTTCGGTGGTGTTTATCCCGGTGATAAACGCCTTCCTGATGAGTTTTCAAAATTACGATCTGCGCCGGCCCGACCAGATAGGATACACGGGACTGAAAAATTATTTTGATATTTTTCAGGATCCCCTTTTCTGGGGTTCCCTCCGGCGCACCTTTTTATGGGTATTCTTCGGCGTCGGCTTTCAGTTTCTTTTGGGCTTTATCCTGGCGCTGCTGCTCAACAGAAAAATCTTGTTCCGGGGTTTTCTCCGTTCGGTAAGCCTTATCCCCTGGGTAACGCCGGGGGTACTCATCGCCCTGATGTGGCGCTGGATTTACGACGGGAACTATGGCGTACTCAACGATATACTTCTGAAGCTTCATCTTATCCATGACAAGATACCCATCCTTGCCCAGATAAGCACCGCCTTTCCCGCGGCGATTGTCACCATTGTCTGGCAGGGCATTCCCTTTTTCGCCCTGATGATCCTGGCCGGCCTCCAGGGGATACCCCAGGAACTTTACGAGGCCACCGACATTGACGGCGCAAACATCGCGCAGAAATTGTTCCGTATCACCATCCCCTCACTTAAAAACACTCTCTTTGTCACCACCCTGCTCCGAATCATTTGGGTGGCCAATTCGGTGGATGTTATCGCGAATCTTACCGAAGGAGGGCCCGCTTATTCGTCCCAGACCTTAAGCGTGTATATTTTCAACAAGGGCAATTCGCTGAACCTTGGCTATGCTTCGGCTATGGCAATTATCCTTGCCCTGCTGCTTTCCGCTGTGGCTGTTCCCTACCTTCGCAGCATGTTCCGCGCCGATTAGGAGGAGATTATGAGCGATAAACCGAAAAGATCCTTTTCCGCCGCTAAGGCAATCTGCGTCTGGCTGCCCATTCTGCTTATACTTGTGTTTCTGCTTTTTCCCTTTTACTGGACCTTTGTTACTTCAATAAAACCCGAAAATGAATTATACGGAAACGTTGTCCGCTACTGGCCGCGGCACCCGACCTTTGAATCCTACAAAAAACTCTTTGTTGAAATTAATTTCCTAAAACCCATGCGAAACAGCTTCCTTGTCGCCATAAGTACAACCCTGGTTTCCATTTTTGCCTCAACCCTCGCGGCCTATGCCTTTACCCGCTATAATTTTCCGGGCCGCAAACCTCTGATGGCAATGTTTTTAACCAATAATATGTTCCCTGTAGTGCTTCTGCTCATTCCGCTTTATTCAATTATGCGAAAGATAGGGCTCCTGTATACGCCCCTCGCGTTGATATTATCCTACACTACCTTTACCATTCCGTTTTCCATTTGGCTTTTAAACGGATACCTCAAGGATCTGCCTGTATCCCTTGAAGAAGCGGCGCTGATCGACGGGGCAAACCGTGCCCAGGCTTTTATTTACATAGTGCTGCCCGTGTTGATGCCCTGCATAATAGCGACCGGCGTATACATATTTATGACATCCTGGAACGAATACACTTTCGCGGTTATGTTTACGAATCCCAATAACCGAACCATTCCGGTAACGCTGAAAAACCTTATCGGCCAGCTGGGAGTTCAATGGGATCTCATCACAACAGGAGGTATTATTACCATCATTCCCGTCTGTATCATGTTCTTCTTCGCCCAGAAGCGGCTGGTAGAAGGACTCACGTCGGGAGCGGTCAAGGGTTAAATTTCAGGGTGTTTACTTTTTAAAAAATATCATCATGAGGAGGAAAAATCTGATGACAATTGAAGAGCAATATCAAAAGGCAAAACGCCTCCGCGCGGATATCCTGCGCATGCTCTTTACCTGCCAGTCCGGCCACCCCGGCGGCTCCCTTTCCTCGGTAGAGATTCTTATGGCGCTCTATTACAACGTGGCAAAGGTCGATCCCCAAAACCCTCAATGGGAAGGACGGGATCGAATCGTTCTCAGCAAGGGACACGCCGCTCCGGCCATCTACGCGGTCCTTGCCGATCTGGGCTTCTTTCCCCGCGAGGATCTCTGGCACCTGCGCCAGGTGGATTCCCATTTACAGGGGCATCCCGACAAAAACAAAACCCCGGGTATAGACGCCTGTACCGGCTCCCTGGGCCAGGGCGTTTCAGTCGCCGGCGGCATGGCTATGGCCCTCAAGCTGAAAAAGGCGGCGTCCAGGGTTTTCGCCATTGTGGGCGACGGTGAAGTCCAGGAAGGGATTGTGTGGGAAACGGCGATGAGCGCCGCCCATTACAAACTCGACAACGTTACGGTTATCCTGGATCACAACGGGCTTCAGATTGACGGCTCCAACGATAAAGTTATGAGTATCGGAGACATAGTCGGCAAGTACCGCGCCTTTGGGTTTGAGTGTTTCTCCGTTGACGGGCATAATATCGCGGAAATTGTAAAAGCCCTGAACGCTCCGGCCGGCGGAAAGCCCCGGTTTGTGGAATGTAAAACCCACAAGGGTTACGGCGTTTCCTTTATGCGGGACAATTACGCATGGCACGGAAAAGCGCCGGCTGCGGAAGATTACAACAAGGCAATTGCGGAATTGGAGGTAAAGGCAGATGCCTGAAAACAAATCATTACGGGTAGCCTACGGCGAAGCCCTTGCAAAATTGGGCGAAAGCAACGATAAAATCGTAGTTCTGGACGCCGACCTTGCGCACGCGACTATGACAAGCCTTTTTGCGGAAAAATTTCCGGAGCGTTTTTTTAACTTCGGCATAGCCGAAGCAAACATGGTCTGTGCCTCGGCGGGTTTTGCCCTTGAGGGCTTTATTCCCTTTGTCAGCACTTTTGCCCTTTTCGGCGCGGGGCGCGCCTACGAGATGATCCGCAATTCCGTAGCCTATGCCCATGCCAATGTAAAATTCGCCTTTTCCCATTCGGGGCTTTCGGTGGGCGAAGACGGGGGCAGCCACCAGTCGGTAGAGGATATTTCCCTGATGCGGACCATTCCCGGCATGACCGTTCTTGTCCCCTGCGACCCGATTGAAATGGAGAAGGCGGTAAAAGCCGCGGTTGAAATCCGGGGGCCGGTATACCTCCGCGTCGCCCGCCCCGTAAGCCCCTGCCTGACCGGTGAAAAGGATCCCTTTATTCCCGGCAAGGCAAATGTGCTGAAGGAAGGATCGAAAATCGCTATTTTCGCCACCGGTCTTATGGTCGCCGAAGCCCTTGAAGCGGCAAAGATGCTGGACCGGGCGGGCTGTTCCGCCTCGGTGATTAACTTCCACACCATAAAGCCCTTCGACGCCGATACCGCCCGTTCTATCGCGAAAAAGACAGGCACCGTACTCACGGTTGAGGAGCACTCGATTATAGGCGGACTTGGCTCGGCAGCCGCCGAAGCCCTTGCCGGCATGGATGGAATTAAATTCGAGCGCCTGGGCATTATGGATAAATTCGGCAAAAGCGGAAAACCCGCGGATCTGTTCCGGGAATACGGACTTACCGCCGATAACATCGCGGAACACTGCGAAAAACTGATAAGGTAAAATTTGTTATGAAAATAGAAGTAAAAGATTTTTCGGGTGAGGGAATGAGCCGGGTTTATGAAAACGGCAAATGGATGGTGGGGATCAAAAACTGGAAACCGGCCAACGATATTACGGGTATAGACTGCCTTGAGCGCCACAATGAAACCGACGAACTCTTCGTACTCCTTGCGGGCCGCTGTACCCTTGTCTACGCAAATGAAAAAGGCGGAGACCTTGAGATTGCCGCGGTAGAGATGGAACCCTTCAAGGTATACAATATTCCCGCTTCGCTCTGGCACAATACGGTAACCCAAAGGGATACCAAAATGGCGCTGATCGAAGATTCCTCAACCGGTGCGAACAACAGCGATATGCTTGCCCTTAAACCGGAACAGTCAGGAGAGATCAGGAAACTGGTAAACCCCCGGTAAACCCCTGCGGGGTTTTCCTAATCCTGTCCATTGTTTCGCTGACTTCGATTGTATCCGCAAGGGGGATTATATCACTCTGTATCTTCCCCCGGCGGACACAGTCCATCAAGTGCAGAATTTCAAATTCAAACCCGGAGGACGTTTCCACGCCGTATTCATCGGCAGGCTCCGCGTCCCGGTAGTCCGCCGAAGAAGGAAAGGGAGAAGTAAAAAGCTCTATCCTCCGGCCGGAACTAAACCAGGGCACAATGCGGATATACCCCTCGTCGCCGAAGATACAGGCGTCGTTAGGTGCAAAAAAAGCGATGCTGCATGAAATTTCGGCGGCAAAACCGCCCGAATATTCAAGAAGCGTAAAAACGGACAGATCTACGCCGCCGGGCGCGGAAACAACCGAAGCCTTGACATCCAGCAGCTCCCTGCCGCCGGTAAAATGCTTTGCCAGATGCAGGCAGTAAACCCCAAGATCCAAAAGGGCGCCGCCGCCCATCAGGGGATCAAAAAGCCGTTTGTACTGATCCGGGTTTCTGCCGGAACAGAGGCTTGCCCTAAGGCCGCGGGGCCTCCCGACGCGCCCCCGGCCGACCCATTCCTGCGCCTTCAGCAGGGTCGGAAGGCAGCGGGTCCACATTGCCTCCATAAGGAAAACCCCCGCGGCCTCCGCCATAGCCGCCAGGGCCCGGGCTTCGGCTGCGTTCATAGCCAGGGGCTTTTCGCAGAGAACATGCTTTCCCGCGGCTATGGCTTTTTCACAACAATGAAAATGTTCGGTGTTTATCACCGCGACATACACGGCGTCTATGCCGGGATCGTCCAAAAGCTCCCCGTAGGAACCATAGCTCCGCTCAATGTTATGCGCAATGGCGAATTGCCTTGCCCGGCCCGGATCCCGGGAAG
This sequence comes from Treponema sp., assembly GCA_031266095.1. Next base: position 48,134 of record JAISBR010000101.1, on the reverse strand, counting down.
CCACGCCGAGAACGAGGCCCCCCGGAACAAGGCCGCGTTCAAAGGTCAAAGAAAATTTTTCCGCTATGCGGCCCGCACCGATAATTCCGAATTTCAAAACACCGCTCCTTGTATCCCCGGTTGCTGCTCCACCGGCCCCCTGCCAGGAACCCGGCCGGATAATATTCCAGTGCCGGATTAGAGCGTTATGCCGCCAATCACTGTCAGCCGGCCGTCGGTGGAAGGGCTGATAACGCCGCCCCGGGCTTTGATGTAGTCGGTCCCTGGCCGCTGGGTATTACCTTACATTATAGCATAGGACAAAAAAGCGCTTTTGTCTTCGGTACGCGCGAAATACATGCACGATAAGATGTTATACCCCAAGCACCAGGATTGGGGGACCGGTAAGTAAACGCATATGGGTTTAATACCCCGCCGGACCGGAGGTCCGCGCTCTGCTCCGCAGAGGCTCATACATGAAGAGCGCCACAGAAGTCTGTGGCGCAGGGTTTAATCAAAATTCTTTTTGAAACTCTCGTTTATCTTCGCCACTTCATCGGCGGAAAGTTCCCAATCCGCCGCCATAGCGTTCTTTACCAGATTTTCAGGCTTAGTGGTTCCGATAAGCGCGCTGGTAACCCCTTCCTGGGCCAATACCCAATTGATGGATACCTCGGCCACTGAAACACCCCGTCCGGCGGCGGCTTCTCTGAGAGTATCAACCACTTTGTTGCATTTTTCCCATTTCGTCTGGGTAAATGAATCGTAAAAGAAGCTCCGCTGCTCCTTGCCGGTGGTCTTGGGAGGCTCCTTGAAAGCACCGGTCAAAATACCGCCGCCCAAAGAACCATAGGTTAGGATGCCCAAATTGTGCTTTGCCGCAAAGGGTATTGTCCCGTCTTTGACACTCCCCTGGGCAAGAAGGCTCAACTGGGGTTGGATTCCGCTGATTTCCCCCTTGGCAACAGCGTTCTTGATTTGATCTATGCTGAAATTGGAAACCCCGCCGGAACGTATCTTACCTTCTTTTTTCCATTTGGCCAGCAATTCCAAAGCTCCATCATTGCCAAAGTTCAAGTCAGGCCAATGAATGAAATAAATATCGATGTAATCTGTTCCCAGCCGTTTAAGAGAATTTTCCAGCTCCGCAGACGCGACTGAGGGAGACAGGCAACGGGTATACTCCCCCGGGATAGCATAGCCATCCGTACCTAAGACCCGATGGACGCCGAATTTTGTCGAAATTATCGCCTTGTCCCGGCGGTCCTTTATCGCCTTACCCACGGTAATTTCAGCCTCGTAAGCCTGTCCGTAGGCCGGGGATGTATCAATCAGATTGATACCGGTATCAAGAGCCTTCTGAATAACACTGATACCGGCGCTTTCATCCACTTCACCAAAAAAATCATTTCCCATCGGCCAGGTTCCCAAACCCACCACCGACACATCAATACCGCTGTCTCCGAATTTTCTGTATTTCATAAACACTCCTTATCAAAAGGCATAAGAAATATTGACTTCCTGAAATCCAGGCGGCTTCCAGGAAGTCATGGACTTTAATTCCGAAGTATCCCATTTTTCCGCAGGTACTTCCGGTCCGAACTGAAGATTGTGCGGTTTTCAGGCTACTTCCCTATACAGGCCTTCATCCGTTTACCCAACGCGTCGGCGGCGACCATGGCATCGTACAGATCCCCCGCGCTTACTTTAAAGTTATGGTTGTGCACAAAAGAGCCCTCTCCGGAATTATTCTTTGCCCATTCCCGCAGCCGTTCCGGTGAAACCTTGTCCAGATGCAAATCCGCAAAACAGACCGGAAGTCCGGCTTTCGCCAGGAATTCGGCTGTCTCCTCCACCAGGGCCAGGGGGAGGGAATCGTCAATACAAAGCTGTGTCATGATTCCAAAGGAGACCTTTTCGCCGTGGAGGAACTCGTGGGTTTCGCTCAGAGCGGGAAGACCGTTCCCCAGACAATGGGCGGTGGCCAGGCCGCCGGATTCCCATCCTATGCCGGAGAGAAGGACGCAGGCTTCTACGACTTTTTCCAGGGCGGGCGTTACCGCATGAACTTTGACAGCCTCAAGGGCAGCCAAACCATATTCCTTCAGGATTTCATAGCAGAGCTTGGCCATAGCCATTGCGGTCATAGTGGGAATCCCGCCGGAGCAAGTGACCGCTCGGGAAGCGTAGGAAGCCTCTGCCTCGAACCAGGTCGCCATAGCGTCTCCGATACCGGCCTGCATATAACGCAGGGGCGCCCGGGCGATAACTTCCGTATCCACCAGGATATAATCAGGATTCGCCGGCCAGAGATCAAAACCCACGCAAACGCCATGACTATCATACCAGACCGTACAGGCGCTGGTGGGGGAATCATTGGAAGCAATAGTGGGGACGATAATATGAGGCAGCTTTGCGAAAATGGCAACCGCCTTAGCGGCGTCTATTACTTTGCCGCCGCCTATACCGATCACGCATTCATGGCCCTTGGCAATGGCGGCAACCCGATTGGCCTCTTCCTTTGTACACTCGCCGTTAAAGTGTACATCAGTATATTCCACACCGGCCGCTTTGAGAGAGCCAATTACAGCCTCACCAACCGACGCCTTGGTTTTTGCGCCCCAAAGAACCACGGTCTTTTTACCCAGCATGGCGGTATAGGTACCTATTTCGGAAATAACCCCCCGGCCCAGAATAAATTTCCGGGGTAACAGTATCACCTTTTTCATAACTTCCTCTCCTTAAATTTAAAACTTAGAAATAATTGAACATGTGATGACCAATAGCAACCACAAAATTGATAATGGCCACCACATAGGTATCAATAATCATGAAAGGAACCACATTCTTTTTCCCGCATCCGTTCGCCAAATAGAACATAAACCACAACTGCCCCCACACGAGCCACACTATGGCCTGAATCGTATCAATGCCTAGGTACACCACAAAGAAAGGAATGGTGGTAATGGCTACACCCAGAGCATAATTACCCAGACCGGTAAATGTATCGGCGTTCCCCAGGATATCCATGGCAAAGAAGAAATAGGTAAAGGCGAAAAGCAAAAACGCGCCAAAACCCAAAGCATTGCCTGCGATGAGCAGATACAGGGCGGTAACCGCGTTGAGCGAGCCGATCAGAATACAGAGATAGGCTGTTTCCTTTCCCCCTATCTTACCCCGAAGATTACCCGCGATAACCCAGAGAATAAATGCCACAAAAAGCATATTAACTCCGGTCAGGACATCCGCACTTAACACCATAATGAGCCTCCTAAAAATAAACTGCCCATTACCGCTTATTACCAGCAAAATCTGGAATTACGATAACAGTATAGGCAAGTATATACCAGATTAGACATTTGTCAATCTTTTTTTTCAAACAAACGCAGTTCTATTCCTTGGGACGCAGATCAGCCAGTTTGATAAACACACCGGCATTCCTAAGCCCCTCGTATGCGTCCTTATAGACCGCGAAAACCCTGTCATAGACCACCACATTTGCCGGGATGGGATTGTATACCTTCCCGAAACGCACCATATTACCTACAACATCATCCACATTCTTAAGTAATCCGGCGCCGATTGCGGCCAGGCCGGCGGCTCCCAGCACAGCGGCGTCCGCCACATCCAGTGTGCGAATTTTACGGTTCATGATATCGGCAATAATCTGACACCATTCGGGACTCTTGGAAGCGCCTCCGGTAACGGTTATCACATCATCCATCCGTACACCTGCCGCCAAAACGCCCTCTAAAATACGGCGGGCTTCCAGGGTAACGCCTTCCATAACGCTGCGGACCATATCCGCCTTAGTATGGGTATTACGCAGTCCTATGAACATACCGGTGGCGTTGGTATCCCAAGTGGGATAACCACTGCCGAAAAGAGCGGAATAGAAGATAACCCCGTTGGAACCGGGTGCGCTCTTGGAGATGTACTTCTCGCTCATCAGCACGTAGGGGTCGACACCCTTTTTCTCCGCCTCCGCCGCGTCTTCCGCGCAGAGAGTATCCCGCAGCCAGCGGTAGCAGGTGGCGCCGGATGTCTGCGGGCCTTCCACCTCGAATACCCCCAATACCGGAGAACAGGGGATCATCAGCCCTTCAAGGGAGGCAAAATCGGGTTTTGCCAGACCTATGGCCAAAAGACCGAAGGTACCGATGGTAAGGGATACCGCGCCGTCACGGATAACCCCCGCTCCCATGGCCGCAAGTTGCTGATCACCGGAACCGGCCACTATTCTCGTACCTGCCGCGAGACCTGTCTTTTCCGCCACATCGGATTTAATAGTTCCGACGACTTCTCCGGGTTTACACAAGGGCGGAAATTTTGCCATATCAAAGCCCAAAGCGTCGGCCAGTTCTCTGTTCCAGTCCAGTATCCGTACATCCATAAGCCCCGTTACAGTCCCGTCACTGATCTCCACGGCGAACTTATCGGCGCCGAACCCATACATGACGTAACCGGCTACAGTTGAGAAATATTTCGTTTTTTTGTAGGTTTCAGGCTCGTTCTGCTTGACCCAATAGTACTTTGCCGCGGCAAAAATATTGAAACCAGGCATACCGGTGATCTGATTGCGCTTAGCGGGAGCGACTTTCCCGTTCATTTCGGTCATAACACTTTCGGCACGGGAATCCAGCCAGACATAGAACTTGTCGTCGATTACCTTAAGATTCTCATCAACCAGGCAGAAACTGGAACGGTTCACTGAAAAACCGATAGCGTTAATTTCGCTGTTCGGGACTTTTGAATCAGTCACGGCGTCTTTCACAGCCTCAAAGGTGATGTCCAGCAGGAACTTAGCGCCTACTTCGACCCAGTTCGGTTTAGGCTCGTTGAGTTTATACTCCCGGTAACCTTTCCCGATCACATTTCCCTTCAGATCAAAAACCATCGCTTTAGATCCCGTGGTTCCGACATCAATCCCAACTACATATTTTCCCATACGTTCCTCCATAATCAAAATCGCATGGCCTTCCCGCGAAGCGGGTTCTGGGTATTACACCCCCGCCACGAATAAAAACTGAAACTATTATCCCTTGCAGGGCGGCAGCAGTCCTATTTCTCGCATTTGATCCAAGGCCTCAATAATTTCCACTGCGGCGCGGGTACCGATTATTTCGGCGCCCGCCAGGAGAAAGGCGTATGCGTTCTGGGGCCGGGGGAATTTGACCCCCGCCACCTTCAGTTTTACCGGCGTTCCCTCCAGCGTTTTTTTCATAACGAGGAACTGGTTCATGCTGGGACCTTCGAACTGTCCGGTAGCGGTTTTTGCGAAATCGCAGCCTACTTCGGCGATCATTTTACATTCCGCGGCTATTTCCTCATCCGTGAGGAAGGCCGTATCCAGGATTACCTTGGTCAAGGCGCCCCCCGCGGCGGCCTTGTAATCCACAAGCTCCTGTTTACAGACATCGTAGCGCTTGTCCCGCAAAGCGCCCACATTGATCACAATATCCACCGATTTACAGCCCACTTTTACCGCATACTCTGTTTCAAGGGCTTTTAACTTACCGGGCGAGGCTCCAAAAGGAAAATCAATGCCCGTGGCGGGAAGTACGCCGGTACCCTTTAGTTCTTCAACCACAATCGGCGTCCAGTAAGGGCTGGCTGAATAAAAAGCGGCGCAGTTGTACTTAACTGCCTCTCTGCATCCATTACGGATATCATCCTCATTGGTATTTTTAGGCAAAACACTGTGATCAAAATGCTTGCCCAAAGCCCATTTGTCGATTGTTGTAAAATCAATCGCCATAAAACGCCTCCTGGAAAAATATAAGTTTTGTATCTTGCGATACTGAAATCAATTAAATTTACCATGCTTGTATATACTTGTCAAAGAAAAAATTTCAAATATTTCGCGGCTTTCCCAAAACTTCAGTTTTTGGGAAAGCTACCTTGAATTTCTTTCTTTTTCGGATGTATCGCGGTAAAAGCCGGTTAAAGACCGGACCGGAGGTTCGCAGGATGCCGGATAATCGGGGTTTTTGCGGCACAAAGTGACGTAAAAACCCACAAGCGCAACAGGCTCCTGTGCCTACAAAACCGCTGGTTTCAAAGAGCCGCTGTTATCTTGAATTTTAGTTGTGTTCGAAACGAAGGGTTACTTTATCGCCCCGGAAGTAAATCCTGGAATATTCAAAGGCGACCCGGGCCGCGTCAAAGATAATGTCCTGCAGCAGTATGAGGGGAAAACCGTACCCGATCCCCAGGACTTCAGCCTTCTGATCATCCGCCAGATAACTTTCCAGGGTCTCAACGGAATAGGTGCGGCGCAGCCCGTAATGGGCGGACATGATGTCACAAAGCTGTTCATTCTGTAAATCGTATTCTTCAAGGTTTTCGCAGAAACTTACCGGGATAAAACTGTGATGATAGCTTATGGGGATCTTATTGGCAATTCTGATGCGCTTTATCTCATAGACCAAACTGCCCGGCGACAATCCAAGATGCTGGGCAGCGCTCCCCCTGGCGGGAATTTGCCGGACATCCAAAAGCCGGGTTTCTACATCATAACCCTTTTTTTCAAGCTGGCTTCGTATACCCGCATAAGACAGAGACGTCATTTCTATCTTATCCTCACATATAAAAGTACCCTTCCCCTGGACACGGTATAAGCTGCCTTCCGCAACCAGTTGAGTAACCACGCTGCGGGCGGTCATACGGCTTATTCCATAACTGGAAGCCAGCTCATTCTCGCTTGGTATCATCTCATTGGGCTGCCATTCCCCGTTTTCTATTTTTTCTTTGATAATGCCTTTTAATTGCACATAAAGCGGTTTAGAGGAATTTCTGTCCAATACTTGTCGGGTAAGTTTCATGCTATTCTCATTTTACGCTAAAATGAAATCGGAATTCAAGATTACGGTCACATGATAAAACTTGTTGACAATATGCCGCGCAAAGTCTATACTTGTATAGACAATTTTTGATTGGAGGGCATTTATGCAAACGGTAAATTATCTGCACGGCGGTGAAGGAACCACGATAATCAATTATACTCTGGGTGCCTTGGGGGCGACTACGGATGATGAGAATGAACTGGGGCGGGTAAAGAATCTGCTTATCTCCGAAAAGCAATTTTCGCTTCTCAGAGGCATTGTCAAACACCTGACTTTTTCGACGCGCTGGAAAGATATTATAAAAACATTTAATGTACCGGCTAATGAAACACCGCCCGGATTCCGTATTGAAAGTACACTGAAAAACGACGGTCTTCTTAGCCTGGATATGATCAGGGATATCTCCTGCGATAAAAACGGTGTCAAGCGTCCGACAAAAATTATCTTTTCCGCGGATTCCGCCAATCCTTATGAAGTTGAGCCAATAGCTCCCATGCTTGGCAATTTGACCTGTAATCCCGGTATCGTCTACGACCTGTTCATTAATAATCCCAAGGCCAATGCAGGGGGTAAATTTAAGACCAGGGACGAGGTAATAGCCGAACTTGGACGGATTTTAGGTCCCGGCTGTGATATAAGCGTGGAACTGAACAATCCCTTTGAAAAGGACTTTGATAAAATCCTTAAAGAATGCGAAACCTTTAAGAAAATACTTAGCGAATACCGTTTAGTGGTAAAAGTTCCCCATACCGGACCGGTTAACGAAGATAATGTGCATGCACTGCTGGAGGGAGACAAACGGTTCCCCATTCGCTATGATCAGGGAACTACTGTTGACGCGCTTCGTGGTCATAATCTGGCCTTAAAACTTCGGGAAAACGGGTACCGCATCAATTACACTTTGATGTTTGAACCTTACCAGACCAATATGGCCCTCCAGGCTAAACCCGCTTTTATCAACAGTTTTATTCGGCACCGAAACAAACAAACTGTTGCCATTAAACAATTTCTGGATATTTATGAACTTACCGGAGAGATAAAATACCTCTCCGATCTGCGGAATTATATGCTTGCCAACGATTATCTTGCCAAAAATGATGAGGGGCATGATCTGCTTGATGTACAGAAACTTGGCAAGGATATTGTCAAGTACCGGAATATTGAAACGCCCTATGGCGCCGACGGCCTTGACGGGGTACGCCATAACCTCAGACTGTTACGCCACTGCAATCTGAGGGATACCCGCTTAATCATCTGTTCCATGGAAGGCGAGTATAACTATCCGGATATTGACAAACTCATGGCGGATCCTGAATATGCCGATGTAATAGACCGTATCGTCATTACAGCCGAACCCGGTTACCTGGCCCGGTTTACCTCAACGAATCAGGTGGTGTCCTATCAACGACGTTTTATGAACGCTGCTTCAGGACAGCAGTGAACCTCCCGCTCCCCGGAACCAGGTGATTTCTATGTGTTTATCCTGTATACCGGAGCTGCCTTGTTGTACGGATACGCTCTTTTTGCTACACTAAAGCCTATGCTGGATTATCGATTTATCGTTGAAAATCTGCCGGCGGTGATGGCGAATATTGCCGACCGCTTTATGAAAGCCGACGCCGAGGCGGTGGTACGCCTCTACAACCGGCGGACCGGACTCACCACCCAACTGCAGACATTGCAGCAGAAACGGAACGTCAACGCCGCCTCGATGAAGGGCAGGGTGGAACAGGAACAGCGGAATGCCCTTGTTGAGGAGGGAAAAAAGCTTAAAGAAGAGATAGCCGAAACGGAAGCGGACCTGGCCGCCGTGGAAAAAGAGCTTGAGACCGAGGTCCGGAAGATCCCTAATATGGCCCACCCTGACGCGCCGGTGGGCAGGGAGGACAAGGACAATCTTGAAGTCAAGCGGGTTGGTGAGCCGGTCAAATTTAACTTTGAAGCCTGCGATCATGTAAAACTCGGCCAGGACCTGGACATAATTGATTTTGATTCAGGGACTAAGGTTTCGGGAACCAAATTCTACTATCTCAAAAATGAGGGGGTATTTCTGGAACTGGCCCTGATCCGTTATGCGCTGGACATTCTACAGAAAAAGGGTTTCACTCCCTATATTACCCCCGATATTGCCCGGGAAGAAATCCTTGAGGGGATTGGCTTTAATCCCCGGGGAGATGAGTCCAATGTGTACGCCCTTGAAGGAGAGGATGCCTGTCTCGTGGGAACCGCGGAAATTACCCTGGGGGGCTATTACTCCAATACAATCCTCCCCCGTGAAAAACTGCCCCTGCGCATGGCCGGTCTTTCCCACTGCTTCCGCAGGGAAGCGGGGGCCGCCGGTCAGTTTTCCAAAGGTTTGTACCGGGTCCACCAGTTCACCAAGCTGGAAATGTTTGTCTACTGTCTGCCCGAAGAATCGGATCATTTCCACGAGGAGCTTCGTTCCATTGAGGAAGCGATTTTTGAGGGCCTCAATATCCCCTTCCGGGTGGTGGATACCTGTACCGGAGATCTGGGCGCGCCGGCCTACCGCAAGTGGGACCTTGAGGCATGGATGCCCGGCCGCAACAACGGCGAATGGGGTGAGGTAACATCCACCTCGAACTGTACCGACTATCAGGCCCGGCGGCTCAACGTCCGCTACAAGGACAGCGACGGCAAAAACAAATTTGTCCACATGCTCAACGGTACCGCGATTGCCGTCTCCCGCGCCATTATTGCCGTTCTTGAAAATTTCCAGCAGGCCGACGGCTCGGTGCGGATTCCCCGGGCCCTGGTTCCCTATTGCGGGTTTGATAGTATTAAGCGAAAATGAAAAACATGAATAAACCGGTATTGGCAAAAACAGCGCTCGCGCTGGCTGTAATCGCGCTTGCCCTCACTACATGCCAGAGTTTAGGCTCAATATTCAGTGAGCCCAGGTTTTCCCTCCGTTCAATGGATCTGACCGGCATCAGTTTCACCGGCGTGGATCTGCTCTGTACGGTAAATGTGGAAAATCCCAATCCTATTGATATCCCGTTTCCCGAGATCGATTGGGAGTTTTTTGTCAATGCCAATTCTTTTGTTAAAGGCATTGTGAAAAATGATAAATCTATTAAATCCCAAAGTGTCACCGGGGTGGATATTCCGCTGAGCGTAACCTATGCGGATCTTTTTAACGCCGTTAAGTCACTGCAGAATACCAAAGAGGCGGATTATCTGCTGTCCCTGGGGGCAAAGTTTCCTTTGCCGATTCTGGGCGACAAGGTTTTTCATCTTGAACACGGGGGCAAATTGCCGGTGCTTAGCGCGCCTTCCCTGAGTTTCAAAGGGATCAGCGTAAAGAACGTCAGCCTTACCAGGCTGGACTTTGAGCTTAATTGGGAAGTAGAAAACAAAAACAGCTTTGCCATTAATGTAAAAGATCTCTCGTATAACTTCGCCGTCAACAATTCTCAATGGGCGTCGGGAAAAGTTCCCGGCGCTCCCAGGATTCCGCCGGATCAAAAAGTCCTGATTCCCCTGAGTTTCTCTATCAACAGCCTCGCCATGGTTCGGGACATTACCGGGATTATTACCATGGGAACTGATGTCACATACGCCTGCGGGGGCAACATGAACCTGGGCGGGGACCTGCCGCTGTTGAGCGATTTTAATATTCCCTTCAATTATGCCGGAACCACCAGGCTGCGGAGATAAGCTCAAACCGCGGGCGGGCGGCCGTCATACGCTCATACTGTCATACGTTCATACTTGACATTTTGAAAAGATTAATATTAGGATAAACGCTGTTTCGGGGTCGCCTGATTTTGAAACTGGACTTGTTCAACAACCTGTTATATCAGGCAGGGAACCGGTAGAAAATCGGAGAGGAGAAAGAGATGAGAAAACTATTAAGCGTAGTACTGGTATTGGGAATCTGTTCCGGCATGGTCTTTGCAAGAGGAGCGCGGGAGGAAGGGGGAGATTATTCAAGTTTCCCCGAGAAGCCCGTAACGGTAATCGTTCCCTGGGCGGTCGGCGGCGCTTCGGACCTTCTGTTCAGGGCGGTTGCCGCAAACTTCCCCAAATACGCGAATGGGCAGCAGTTGATAGTAAAAAATGTTGAAGGCGCTTCCAGCGTGGTGGGTATGACCGAATATATGTCCGTCCGCCCCGACGGCTACACCATCGCCATGTGGGCCACCGCGCAGACCATCAGAACCCAGATGGCACAGGCGCCCTACGAGGCCACCGATTTCCGCGCCCTTTTCAGCGCGGTTGAGGACAGCCCCTATATTCTGGTTCACCGGGATTCTCCCTTTCAAACCGTGAACGATCTTGTTGTCTACGCCAAAGCGAATCCCGGAAGGCTCACGATGGGCAACTCCGGCGCGGGCGGCGGCAATCACCTCGCGGCCCTTCAGTTCAGCATCGGCGCCGGTATCGAAGTGAACCACATCCCCTTTGGCGGCGGTTCCCAGTCGGCGCAGGCAACCCTTGCGCGCGAGATTGACTGCTCCATGAACGTGCCCGCCGAGGGTCTTACTTTCGTTGATTCGGGGGATCTTAGAATGCTGGCAATTATCGGCGACAAGAAAATGGCCGCCTATCCCAGTGTTCCCACAACTGTGGAGATGGGCCTCAACGTGATTAACAAGCAGACCAGGGGCGCGGTGATTCTCAAGACCGTTCCCGAGGGAATTGCCCGGCGTTTTGAGGCGATCTTCAGGCAGATCTGCGCCGATTCCGAATTCCAGGGCGCCCTGCGGAATCTTTCCATGAATCCCCTCTATGCCGACGGCGCAGCCTATGACAAGATGATCGCCGATGAAAACGAGCTGTACAAAAAGATCATCCAGGACAACAAACTGGGTAATCGTTATTAGTTGGAGTCTGAGGCTGTTCCAAAACTACCGGGTTTTGGAACAAGCTCATCTGTCCATTCGGAGAAAAGCGACATGACGCCACGGGCTGATTTTTTCACCGGTATCGGTATTGTGATTTTTTCGGCGGTGATATTTACCCTCGCGGGCCGCATGCCCCCTCCGGCAAGTTTTGGGCTGGGGCCGGGCGGCTACCCCATGCTGGTTACGGGCGTGCTTGCCGCGCTGGGAATTATTCTGGCAATCCAGGGCTGGCTGCAGATGCGCCGCGCCGTGAAAGCGGTCCGGGCGGAGAAAGATTCCGCTGGGGCGAAAAAGCTCCCCGGCCCCGGGGAACTGCGGGGTATTGCCATACTGGCCCTTTCGTTCTGGCTCTATATTGTACTGATAAAGTATCTGGGCTATCTCATCACCACTCCGATCTTTCTTTTCCTCTTTCTGCTGCAATACGGGGACAGAAAATGGCTGCGGATGATTCTCGTCAGCGTTATCACTACCGTTGCAAGCTGGGTGCTTTTTGTGCATGCCTTCAGAATCTTCCTGCCCGATTTTTATTTTCTGTAAAGCAAGAGAGGCTTTTGCATGAACGCGGGATTGTTACAGGGTTTAATCGACGCCTTCCAGCCGATCACCTTTTTGATGATGCTTGTCGGAACCGTTGGGGGAATCATTATCGGCGCCATTCCGGGCATGAGCGGGTCAATGGGGGTGATTCTCCTTTTGCCCCTGGTGTATCAGCTGGACAGGGTGCCGGCTATGGTAGTTCTGGCCGCGATGTTCTGCGGCTCCATGTACGGCGGTTCTATTTCGGCGATACTGCTCAGGACGCCCGGTACGCCCTCCGCGTCGGCTACGGTGCTGGACGGTTACCCGATGGGGCAGAATGGCCAGGCGGGGAAGGCGCTGTTTACCGCGGTCTTTGCCAGCACCATCGGCGGCCTTTTAAGCGGCATCTGCCTTTTGTTCATCGCCCCGCAGCTCGCGAAGATTGCGCTTAACTTTCAGGCTCCTGAATTTTTCGCCCTTTCGATTTTCGGCCTTACCCTTATGGCAAGCTCCTCGGGCAAGAGCATGGTGAAGGGGCTTATCAGCGGGTTTATGGGCCTCTTTCTTTCCACGGTCGGGGTGGATATTATTTCCGGCAATCTCCGCTTTACCTTTGGGGTGGTAAAGCTGATGGCGGGTTTCAATATTCTGCCCATACTCATCGGGGTCTTCGCGCTGGCGCAGGTTTTTGTTGATCTCAGCAACAAAAGCCCCCAGATCAAACAGGATACTTCCCGGCTGGGAAACATGCTTCCCTCAAGGAACGAATTCAGGAGGATGGCGCTTCCGATTTTTCTCGGGTCGGTAATCGGCATAGTCATCGGTATTATCCCCGGTTCCGGCGGGGCTATTGCCTGTTTCGTTGCCTATGAAGTTGCCCGGCGCTTTTCAAAAACTCCCGAGCTTTTTGGGACGGGTATAGTAGAAGGAATTGCCGCGCCGGAATCTTCCAACAACGGAACCACCGGCGGCGCCCTGGTTCCGCTTTTAACCCTCGGCATTCCCGGCGACACGGTAACAGCAGTCATGCTCGGCGCCTTTATGCTCATCGGCATCAAGCCCGGCCCCCAGCTTTTTATCGAGAACGGCCAGGCGGTGAACACCTTCTTCATGGCTTTCATTATCATGCAGTTTCTGATGCTCTTCTTCGGCCTTGTGGGGACCAAGGTCTGGCCCAAACTCCTCGACGTGCCCCGTTGCGTTATGATGCCCCTGGTGATGATTTTCTGTTTCCTTGGCGCCTATACCCTGAACAACAACCTGGGCGATGTTATTATCGCCCTTATTTTCGGCATCATCGGCTTCTTTATGCAGAAACTCGGCTTCCCCGGCGCGCCCATGATCCTGGGGATAATTCTGGGGCCCATGGCCGAGCAGAATCTTAACCGGGCGCTGTTGATTTCGCATAACGACTGGAGAGTGTTCTTCGCCCGTCCTATTTCCTGCGCCTTTATTATTGTAACGGCGCTGTCCATTGTTTACACGGTATATTCTTCGGCGCGCAAAAAGGCGAGAGGGAAATGAATTGACGACAAAAGAAGAGCTTGAAATCAAACTGGAAAGGCTGCGGGACCTTATGCGGGACAAAAAGCTTTCCGCGGTCTACATCAAGCGGCAGGACAATTTTGCCTGGCTTTCCTGCGGCGGGAAGAACTATGTCGGTATCGGCGATATGGGCAATTGCGGACTCCTTGTTACAGCCGAATCCCGTTATGCGATTACCAACAACATAGAAGCGCCCCGCGTGGCCTGCGAAGAACATCTTGAAGAACTCGGTTTTGAAATTCGCGCCGGTACCTGGCATGATAACGAATTTGAAGCGGCGGAGATAAAGAAACTCGGCGGCCCGGCGCCGGCATTTGATTTTGCCTCTCCCCTGGGCGGCAGCGCGGCCGAGGAGATCAAGTGGCTGCGTTTTTCCCTGACCGAATCGGAGCTTGAGCGCTATCGTGAAACCGGCTTCCTTGTTTCCCTTTCCCTCGAAGAAACCGCCGCGTCAATCCGCCCCGGTGAAAGCGAATTCGAAATTCTGGGCCGCCTTTCGGAAAGTCTTGCCGCCCGCGGCGTGGTGTTTTATTCGGGAATGTGCGCCGCCGACGATCGCATAAACCGCTACCGGCATCCCATAGCCACGGACAAACGGGTTAAAGAGCGGGTCCAACTGGGCGGCAACTTCGGCAGGTTTGGACTCATAGCCTGCCTGACCCGGTATGTTAATTTTACGCCGGTAAGCGCGGAACTCCGCGGGCAGATGCGTCTGAATCAGGAAATTGACCTTGTCTTTATGGAAAATTCCATCCCCGGAAAAAGCTATCAGCATCCTTTCCATGCGGGGAAAGAAGCCTACGCGGAGCGCGGCTTTGGGGCTGAATTCGACAAGCATCATCAGGGCGGGCCTATAGGTTATACGCCCAGGGATTACCGGCTTGATTTTTCCCATAAGGGCATCATTGCGGAAAATCAGGCTTTCTGCTGGAATCCTTCGATAACGGGTACAAAGAGCGAAGATACCATTGTTGCCAAAACGACGGGTTTTGAGTTCATAACACGGCCCGTAATTTTTCCCAGGGTGAAAATAGACCTCGGCGGAAAAACCTATATACGCGCGGATATTCTTGAGAAATAAAAGCCGTGATCGGGACCGGCGGGAATTTTAATATGAGGAGTAACGCTATGCGGGGAATTGCGATTCTGGGCTCAGGAGCCATTGCGGCGGTCCACGCGGACGCCTGTCTTTTCCACGGGGAAAAGTGCGAAGTGCGGGCGGTCTGCGATCTTTATCCCGACAAGGCGCAGGCCTTAATCGACAGCAGGGGCCTTAAAAACGCGAAAGCCTTTAAGGAAATTGATGAAGTGCTGGCGTTGCCGGGAATCGACGTCGTATCAATCTGCCTGCCTCCCGATGTCCATTGTTCCGCGGCGGTAAAAGCGCTCAAGGCCGGCAGGCATGTACTCGTGGAAAAACCAATGGCCGCAAGCCTTGAGGAATGTGACGAGATGATCCGGGCGGCGGCGGAAAGCGGCAAACTGCTCTCGCCGGTAGCCCAGAATCGTTTCAAGACGCCGAACGCCAGAGTAAAACGGCTGCTTGAGGAAAAAGCGGCCGGCAGGGTATTCCACGCGGTGATCAACTCGCTCTGGTGGCGGGGGAACAACTACTACGATATCTGGTGGCGGGGTACATGGAAAAGCGAACACGGCGGCTGCGTCACCAGCCACGCGGTTCATCATGTGGATCTGCTTCTGTGGATGCTGGGCAGGCCCGAGAAGGTTACCGCGATCGTTACCAATACGGCCCACGACAATTCCGAATGTGAAGATTTAGGCATCGCGATTTTTGAATACCCCGGCATGCTGGCCCAGATGACCGCGTCCCTTGTTACCCACGACCAGGAGCAGGAATTGATCTTCCAGGCTGAAAAAGGGCGCCTTTCGGTGCCGTGGAAAACCGCGGCCTCGAAGGCCCTGCCCAACGGCTTTCCGGAAGAAGACGCCGGAGCAAAGCAGAGCCTCCAGGCCGCCTACGACGCCCTGCCTTCCCTGGCGGTGGAAGGCCACCCCGCGCAGATTGGCAATTTCCTCGCGGCGATTGACGGGAAGGAGAGTCTTGCCATCAGCGGTACGGACGGCAGGAATGCCCTTGAGCTTATCATGGCCATCTACAAATCTTCGGTTTTGCGTACGCCGGTGCCTCTCCCGATCGCGCCTGAAGACCCTTTCTATAGACGGGACTCTATGAGCGCGGCTATGCCTCATTTTTTTGAGAAGAAACGGAGCGTCGAAAATTTTGCCGCATCGCAGATCACCCTGGGGCGGGATGTGGGGAAATGAGCCTCCTCGTCCGGCCTGTACGGCGGCTGAAAAGTCCGGATACGAAGCCTCCCGAAGGGCGTATTTTCCCCGAACCGGCCGCTCTTGCATTTATTTGTGGCAAAACGTATAATCACGTCAATGATTTCCGGGGCCGGGTTATTAAGTCCGGCTCCAATAATTTTAAGGAGGAATAATATGAAAAAAACAGGAGCAATCGCACTGGTATTGCTGCTTGTCGTGGGGATCGGTGTCTTCGCGCGAGGCAACACCCAGCAGCAGGTCCGCCTGGCAACCGGAGGATCTGCGGGGACTTACTACGCCTTCGGTTCGGCGGTGGGGCAGATCCTTACCGAAAAAACCAAGATACCCATCACCATCCAGTCTACCGGCGCGTCAAAGGCCAATATCCAGCTTATCGATGCCGGAGAAGTGGAGCTCGCCATTGTGCAGAACGACGTGATGGATTACGCCTGGCGGGGAGTGGATCTTTTTATCGGTGAAAAGACCAATAACTTTTCCACTGTGGCGGCTCTCTACGCCGAGGTCTGCCAGGTAGTGGCCAATCCGTCATCTGGGATTAGGACTATCGCCGATCTCAAGGGTAAAAACGTATCCGTAGGCGATGCGGGAAGCGGTACCGAGTTCAACGCCCGGCAGATTCTGGAAGCCTACGGCGTCGGCTTTGAGGACATCGGTAAACAGAACCTCAGCTTTGCCGCCTCGGCGGACGCCCTTAGGGATAACAAGATAGACGCCTTTTTCTGCGTTGCCGGCGCGCCCACGCCCGCTATCATCGACCTGGCCACCAGCAAGGATGTGGTGGTTTTGGACGTTGACGACGCTCACGCGGCTCAGCTTATCCAAAAGTACCCCTTCTATACACAGTTCCCCATTGACGGAGGAAGCTACCGGGGACAGGCCAACGCGGTAAAGACCGTGGCGGTAAAGGCAACCATAATCGCCAGTAACAAACTTGCTGAAAATACGGTGTACCAGTTGACCAAAAATCTTTTTGAAAGTAAGGCCCAGATCGAGGCCGCCCATGTAAAGGGCCAGGAACTCTCCACTTCCTACGCGGTAGAGGGGATTTCCGTTCCCTTCCATCCCGGGGCGGAAAAATACCTGCGGGAGATCGGCGCCCTTAAATAGTGTCTGTCCACAAAGTCGGGGAGTTTGCGGGCATACAAGTCCCGCAGGCTTCCGGGCGTTGTTGCGCTTTAAGGGGCTGTTTACGGAATTTGCGGAGCAAAAAATTGCTTAACCGGCGATTTTTTGCGATTTTAAGCGCGAAGCGCGGCAAACTCCCGGCCGTTCTTGTGTTGTCAGGGGCGGTGCTTGGTGTTATCCTTTTCAAAGGGATTTGGGGACCTGTTTCCCCCGGTTTGGAAATTAGGGACGCCTCTTCCGGAAGGGTTTATGACCGCTGGCCCGTGGAGGAAGGCGGCGAATTCGCTATTGAATTTGTCCATTCAGTGAACCGGAGTCCGGTGCGGGAAATCTTCGGGGTTCGGGACAGGGAAATTTTGCTGGCGGCCGTTCGGTTTTATTCCTTCGGTGCGGGGATGCAGAGCGATTTGGAAGAAGGCCTGGTAATGAGGCAGGACGGGGATGCCCTGGTTATTACCGGGTACAATCGTTCTTTCCGGGAGCTGAATTACATTGTGGGAACCGTTTCGGATCATCTGCTGTACATCAACGGGGAAACCATAAGCCTGCGGGATCTTTGCGGAAAAAACGCTCATATCTGTTTGTCCATAAAGTAATCGGCTTTTCGGACAAACGCTAGGAACGCTCATTACTTTTTATGGAGAAGATCGATGACCCAATTAGCCCATCACGATGAGGACATACACATTCTTACCGAGAAGGAAACCGAGGCGCTCATCGCCAGTTTTGATCGGGAATCCAATGTGCGCCGGTTTTCGGGGATCCCCGATTACCTTATAAAGGGATTACTGCTCCTGTTTGCCGCCTATGTGTTCTGGGTAACCCTAATCGCCAATCTGCCTGAGCAGGTCAGGAGGACTTCTTTTTTGGGGCTTCTGATATTTACCGGTTACCTGCTTTATCCTGTCCACCGGGGAATGACCAAGCGGGAAAATCATGTCCCCTGGTACGACTTTGTTCTGGGCGTCCTGGGAGCGGCGGCATTTTTCTATTACTCGATTAATTTTCAGACAATCATCGCCCGCGCGGTACTGCTTCAACCCCTGGATATTGTTATGGGTATCATCGGAATCCTGATACTCGCGGAACTCTGCCGCAGAGTAGTGGGCCTTCCCATTTTGGTGGTAGCCGGCGGATTCATAATCTACGCCTTCTCCACCGGTTATTCTCTGCGCCGGGTGGTTCACCATCTCTTTTATACGACCGACGGAATCATAGGTACACCCATCGGGGTTTGTTCCACCTTTATAGTGCTTTTTATCTTCCTGGCCGCTTTCTTGGAAAAATCAGGGATCGCCGGTTTCTTTATTGATTTAGCCAACTCGGTAGCGGGCTTTGCCTCAGGGGGACCCGCGAAAGTGGCGGTAATCGCCAGCGCCCTTGAGGGTATGTACTCCGGAAGCTCGGTGGCAAACACCGTTGGATCAGGGAGTGTAACCATCCCGGTGATGAAGAAAATCGGTTACAGGCCGGAGTTCGCCGCCGCGGTGGAAGCCTCCGCCTCTACCGGAGGTCAGATCATGCCCCCCATCATGGGCGCCGCCGCCTTCCTCATGGCGGAGCTGACCGGTATCCCCTACCCGGTGATCGCGGTTTCCGCCATTCTGCCGGCGGTACTCTACTTTACCGGGATATTCCTCATGATCCACTTTGAGGCCAAAAAGCTGGGCCTTAAGGGCCTGCCTAAGGAATCGATTCCCCATTTCGGAAAACTCATCTTTGTCAAAGGATATCTTTTCCTGCCGGTGATTATTCTGGTGGCGCTGATGAGTTTCGGTTTCACGCCGGCTTACGCCGCCTGTTTTGCCATTCTCTCGGCCTTTGCGGTGAGTTTTTTCCGCAAAGATACCCGTTTCAGCCCCGCCGGTATACTGGATACCCTGACCGCCGGTTCCCGGAACACCATTGGAGTCGCCATGGCCTGCGCTATCGCCGGCATCGTGGTGGGGATCGTGTCCCTTACCGGCCTTGGTCAGACGCTCATTGGCCAGCTTACCGCCATCGTGAATATTCCCTTCTTCATTATGACCGGGACCAATCTGTTCGTGGCCCTCTTCATTACGATGATCGCCTGTCTTATCCTGGGGATGGGGATCCCCACTACCGCTAACTATGTGATCATGGCCACCATCACCGCTCCCATGGTGATGCGCGCCGGGAGCGCCGCCGGCATTGCGGTGCCGCTCATGGCGGCTCACATGTTTGTGTTTTACTTTGGGATAGTGGCGGATATTACCCCGCCGGTGGCTCTGGCGGCCTATGCCGGCGCGGCTATTGCCAAGGCAAATCCCATTAAGACCGGGGTAACCGCAACACGGCTTGCTATCACCGCTTTCATCGTTCCCTATATTTTCATCTTTAATCCGGCGATGCTCTTTATCGATACCACGCCCTTCAAAATACTTCAGATCGTGGTGAGTTCCTGTACCGGTATGTTTGGACTTGCCGCGGGGATAGAGGGGTATATGTTTCGCAAGGTTGGCCTTCCATGGCGGCTTGCCGCTATTGCCGGCGGCCTCCTCCTCATCAATCCCGGCCTCATAAGCGATATTATCGGTTTTTGCCTTGTCGCGGCGGTGACGCTGGTGCAGGTGGTACTATCCAGACGAGAGAAATCCGCCGCTGATTCAAATGTCCGGGGTTGATGCTGTTAACCCCGTTCCGGCGCTAAACAGTACCGAAACCCGTTTTCGCGTCCTCAAAGATTATTTCGGCTATTCCTCATTTCGTCCCGGACAGAGTGAGGTAATTGACGCCATTCTCACCGGCAGGGACGCTCTCGCGGTGATGCCCACCGGGGCGGGAAAATCCATCTGCTATCAGATTCCCGCCCTGCTGCTGCCCGGAATGACGGTGATCATTTCTCCGCTCATCTCACTGATGAAGGATCAGGTGCAGGCCCTCAGGGAAGCGGGCTGCCGGGCTGCTTTTCTTAACAGTTCCCTCACCGCCGCCGAATACGGCAAGACCATGGATCAAATTCTCCGTAATGAGGTAAAACTGTTGTACATCGCGCCTGAACGGCTTCAAAAAGCGGAGACATTTTATTTTACAAACGATGGAGCGGTTCCGCTGGTGGTGATCGATGAGGCCCATTGCGTGTCACAATGGGGGCATGACTTCCGGCCCGGTTATCTGCAAATTGCCGGCTTTATTCGGAACATCAATCCCCGGCCGGTTACGGCGGCCTTTACCGCTACCGCCACCCCACAGGTAAGGGAGGACATAGAGCGGCTTCTGGGGCTGCGAAATCCATTCTGCGTCACAACCGGTTTTGACCGGCCGAATCTCTATTTTGAGGTGCAAAAACCCCAAAACAAGAAGGCCGCTTTGCTGGAATGCCTGGAAACGCGAAGGGATGTAAGCGGCATTGTGTACTGCGCCACCCGTAAAGCCGTGGAGGAGGTGTATGAACTGCTGATCCTCAAGGGCTTTTCAACGGTTCGTTACCACGCCGGCCTTGAGGATGCTGAACGCCGGACAAATCAGGATGATTTTCTCTATGACCGTAAGACGGTGATGGTGGCGACCAACGCTTTTGGTATGGGCATTGATAAGCCGAGCGTAGGTTTTGTGATTCACTACAACATGCCAAAAAACATCGAAAGCTATTACCAGGAAGCGGGCCGCGCCGGCAGGGACGGCGCGCCGGCGGATTGTATTCTTTTATACAACGGACAGGATGTACGGATCAACGAATACCTCATCACCCATACTGAAGACGCGGTAAAGCCGGCGTTACAGGCCCACAA
Source organism: Treponema sp. (assembly GCA_031266095.1). The sequence goes on along the minus strand of JAISBR010000101.1, from coordinate 27,185 downwards.
CCTGGAATTGCTCAAACAGATGACTTTTTACGCCGCCGGGAACGAATGCCTCCGACAGCGCCTGCTCTCCTATTTCGGTGAACAGGCCCCGGCCTATTGCGGCCACTGTTCAAACTGCCTTACCGAGTTCAAAGAAGTTGATATTACCCTTGAGTCCCGGAAGATCATTTCTTGCGTGTACCGGCTTAAACAACGGGGCCGGAGTTTTGGCAAAACCATGATTATAGACATCCTCAGGGGAAGTAAAAATGAAAAGATCCGCCGTCTTGGCCTGGATACTCTCAGTACCTGGGGGATTATGGCGGAAACAAGCGACCATAGGATTCGGGTCATTCTTGATTTTCTTATTGCGGACGGCTGTCTGATCCAGGAAGGCGATGAATACCCGGTGGTGGCGGTGGGCCGCGCTGAAGACGTGCTCAGGGAGGAACGACGGCTGTTGATGAAGCTGCCTGAAGAACACAAAAAGCCGAAAGCGGTGGATCTGAATACCGGCGAAGGCACCGCCTTCGGTGTATCCGGCGGGCGGGAGACTCAGGCCTCCTTGGGAGACCGCTCCGGGGCATCATCTTTTGACAACGCCCTTTTTGCCAAACTCCGCGAACTGCGGAAAGAGCTTGCCGCAAAGGAAGGTTTCCCGGCCTATATTGTCTTTTCGGACGCCAGCCTTCGGGATATATGCCGCAAGCGGCCCGTTTCTCTGGCCCAGCTTGCCGCCGTTCACGGTGTCGGCTCGGTTAAACTGGAAAAATACGGTGAGGCTTTTATCAAATGCGTTAAGGATTACGGCCGGTATACAGGAGGGGAAGACCGGACGTCTTTATAGACAAACACCAGGCAGAATCTGTATCATACTTTTGTTCATATTGAGGTCTTTTTGTTTAATCAAATTTTTCGTACATTATGTATTGCTTTACTCTTTTGCTGTGTTTTATCCTGCTCCCGTCCAAAACCGGTGATTTCGGGCGGCTCGCAGCCGGAGCGGCAGGAGGCCGAAAGCCCCATTCCCGAGAACGGGCTTCCCGACCTCGCGGAGACTATCGCCCGTTTAAGCGCCGCCCTGGGCGGTGCGGATACCAACGGATTCGCCGGGTTTTTATCGCTTGTCTTTAATGCGGCCGCGATTCCCCCTGATATTGCCCGGCGGATAACTGACGCAATAGCGGCCAATCCGGCTTTTATTCTCGATCTGCTGAGCTGCCTTGAGGAGGATCCTTTCCTGAGACACCTGGTTGATAAACAGCATCCCCTGCCGGACGGTTATGAACCCGAAGATTTGGTTGAACTGCGTAATGGTTCCTACAGGGTAAACAGGACGGGGCTTATGCTCCGCAGGGCCGCCGCAGATGCGTTAGACGAAATGGCGTCGGCGGCAAGGGCCGACGGAATTACTCTTATCGCCTCATCGGCTTATCGTTCATACGCTTATCAGATTGAGGTATATAACCGGATCGTCCGTGAAATGGGACAGGAGGCCGCGGACAGGGAATCCGCCCGCCCCGGGCACAGCCAGCATCAGACCGGGCTGGCGGTTGATTTTGGTTCAATTGACGATTCCTTTGCCGAAACCGCCGCGGGAAAATGGGTGGCGGCTAACGGTTTGCGGTTTGGATGGTCGCTCTCGTTCCCCCAGGGTTACGAGTCCCTTACCGGCTACCGCTGGGAGAGCTGGCATTACCGTTATGTGGGAAAGGAACTTGCCGCTTTTATCGATAACTACTTTGACGGCATACAACAGTACGCCCTGCGTTTTATATATGAATATTCTGTCATGATTGAGCAGTCTGCCAATTTTTGAAATTCCTCTATGCGCGGGCTTTCTTTTTGTTTATACTAGCTTAAGTAATGAATACGGTTGAGACCATCCTTCTGGAGAATGCCGATAAGCCCGGCGTGCTTTTTGTTTTTCCCACCGATGTTGCGGCTTCCCGCTGGGCGGATCATTTGCTGAGGCTCCGGGGCGGCGGTACGCAGGCGATGAACAGGTTCATCGCCTGGGACACATTTAAACAGGATTCCATCAGGTCAAGAAAGCAGGATAAACGGAGTATAGCTCCGGTATTACGCAAAATCTTTGTGTGCCGTCTTATTCGGGAAAATAAGGAACTCTGTGAGGCGGAGAAGCCGCCCGTTTTTTCTTCTCTGATACGTATCGAATGGGCGCGGCAGGCGAATTCCTTCACGGCCTGGCTGACGGGAATCCTGCCCCAGCTCGGTTCATGGTTTACCAGGACTACCGGCCTTAACGCGGCGCTTATCACCGGCAGAGAAGCGGCGAAGGCCGCGGAACGCTTTGAGGGAGACGAGAAGGATCTCTATACCCTTTCGTTTCGTTATGCGCAATTTCTTGATAAGTACGGACTTTTTGAGCCGGCCTGGGAAATACCTCCTTTTGACGATACCGGAAAAGAGTGTTTTATCTTTTTTCCGGAGTCCCTTTCTGATTACAGTGAATACCGTGAGCTGCTGGAGGTAAGCGGCCATGTAAAGCCGATACGTGTCACGGACAGAGAGGCGGATGATAGGCGGTGCGATGTTTTTTTCTATACCAATTCCCGCAGTGAGATTACCGAGGCCGCCTTGTATATCATAGCCCTGAATGAACGGGAGCATATCCCCTGGGATTCGATTGTGGTGAGTATTCCCGATGCGGAAAACTACGAGCCTTATGTGCTGCGGGAATTTGCCAACAGGAACATTCCCTTTGTCAGGCGGATCGGAAAGCCCCTTGCCTCGTATCCCGCCGGGATGTTTTTCAGGGCCGTTGCGGACTGCGTTTCCCGGGATTTCGCGTTTTCCGCTTTGACAAACCTGATCCTCAACCGGCGGCTGCCCTGGAAAGACGGCGCGGAGATTCAGGGCCTCATTGAGTTTGGCATTAAAAACAACTGTATTAGTTCATGGGTTGAGGAAGATGGCGGCGAAGAAAAGCCGGTAAATGTCTGGGAAGACGCGTTCACGAAACCTTTTGGCGGCATAGATCCGGCGGTCCGCCGGTTTTTTGGGGACCTGCGGCGGCGGATTAAAGTTCTGCGGGGAGCGGCTTCTTTTTCGGAGTTACGAAAACAGTACTTCAGTTTTCGGGAACGTTTTTTTGATATGGACAATTGCCTGTCCGAAACGGATCTCGTCCTTTCCCGCTGTATTTCGGAACTGATGTATTTGACGGAGATCGAAAAATCCTTCCCCGACGCGCCGGTTCCTGATCCCTATATGTTCTTTGTTGAATACCTGGGTGAGACAAGCTATCTCCCGCAACAGCCGGCATCCGGGGTCGTTATTCTTCCCTACCGGACCTCGGCGCCTGTGCCCTTTGAGTGTCACATCATACTCGGCGCGAGTCAGGATAACCTTTCCGCAGTGTTTCCCCGGCTGGGATTCCTGCCCCGGGATAAAAGAGAACAGCTCAATCTTGCCGATGAAGACGCATCGGCGGCGTTTATCAATCTGCATAAGTTTAATTCCCAAAAACCGGCGGCTTTCTTTTGCCCGGAACACACCTTCTCCGGCTATGCCATTCCCCACAGCCGCTTGGGAGCGGCCTTAAAACCCCGCCGGCGTTACGGTGAAGATCCTGAGTATAAGGAAAAATTCAGCGTTGATCTGTACCGAGCCGAAAGTGATTTTTTTCAATACTTCCCGGGCCTTCAACCACAGGATCGATCAGACGCGCCTGTTTTTCCGCAGCGGCTCCATGAGAGTCAAAAACAGGGCTTTGATGACTGGCGTTCCCGGCGGCAGGGGGAAAGCTCAGACGACGGGCGGATGATGAATAAGGCCGTACAGGAATTGATCCGTGAGCGTTTCTGCAGTAATCTTCAATTTCCCGGCAAGGTCAGCGTATCCGCCTCCTCTCTGGCGCCGTATTTTAACTGCTCCCTGCAGTGGTTTTTTGAGAGGGTTCTCTTACTTGATGATGTGCGGATAGAAGCCGACCTGATGACGGAAAACATCGCGGGACAGGTGTATCACGCGGCGCTGAATCTGTTTTTCACGGAACTGAAAAAAAACGGGGACCCGCTTGCTGCGCCGGTATATTCCGGTGAAGGCCACCGGGTTTCTCCGGCTCTGCCGGATACATACCGTGATCTGCTCGCGCAAAGCGTGAATACGATTTTCGCGGGTTTCCCCTGTTTATCCCCCGGCGGCAGACCGGTGATGAGCGCACTCAGCGCCCGGCTGCTGCGGGCGGAACAAAAACATTTTCATTCCCGGCTTGAAAAATGTCTGGCGGTTTTCCTCTCTTACTTTACGGGTTACCGCGTTATCGGAACTGAAACCGCATATCAGGTTGAACGGGATTCCTTTTTCCTCAACGGAATAATTGACTGCATACTGGAAGACGCCCGTGAAGATTCTGAAAACAGGGGAACGGCTCTCATCGTTGATTTCAAGCTGCGGCGTTTGCCTAATCGTGCGGACTGTACCGGCGAGGGCGAAAATGGGCTTGCAAATTTCCAGCTTCCCCTGTATCTCAGCCTGGCGGAGGAAAACGAGAATAGACCTGTTAATACCGCTCTTTTTTTCAGTATTATTGATGCAGAGCCCTTGGTGCTCTTTGGGGTAATACAGAACGCGCGGACCGGCCTTAGGCTGCCCAATAAAGAAGATGATCGGATTATGCGGGGAAGCGATCTTTTTCAGCAAATAATGAATGAATTTGAGAAAAAGGTGGAACAATTTGTGGGGAAAATCAGCAGAGGCGAATTTTCTATTTCTAAGTCTGAATTTGAGAAATGCGATAATTGTAAATATCACCGGGTATGCCGGACAATTTACAAAATAGCTCGGGACCAAAATCTAACAACATAGGGAAACTTCAATGGAGACTGGGAAAAATCGGTTAAAACTCAACAAAGAACAGCGCAGCGCGGCATTTTACGCCCGGAACGCTGTAGTCGCCGCCGGTGCCGGGTCGGGAAAGACCATGGTTCTTGCCAGCCGTTACGCGTGGTTGATCACTGAAAAAAAATATCGTGTTAACGAAATTCTTTCCCTTACCTTTACCAAAAAGGCTGCCGCCCAGATGTACCGGCGCATTCATTCTATGTTAGGTGAAATTGCGTCTGGATATTCAGCCGCCGGGGAAAAACGTTCTCTGCGGTCCCGGCTTGCAGAGCGGGCTCTGGACGATTTTATCCACGCCAGAATTCAGACATTAGATTCCTACAGCGCAACCCTGGTCAAGCAGGCCGCTTCCCGTTATGGGATCAGTCCTGATTTTACCATTGACGAAGACCGCTGCCGGGCTCTTGCCCTTGAAGAAGCCCTTCCGTTTTTGATTGCCCGCCGTCATCATCCGGCGATAGAGCGGCTCTATCCTCAAAAGGGGGCTGAGGCAATAGCCCGTGATATTTTCGCCTCCACGATATTCAAGCACAGTCATATTGACGAAGCCCCGTGTTTAACCGGCGGTTTGCGGAAACAATTCGATATTATCTGCGCCGAATGGAAAAACCAGTGCGCTAATATCATAAACATACTGAATGAGCTGACAGCGCTTGTTGCGGATAATGAAGGGTTACTTCCCGATCTGGTCCCGTTGATGAATCAATTCCGGTCCGGCAAAGCTGCTTTCCCGGATAGCGCGAAAATCAGAGCGTACTTTGATTTTCTGTTGGACCTATCCTCAAAGGACGAGAGGTCTCATGGCGGCTGTATAGCGGCGGCGGAATCCCATCCGGTTCAGGCCGCTGTTGTATCGATTCTCGAATTTATGTCCGAATTAAACAGCCTCGATTTACGGAGAGGCAAAAGAAGCGGCAATCCAGTCAAGGAAATAATAAAACAATTTCGGGAATCTGTCTTCGGCGAATTTTCTTCCCTGGCGGTGTTCTGCATGCAGGCGGGACTGATCATTTCCATTATGTCCCTGCTGTCGGACTTGCAGCGGCGTTATCTGAATAAAAAACGGGCCGAAGGGGTGCTGACATTCAGCGATGTAGCCCGTCTGGCAAGAACCATATTGCTGGAACAGGAGGATATCAGGCAAAGCGAAAAAGAAGCCTTTAAGGCGATAATGATCGATGAATTCCAAGACAACAATGAACTGCAAAAAGAGCTGCTCTTTCTGTTAGCCGAAAAACATGGGATGAAAAATAAAGGAGTCCCCTCAGCGGAAGATATTTCACCGGGTAAACTTTTTTTTGTCGGTGATGAAAAGCAGTCTATCTACCGTTTTCGGGACGCCGATGTGTCGGTGTTCAGAAAATTAAAAGACGAACTAAAGAGCATAGACCTGCCCCTTAAAACCAATTATCGTTCAGCCCCGCTGCTGATAGGAGCCTTTAACGCGATCTTTGGCGGCATTGATCCCAGAAAGAAAACCTCTCTGTCTGAAAGACCCGCCGTCTTTGCCCCGGCCGGGCCGGAATTGCCCCTCTATGAAGCTTCCTACACGCCCCTGCGGGCGGGCAGGAAGGGCGAAGGAAAACTGACCGTCTGCATCCTTAATAAAAAAAACGACGACGAATCTGAAAACGGGGAAACAGATCGCCTGACTTCGTATATGGACGTTCAGATGGGGCCGGTTGAAAACGAAGCCCGTTTTGTGGCGGAACGTATATGGCGGCTGCTGAAAGAAAAAGACAATTCCGGTAACCCGAAATACCGGCCTGATGATATTGCTATTCTGTTCCGTGCCAGAACTCCCCAGCATCTTTTTGAAAAGCAGCTCCGGCTGTTCAACATTCCCTACGCCAGTGAAGACCTGAACGGTTTCTTTTTCGGTGGTCTGGTAAATGATATCATGTCGGTGCTCCGGCTTGCGGTTTATCCTCTGGACAGGGCGGCATACGCAGAGATGCTCCGTTCTCCCTTCGCGGGGCTTTCCCTTTCGGGACTCGCGGCATGCCTCTCGGTTCTTAACAGGACCAGACTGGACGAACCTTTTACCGATGCTCCCATCTCCCTTCTTACAAAAGATGACCGGATTAAATACCGCCAGGGACAGCGGCTCTATAACCTGATCCGCGGCAAAGCCGGCCGGGAAAGTGTAAGTTCCCTGATCAGTGAGTTATGGTATATTCATGGTTATCGTTATGAAACAGAGTGGAATCCCCAGACCGCGGTGTACCGGGAGCTGTATGATTATCTCTTCCATCTGGCAGCGCGGGCGGACGCTGACAGCCAGAGCCTTGCAGCTTTTACCGATTCGATTCAGGCCTTACGGGATTCAGGCGAACGGCTCACCGATATTGAAATTCCCCTTGAACGCCCAAGTGCGGTACACCTTTTAACGGTACATAAAAGCAAAGGCCTGGAATTCCCCGTAGTCTTTCTCTGTTGCTGTGACAAGCATGGCCGGCGGGGCGGCGGCGGCGATATATACGATACCGGTGACGGCATTGTTTTTAATCCCCCTTTGCCCCCGCAGTGTTCGTCGATTCCGGGAGTTAGGCGCAACTTTTTCTGGGAATGGTCACTTGCAGAGGAGAAACGAAAAAAAACCGCCGAGCTGCGCCGGCTCCTCTACGTGGGAATGACCCGGGCTGAAAAGGATCTATTCCTCACCGGCTGTCTTAGTGTCGAAAAAACGGAAGATTTTTCACTGGGACTGAAAACACTTATAAATGAAAGGAGGGAAAAATCTTCGGGCAAAAATAGCATCCCCGGCGACGCTATTCTGGATGATGATACCTTCTTCGGTCTCTGCCTGCCCGCTCTGAGTGAGTACATCAGCCCTCGTGGTCTTGCCGCGGAGCCTTCTTTTTTTTTCCTTGAGGAAATTCCGGCCTACACCGGGGATATTGACAAAGGGGAAAGCCGCGGGACGGCGCTTTCAAACGATCAAAAAGGCTTAAACGCCTTTTTTGAAAAAGCCGAATCCGCTTACCGGGCCCCAGAACTTATTCAGACTCCTTCACTTGAAAGTAATCGCCTAACACCGGTTTCTTTGAAGAAGAGAGGAACTAAGGCGGTGAAAGGAGATGCCGCAATCAGGGGTTTTGTTATCAGCAAAGAATTTTCCGGTGAAGATGCCGCTGATGTGTTTAGCAGGGTTGACGCGATGCTTGCCCATTTTTCGGAACAGGATGAAGAAGGCGGGGAGAAATTCAACTTTGGCGGCTTCGGCGCCATAGCCCATGTCTGCGCAGAAGCCCTGTTAAAAGGTGAGGAACCGGTAATCCCGCCAAAACTCGCAGGGTATCTGAGTCCAAAGGAAGCGCATGCTTTTCTTGAGGCCGGGAAGGAACTGGCGGCGCGTTTTCTGCGTTCACCGCTTGGAAGAATTTCGCGTAATGCTAAAATGCGGGAGAACGAATTCGCTTTCAGGAGCCTGGTAAAAGATTATTCCGGAAACGAGATTTTTATCAGCGGAATTATTGATCTTTTGTTTGAGGATGAAAAGGTCATCCATGTGGTTGATTTCAAAACCGACAGCCATGAACTTCCCGGAGATCATGTCGCTCAGATGGCCTGTTATTTCCGGGCAGCTTCCGCTCTTTTCGCCGAGCCGGCGCAAAAAGAATGCAGAATCTGGCTCTATTATCTGCGTACAGGCCACGCGGTAGAGCTGACTGAAAAGGCGAAACAGTTTAACCTGGACAATGACGTTTCAAATTGTCCGCCTGAATGGAGTTAGTATGGGCAAAGATGAAATGGATACCGCTGTTTCTTACCGTGTCGCGGTTATAACCCTCAGCGATAAGGGTTTTCGGGGAGAGCGGCAGGATGAAAGCGGTCCCCTGATCCGGCAAATTGTTGAGGCCGCCGGCTACCGGGTGGAAAGCAGTACTATCCTTCCAGATGAACAGGAGCTGCTGGAAAGCGAGCTGAAGCATCTCTGCGACCAAGGGCTGGCGGACCTTATCCTCACAACCGGCGGTACGGGTTTCTCTCCCCGTGACCGCAGCCCCGAAGCCGCCCTGGCGGTGGCGGAACGTCAGGCCCCCGGTATTGCCGAGGCTATGCGGCAGCAAAGCCTGTCCATAACCAAACGCGCCATGCTCAGCCGGGCGGTTTCGGTTATCCGCGGAAAAACCCTGATCATCAACCTGCCGGGAAGTCCCAAAGCGGCAAAAGAAAATTTGGAATACATCATCGGCGAACTGCGCCATGGTCTGGATATCCTTACCGGCAGGGACGGGGAATGCGGTAATCTCCCCGCAACAGGCTGCTAGTCACCCAGTACCCGCACATGGACCTTTCTGGTTCTTGGGCCGTCATACTCGTTGAACCAGATCCCCTGCCAGGTTCCTAAAAGCAGCCGGGCGTCCGATATGATCAGGGTAATGGACGGTCCCACCAGGCTTGTCTTGGTATGGGCTGCGGAATTACCTTCGTTGTGGCGGAACTCCCGCCGATCAGGGGATATTATATCCAGGGCAAGTCCCACGTCGCGGGGGACATCGGGATCGGCGTTCTCGTTTACCGTTACCGCCGCGGTGCTATGCGGCACAAAGACCACGCAGATACCCTCGCTGACGCCGGAATCCGCTGCCGTCTTCTGAACATCGGCGGTGATGTTGATCCATTCAGTTTTCGCTGAACTGCGGACATTAAAGCTGGTTAGTTTTGTCATAAACACCCTTTCTCATAAAGCTTCTCTTCTAATTGGACTTCCAATCCATATCCCTTCACCCAGGTAATCAACCCTTCTTCCCTCAATAAGAATCTGCACATCCTGTACATTGGGAAATTCAGTGACGGTCCAGACGATTTGGTTGAGCTGAGCGGCGTAACCTTCTACCCCATAGGTATTATACTGAAACTCTTCACTGAAACTGATGTAAGCGGTACTGCCCCGTACTGTGGCTGAAAGTATCCTGGTGTTGGCGGGGATGAGACTCAGCAGGCCCCGGCGTTTTTCTTCGGCGTTGGGACCGGCAAGCAGGGCATTGAGGCTGTCCTGCATAGGGGAATCGGAAAGGGTGATTTTTCTGTTTATCCTGGAGCGAAGTATCGTACCGTCATTACCCACCTGGGTAAAGTACAGGTTCCGGTCCCGTGTTTCAACAGGCCGGGGGGCCGGAGGCTGCACCGGGGGAGGCCGGCCCGTCTGGGCAGCGGGCGACAACTGCGGAGTGGGTGATGACTGGGAAGCAGACGACGGCTGCGGAGCAGACGACGGCCGCTCAGGCGTCTCCGGCCCGGTTGCGGGAATTGCTGCCGGCGCCGGGGTCTGTATACCAGGCGTTGCTGCCGGCGGGACGTCGGAAGGCCGTGCCACCGCGTCCCCGTCCGAGGATGCGGAATCCGATTCCGGGGTCTGCTCCACAGCCGGCTCTTCAGCCGTCGTCTGCGATGCAGACGGGGGAGAGTTCAGCCGCTGGGTAAGGAGGGTGAAATTATTCCGTATTGTTTCCCTGTTTATCAGAAAAACCCCGGTCACCGTGATGAAAAAAACCAGCCAGAAAATGACCGCTATCGGCAGGGCATGGGAGTTTTTCGATTTGCCGGATCTCCGGCCGCTGTTTCTTTGTTGCGCCACACGTCCATGATATGGCAAGACCGGATTAGGGTCAATGCCGTCCGGAAACCGCGCCTTTCGGCTATAACCCGCTCACTGGTAAAACAAGGGGAGACATATTAAAATAAGACGTATGGGCTTGTTCAAAAACTGAAGTTTTGAAACAGCCTCGTATATTATGGGAAAAATTATTACGGCAAAACTGGATGCTGTGGGCCACTATTTTTCGTTTCTGGGGGAGCTGTTCCGCTGTATGCTGAGGCGGCCTTTCCGCGTCGGCCAATATTTTGCCGAGATAGAGCATCTGGGGGTAAACTCCTTTGTTGTGATCGTCCTTTCAGGGGGCGCTATGGGGATGATCTTTGCCCTGCAAATGGTGGAGCTGCTCTCGGATTTTCAGGCGGAAATCGGCGCCGGCGCGGCTGTGGCGGTGGCCATGAGCCGGGAAATTGGCCCGGTGATTACCGCCCTCATGCTGATCGCGAAAAACGGCTCCGCCATGGCGGCGGAACTGGGTACTATGCGGGTCACCGAGCAGATCGATTCCCTGGAATCCATGTCTATCAGCGCCGCGCATTACCTGGTACTGCCCAAAGTAGTAGCCTCGTTTCTGGTCTTTCCCATTTTGACCCTGCTGGCCGACATGATGGGAAGTATTGGGGCCTTTGTGGTTTCCGTGTCCCTCTACAATATCGACGGCGGGAGCTATCTGAGTTATCTTTTCGATTTTCTCAGCCCCAGGGATATCTTTATGGGAATGATAAAATCCGCTGTGATGGGTCTTATCGTTTCTACCATTTGCTGTTTTTGCGGCCTGAACGCTTCCCAGGGCGCCAAAGGCGTGGGGGACAGCGCAACCAGGGCGGTAGTGGCCTCATCGGTTTCGATCCTGGTGGCGGATTATCTGTTAACCACCGTTATATTGAGGTTTATTTACCGGTGAACTACAAGCCTAATCAAGCCCGGCCCGCCCTGGCGCCGGCCGGCCGAACGCGGGTTCCGCCGAACCCCGGCCAGGCGGTGAACGTCGTGCGGATTCCGCAGATTATCCGTACCGAGAAGCTCTCCAAAGCCTTTGGCGCCAATGCCGTGTTGAAAGAGGTTACCCTGGGGATACCGGAAAAAAAGGTCAGCGCCGTTATCGGTCAAAGCGGTACCGGCAAAAGCGTTCTTTTTAAAACCATTATGGGAATGATGAAGCCCGACCAGGGGCGGGTATGGTTCAGAGATATTGAGCTGACCGCAATTAAGCGGAGTGAATTGATTGCTATGCGGCGTCATTTCGGGTATTCTTTTCAAAACGCCGCCTTGTTTGATTCCATGACCGTCGGTGAAAATCTTGCCTTCCCCCTGCGGGAGGTACTGCGGATCAAGGACCGGGGGAAAATCCGGCGGAGCGTGGCCGAGATGCTGGAATGGATTGAGCTGCCCGGCATCGAATCCAAGCGCCCTGATGAGCTCTCCGGGGGAATGAGGAAGCGGGTCGGTGTGGCCCGGGCTTTGATCATGCAGCCCGAAGTGTTGTTCTTCGACGAACCCACAACCGGCCTTGATCCGGTACTGTCGGAGACTATCAACAACCTGGTGGTGCGGGTAAACAGGGAGCTGCACATAACCTGCGTCATGATAACCCATGATATTCCGGCTGCGTTCAGGATAGCGGATAAAATCGCCTTTTTGGATCAGGGCTATATTATTGCCGAGGGAAGTCCCAGAGAGGTTGTGTCCTCAAAGCACACTATGGTGCGGGATTTTTTGAGGATTTCATTCAACGAGTTGAAGGTATAGTTGAAGGTATGACGCGATACGTTAAGATAGCCCTGTTTTTCATCGTTCTGGGAAGCGCCGGCGCCGCCTATATAATCATCTCCGCCGACGGCCTGAGCAATTTTAATATCCAGAGCTACGAAGTGGTACTCGCCGACGCGACCGGGCTTTCAACCCGTTCCAAGATTTACCTGGCCGGGGTGGCGGTGGGCCGGGTCATGAACATTACCCTGGCGGAAAACGAGGCCATTTTGCAGGTTGGCTTCCTCAAGAAGGTACAGCTCCGGGAAAACGCCCGGCTTTCCCGGAGGTCTTCCTCAATTCTGGGGACCTCGGTACTCGTCCTTGATCCGGGCGCCGAGCCAAGTCCCATCCTCCCGCCGGGGGGCAGGATCAACGCGGCAAAGGAAACCGGCGATATCAGCCAGGTGATGGGCACGGTACAGGATCTGGGGGGACAGATTTCCCAGCTCCTCAGGGATTTTCAGGATAATCAGCTGGCGATGTTATCGATTTCCCTTGAGACCTTTAACGCAATCGCGCAGAAAATCAACAGCCAATCCGACGCGGAGCTGGGGAGGGTGTCCCGTATCCTCGAATCAGTGGCGGTCATAACCGAGCGGGTAGAGCGGATTCTGGCCCAGGGTGAGGACACCGGAATCGGACCGGCAGCGGACATTTACGCCACCCTCGAAAATATCCGCAGGATAAGCGACGATATCCGCCAGGGCCAGGGCAACGTGGGCCAGGCGATATATGACGATAAGCTCTATTCCAGCATTCTTTCCACCGTCGAACAGGTTGACGTGGCCGTACTCAAGCTCCAGACCGCCCTGGACTCGATTGCCACCGTGGCGGACAGCGCCGGGGGGGTGATCGATAACGCCGGCGTGATTGTGGAGCGGGCGGTGGGCCTCGGCATAGAGGTGGACACCTCCGGCAGCTACAACGTGGTAGCCGGCCAGGTCCAGGCCGGCGCTTCCATCAGGCTGACTCCCGCCTCGGATGACCGGTGGTACCGGATAGGCGTTTCCTCGGTTCCCGACGGCCTCGCTTCCCGCACGGTTAAGGAAACCAGCGTCGGCGGCAGCAGTACGGTGGAGCGGATCACCGAGACCAAATACTCCACCTTCGCGGTTGACGCGGAGCTTGCCCGCCGTTTCGGCCTCGTAACGCTCCGGGGCGGCCTGTTTGAAAACACCGCCGGCCTTGGCCTCGATATACAGCCGATACGCTGGGTCAGCCTTTCCGGGGATATCTTTAATTTCAGGAGCGGCGAAGCGCCCAATCTCCGGGGGACCGTAACCGTATACCCCTTCTTTGATCCCAATTCAGATAAACCCTGGAACTGGGTTTACCTGAAGGGCGGCATTACCAACACCCTCAGCGATAACCGGGACTTTTTCCTGGGCGGCGGCATACGCTTCGCCGACCGGGAGATCAAGGGACTGATAGGCCTGGTCCCGGCGCTGAACAATTAGGAGCCTCCCGGGCTTTGCGCCCAAACTGCTTGAAAAACCGGAATTCCCGCCGCGAAGATTAGGAGCCTGTTGCACTTGTGGGTTTTTGCGGCACTTTATGCCGCCAAAACTACGATTAACGGGCTCCTTTGGCAGTTTGTAAGGTAAAAAATCGCCTGTCAGGCGATTTTTGGGGGTTTACGCGCGAAGCGCAACAAACTGCTAACCGCAAACATGACCACGCACTAAGGCCGGCCGGTACTCCCCGTCAAATCCGGGGCGTATCCACCCTTACGCCTGTTCTTGATCGATAAATCGACGATTTATGTGTACATAAATCGGCCTGTTATGTATCAATAAATCGGCCTGTTATGCATGCATAAATCGACCTGTTATGAATACATAAATCGGCTTGTTATCGATCGATAAATCGGCTATTTATGTATACATAAATCGGCCTGTTATGTATCAATAAATCGACTTGTTATGTATGCATAAATCGGCTTGTTATGTATGCATAAATCGACCTATTATGCCTACGGAAATAGGCCTGAAACCTATACCCCCCTGCGGCTGGGAAGACACCCTTCCTCAGCGGGAGCGGCATACTTCCTTAAGCCTGGGAACGCATCTTCCCTAAGCCCATACCGCGCCGCGTTTCAGATACTATACGGAGGCTCGGTACGATCCCGAACGGCGGATAAGTTTAGGTGGACGGATAACAATACTTGTATTAGAATTGGACCTGTATGAGGACGGGTACGGGGCTGCGCCGGGGCAATATTACGATCCGCAGAGTGGAACTACCGGTAATGTTGATGCTTTGCCGCTTCAACCTGGCCGGGAAACAAGAGGTTTGGATTTTAATAACTAGGAGAATGATGAAATGAATAACAGATTTACCCCGCTTTTTCTGATCGGTTTAGTGCTTTCTTTCAATTCCATTTATGGTCAAGAAATATTGTCATTTCTTGAAGGGAAAGTCACCTTTCATAGACCATTAAATGTTACCCGCTGGGAAGAAAGACCGCAATTTACGAACGTCAAAGAGCAATCCAGCTATTGGAAGGGAAAAATACAACTAGCGACAGATGTTTATGATGCAAAGGAGCTCAATAGTGAACCGCCGACCGTTATGTCAAAGGAATTATATGATCTTGCCCGGGGGAAAAATTTCTTGTCTCGATCCGATCTATTAAATCTATTTAACTCAAAAAACGATTTTGTTCTTGAGCGTTACAATCAACATGTAGACATGAAGGAATCGTATGTATTACTCAGGCGTAACGGGGAGAAAACAGGAGAGGCTTTTTTTCATGCGAATGCTATAGATATGAAAGCGTCAATAGTGTATGGTTATACTATATGCTGCATTGTCGATGCTAAGGTTTTTAATATATATTTATCATATACTATAGAAGACGATTTTTATGTTACCAACAAAATGAATAATTATTTTGTTTTGCGGGGTAGTAATTATTATTGGAAGGACGAAAAATCAATACTCGCGTTTTATGAGTGTCTAAGTTCTGCCGGGTATAAGAATCTTCCAATTCAGCTACAGAGATTACGTGAGGCATACGATACTATTATAACAACACTGACTGTTGATGGTACTGTGATACAAGGTGAAAAACTGTATTGAAGACTATCTGAACAAAAACACCGACGGAATCTTATCAATTTTGAGGTCTTTCACCGGGCAAGGAGAAGCGGTGGCGGTGAGCCTGAGTTCAAGTACGGGGAGCCGATTGAAGAGGAGATAGTATGAAAAAACGGTATCTGGTATGGGTAATGACGGCAATGACGCTTTTTACGGGCTGCGAAAAGCGTGCTTTACCCCCGGCCGCTGGGGACCAGCCGCCTGTAATTTCCGATAGTTCACCGGGTGGTAATGCCGTTGTTGTCGATGAGGTAGTTCCAGCGGCGGAAGCGGGAAACAAATTTGATCCGCCAATATTATTTCACCTTAATGGACTTTATGGATACATGAATAAACAATTACAAGTGGTTATTCCGCCGATATATAATAATGCCACCCACTTTTCTGATGATGGGTATGCGGCGGTTCGTTGTGAAATTGGAGATGGTTCCCGGGAAGGCAGAATATTGGATTATGAAGGGAACATATTGTTTCATGAGAACACTAGTTATATTAGGCTTTTATATGACGATGTTATTTGCTATTCATCAAACGATGATAATTTGTACCGGGTAATAAGATTTAAATCTAATACAATTTTGGCTACCAGACTTGGGGCAGCCGCCGTGTCAACAGAAGACGGCATAATATTAGTTCGTTTTTTTGATAGCAGTGCGCCTGGCTTTATTCATGTGGGTTATGCTTATGTCGATGGTTTGGGGAAAAGAATATTACCTCATCTAAAAATGCAGCGAATATCCAGACCTTTTCGGGAACAAAGAGCGGTAATAACTGACGAAAACGGAGATATGCATATTATCGACTTGGAGGGGAAGATTTTCGGCCGATATGTTTATCAGCGTTTGGGGGACTGGTTTTCGGAAGGCCTATTACCGGCACAAACACAGGATGGGCATACCGGTTATGTGAATAGGAATGGCGATTTTGCTTTTACAATTCCGCTAATTTCAGAGAATGAAGACTATTATTTGACGCCATTAATGGCTACGGAATTTCGGGACGGATATGCATTTATCCAAACAAAAAAGATTCCTTCCGCATGGCGGATCATAAACAATCAGGGGCAATATGTATCAGATGAATTATCATTATCTTCCGCATACCCCTTTGAAGAAAGATTAAGCTGTATCAATACCAGTGAAGGAATGTACGGCTATGTCAATACAAATGGAGAAATGGTAATAGAGGCAGTATTTGAGAAAGCCGATTCATTTCATAAGGGTTATGCAAGAATAGTTTATCAAGGGAGAGACGGGCTGCTTATTCCAGACGGGCAGGTTTTCTGGTCTGATGAAATAATCACTGGTTCAGTGAAGTAAGCAGGATAAGAGCATTACTGAACACGACATGCCCGGGCCGGGGGAGCGCGGCAGCGGCAAGCCAGGCGGTATGGCGGGAAGCCATACCTACGACGCTAACGGGAACCGGTATGAGGAAAACAATATTGCCCCTGCTGTTAACACCCCCGGAAAGGAAGCTGACAATGAAAAAAGTATTATTTGTAATTTTCTGGGTTATTTCCATGGGTATAAATGTATATGCGCAAGGTGGAAGATATATCACATTAAACTATCAACACAGCAGACGTATTCCTTATAATACCATAGATATTGAACTAAAATCAGAAGACAGCAATGACAAGATATATTATATTAGAGTCTTTACACGACAAATGGAAGGATCAAGCGGATGGGAATATTCAAATACGGAACGCATGATTAGTATAGATAAAACATATTTTGATAGTATGTATAATAGAATATTAGCCATAGATTACGCTGAAATAATAAAAAACAGTGAAAATATTATTGGTACTGATGGTGATACTATCAGCCTAACAACAGGTACTTTTCACAATAATGTAACAATCACCCTTTGGAGTCCTTCGTATCATCCGGAAGAGAGAAAAACCAGTGGTATAAACAGTATAATTCACGAACTATTTGTAAAAATCGGATTAGAAGAATTCCTATAATGGACACCGGGGAGATTAGGGAACAGAGCATTTGTACGACAAGCGGCATTTATCGGTACTGGGGCTTGTTGGAGCAATGAAATGGTGTGTGGATGGTTGAACTCAATGGGTTGAGCCAATTGCAGCGGTATTAGGAGGCGCATTATATGAATAAAAGAAACGTTTGTTTGTTTTTTGGCGTGGTATTATTGTCAATTACAATCGAAAAAACATTTTGCTACGGGAGAATAGGTAAAGAACTTAGCCGTAATTACTATAAATATGCAAATGGCAAAGTCCGTGAAATGATTGAAGATGGATTTCTCGCCGATGATAGCGACTATACAATTTCGTTCAAACACAGTTATACGTATTTACAAAACGGACTCGTTCTCATCCAAATTGAGCGCTTTGTTAGATCCGGGCCATCAACCAGACTCAAGTATCTCTGTTATAATGAATGTTTTAACGAAAACATTGTATCAAATATTAGATTAAATGAAATGATAGAATTGGTTGATAAATTTGTTGGTAGTAACCGTACTTTTGACGATGATCCTATAAATATTACCTATAGTGAAAACGTGGTCGAGATTGATACCGCCTATGACCTCATTTTTAGCAAGACCGAGAGCAAAACAATATTGACCTTTGATCCGATTACCAAAAGGCTTAAAACCATCCAAAAAATCATGAAGGATTCGAAAGAAGATTTTGCACATGAGTTTAAAAACGAATATGATTATGATAATTTCGGAAGACTACGGGGCATATATAAAATTTATGAGCAGGGAAAAGTTTTAAGTACCGCTTATTATTATGACGGGGAATTACGTCTTTTGCCAAAGCCCTATTACCTCCCTTTTGGAGTTCCTAACATGGAAAATATGATAATTTATGATGGCGACATATTAAAATATCATATTCAGGTAAAAACAGGTGTTATGGACGGGGTAAGCATATATCGGGCGAATATTCATTATGTAATATTTGAATTTGATGGGAACAGGAATGAAATTAAACAAACGTCATATTACGAGAAAAGTGAACGTCAGGAAGAAAAAATTATTATATACAATACGGGTTGTATTGAACTGGATGATCAGCGGAACTGGACGCATATACAGAAATTTGAAAACGGTAAGCTTGCGGGGGAGTTTTACCGTAAAATGACTTATTGGTAATAAGCTTCGACAAGAAGGGCGATATAGCCTATGACCGGGACGAAAACCTGTTAAGCGAGAAGGGGCTGCGCCGGGAGGCACGGTACGAACACAACGGGCGGGACCGGATGGTCTACGCTGGATGGAGGTGGAAAGTCTTCATCAGTTCCAGTAGTATAATAGTACCAATAAGGATAAATGATATGAAGCGGCTTTTCTTAGTTGTTTTGAGTATATTTTGTTTTAGCACTTGTATTAGTGTAGTTAAGAATGATGTAAGTAAATCAATAATATCACCCAACGAAAAATTTGTGGCAATTTCTTTTATAAGATCATCCGGTGCTACTACTGGCTTCAGTCCTCAAGTCTCTATATTGCCAAAAGATAAAAAACTATCAAATAAATCAGGGAATATTTTTATCGGTAATAATTCAAAATATATAGATATTTATTGGAAAACGATAACACTTTAGTTGTATCCCATAATTGTACAAAAGACGATATTTATAAAAAAACAAACACATTTAAAAATATTAAAATAGAATATATCTTTAAAGTGGTAAGTTCTCAGTCCGTCCGGTAGAGAAAACCAGTTGGACTGGACCCTGTATGGGAAAGGAGAAGCGGTGGCGGAGCCGCGTATTTAGGGAAGGACATACCGGGGAGTGTGAGGAGTACGACGAATGAGTATGGCAGCCAGGAAGACCGGTATGAGTACGATGCGTTTGGGAAGCCATCCCAGAGGACCTGACAACGGTATGAACCTTGGGTATACGGGGAAGCCGTATGACGCGGCCACGGGTTTGTACAATTACGGGTACCGGGACTATCAGCCTGAGACGGCGCGGTTTACGACGGTGGACCCGATACGGGACGGGGACAACTGGTTTGCCTATGTGAATAATGACCCGGTGAATTGGAGGGATCCCTGGGGGCTGAGTGCGAGTGATAATATGGGGACTGGTACTGTTAATATTTCTCCTGCTTCACTTCAAACACCTGTAGATCCAAGTGATTATCATTGTGATATATATGCATGGAATGAAGCGTTAAACAATAACTCTGATCCACGGGCACCCAATGGAAACATATGGGATGGAAATGATCTTACCGTTCCCCAAATTTACGACCAATATACAGATAGGAACGATACCCCACCGGCTGGAACGGCCGGCTATGCTTTCTATGATTCGCCAAATGATAATGACGCTGTTCCTGAGCATCTAGAATATTATGACAACAGAAATAGTGGGGAAACTTATACCTTATATAGCACAGATGGAATAAACAATCCTGTTCCACAAGAAAGGGATCCAAATGATGATAATAGGACTTTTGTTCCATTGCCAAATTATTAATGATATTGGAGGAAATATGAAAAAAACACTGTTTTTTATAGGGCAATTAATATTTTTCGGTTGTGTTGTTTTTGGTCAAGTAAGCCAAATAACTCTTGAATTAAAAACAACAAGAGGTTCTCATACGCTATATGTTGATTCTGACACAAAGGAATTATTTTTTGAGAAATCATTTATTAAGTCCATTTCCGATACAAAGGAATTATACTTTGATAAATCATCTATTGAGTCTGTGTCATATATTGTGACAATACAAGGGTTAAATAAATTATATGCCCTTGAGACTATTGTTTTTGATATGACTGCATTTATTAAAGATTTTTCCTTTTTAGAAGATGTGCCTCATTTAAAAAAGGCGGTTTTTGTATTAGTTCATCCAAGTGATTGGACATTTATTAAAAAATTGCCTAATATAGAATACCTTTATATTAGATCATGTGCTACTGAATACATGCGCATTGACTTTATTAATAACAAAAATTTAAGGTACTTAGAAATAAGTAATGGCAGTCTTGTTTCATATCCGGAATTGCTAAATATTCCTTCATTATTGGAATATTTAAATCTTTCTTTTAATAAGATTAAAACAATTCCTGAAGACAGGAAAAATTCGATGGATTTTATTACTATTTTGTATGCAACTAATGTTGAACACTTTGAATCAAAATCTATTTTATTTGTACATCCTAAAAGCATTTTGCCTTCTCAATATATTATAAATAATGTTTCTCATTAAGAAACATCTGAAGGCGGGGCTATTCTTTAGTATGGACAAGGGGCAGGCTGAGCGATACACTTTTAAGGAGACCGAAATAACGGCGTTGCGGGCCGTGCTGGACTGCGCCGGCCTCGTTTGCGGCAGCGGCAAGCCAGACAGTGTGGCGGGAAAGCTATAGGTACGACGTCAACGGGAACCGGGCGAGTAAGACAACACCCTGGGGGACTATAGTCTACACCTATGACCGGGACGAAAACCTGTTAAGCGAGAAGGGGCTGCGCCGAGAGGCGCGGTACGAATATAACGGGCAAGACCGGATGGTGTATTCAGAAGTGACCAGGCATGAAGAGCGCAGCCGGGCAACGAGCCGGTACGCCTACGATGCTTTAGGCAGGCGGACGGTAAGCCAGGACGCGGGAGGGAGCGCGATGCGGACCCTGTATAACGGCCTGGGGTTTGAGGTGATCCGGGAAGGGGAAACGTTTACGGACGGAACAGCTAAGGATAGTGATTTTGAAAAAGCGGGTGATAACTATGCGCAATTTGGATCTTCTCCAATACCATAAATTGGCGGTTTGTTTACTATGAACAAGAAAAGAGCTTTTTTAATTTTGTATTCTCTGTCTGTTTTTATATTAATTTCATGTGATCCGAGCGGGAATGTTTTTCTTGTTAATAAATATCCATTTACAATAGTTGCATATATTGGATTTGAATATTTAGGAGAACGGATTGAAAAAATATTCTCTCTTGATACAGGGACGGCTTTTTCGCTCAATGCCAGGAATCTAGCATATAGTTATATTACAAATATATGTATAAAAACGGAGGAAGGGCTATTTCTTGCAGAGTACTCGCCTGAATATATTCTGAGTATTCGAAATGCTTATATTAGGAAGCGGAATCAATTAGAAGGATGGATGATTACTGAAAAAGGTTTGTTTTTTGAATCAGAAGAAATACGCAAACGTTTCAGGAATGATCCAGAGGGGCGTGAAAAATATTACAAATCTGAGGAAGCTGCGAAAGAGTTAGAGGAGACATTAAGTGGACGGCTCAAGAAGAATTAAACAGTGGACAAAGCCGAAGGGGAATAACGGTACACGTATGCTGGTGAGGAGCTATCAAAACTGGGGACGGTGTTGAACCTAGTGTGGACATTTTAGGGGACGTAATAACGGCGTCGAATGAATATGGCTCATTGGAAGAGCGTTATGAGTACGATGCGTTTGGGAAGCCATCCCAGAGGACCTGACAACGGTATGAACCCTGGGTATACGGGGAAGCCGTATAACACGGCCACGGGTTTGTACAACTACGGATACCGGGACTACCAGTCTGAAGCGGCGCGGTTTGCGATGGTGGACCCGATACGGGACGGAGAAGTTCGTGTACATCAAGGTGTTTATGATCCGACCAAGGGGCCAAATGAGACATGGCAACATTTTCGGGATGAGGTTCTACGGAATCCCGGTAATATTAATACCGATAGCTTTCCGGATTGGGGGAAACAAATGAAAATGCTGTTACTCATTTATGTAATGCCTCAATGTGGTTTAAATATATTTGGTATGGAGAAAAGTGAAAGCATGTGGGAAAGCAATAAATATTGTTCAGATTCTTTTGCTGAAACGAATATCTCTTTTTATGTTAATAAATTGAAGATGGGCCATTATTATTTCAATATATCTTTTAATCCACTTGATATAAACAAATTGAGAGATAATAGTTCCCCAATAAAATTTGAATATACTGTTGAAATTGAAAAGAAAGGCGAAGTGATATTGAAAAAAACAAATTCTTTTTTCTTGAAAAAGCTGTAACAGGAAGGGGTGATTTTTTGTTTGATATACCCGGTAATTTTTTTGTGAATGATGCTATTCAAATATCTATTAAAGGCATTGCGTTTGACACACTGTTTCCTCAATATTACAAGTGTTTTTATTTTGAATTGCAAAGGAACCCATTCTTTTCTTTGCGATAGTGTCTGATAACATTGAAGAATCCTTGGCCGAATCCAGACAACGCTGTTGGGACGGTGAAATATGAGTGTGATGAGGAAACCGGCTGGTGAGGAAGGGAGGTGGATAAGTGAAGGAAGAAACGGCAGGCTGAGTGATGAGAGGGATACAGGGCAGAGGGCGGGAAGTACGGAGAAAGAGGAGTGACCCTGTAGTAGGGGCAAGGAGAAGCGGTGATGGTGAGCCGGAGCGCGAGCACGGGGAGCCGGGGCGGAGTCGCATATTTAGGGAAGGACATACCGGGGAGTGTGAGGAGTACGACGAATGAATATGGCAGCCAGGAAGACCGGTATGAGTACGATGCGTTTGGGAAGTAGCACAAAGGGGTATTGACAAAACAGTTTAACACACTTAGCATATCGCGATGGTCTATTGATATGGATGGAACGGGTTCCCAAGGGCAGAATGGGTACTACCGAGGATCTCCAGGGAGCTATTGTATAGCTCGCCTCCCCGGCATCGGATTATTCACCCGCGGTGAACTTGCCGTAAAAACCCCGATTAACGGGTTCCTGCGAACCTTCGGTTCTACGGAGTTTGCAGGATAAAAAATCGCCTCCCCGGCGATTTTTGGAAATTGTATGCACGAAGTGCAGCAAACTCCTGGAGGAGGCTTTCTGTGGATTTTTCCGGAGAGTTACGGCGACTGCGGGCCGAAGCGGTTTTGACTCAGGAACAGGCTTTCCGTTTTTTTGACGCCCTCGAACCGGCCGCTCCGGATCTGTTGTTTGGGAAGTGGCGGGGTTATGAACTGCCCGCGGGACATCCAATGGACGGGCTGCTTACCGCGCTCCGGTGGCATGGAAAAGTTATACTCAATGAGGAACAGGTTCATCCGCTGCTATTTGAAACCCGGCGGGGCGCTGTATTTATGGCAAATCCCGGAATGCTGCCGCTGAAGACCTTCGAGCGCTTTCCCCGAAAGCCGGCGGCGTTGCTGTTTCCGGTAGTTTCACTGTTTGTCAGAACAAAGCGGGCGCGGGCGCGGCTGCGGACTATTACCTTCCGAAATAAAACAACCGCGGCTATGCTGTACGATCAAAAACCGGTTATCGATATATTCGCGCGTGTCAATGCCGACACTATTTTAGGCGTAACAGACCTTAAATGGGAACATGATTTGGGTTATTTTTTTATCCTGGAACGGATAGTCTGATAATAGAGAAAGGAGTAGCCTGTGAATATCAATTATCATTATTTTACCGTTAAGACGCTGGCGCGCTTTGCGGGTATAGAAGAGGCTGAAGCGCAGTACATCGCACATTTTTCCCAGCAGGTTGATGATTTTATTATGAGTACACCTGTTGCCGTCAAAGGGAATGTTCCTGATTTTTTTAAACAAAACGGCCTCGCGAAGAATATTACGGGTAATATATGGATGTTCTTGCCCTGTCCAACGGGCTTCGAGCTGCTGAGCGAAGTTTCCCATGATTATCAGCGTCATGCAATGGTGCCTTTCCATTTTATTCCTGTCGAACCGCTGAACACGCTGGAGAATCGCAGCGGTTTTGATCGGTCGCTGTATCGTTGTCTCACCGCGGAAGATAAAAAAGCGTCTCTGGTTAACAAACTTATGGAAACCACGGTAGCAAAGGCAGACTTAAAAAACGCAAAAAGCATCATGGAATTGGGCATGATGCTGCACACTTATGCCGATACGTATGCGCATAATTCATTTTCCGGTTTTCACGGCTGGGAAAATCAGTCAAAGATACAGCAGGCTGAAAAAGCGAAAAAACCGGCGCTGAATGAACTGGAAATAATAGCTTATACTGCGCTGCCGTCCATTGGACATGCAAATGCAGGGCATACGCCGGATGTCTGCGACTATATGATTGCCTTGAATCTCAAAAAGAATGAACAAAGCGGTTTGTATCCCGTGATCACACGGGACAACAGCGTCTTTTTCACGTCCTGCTCGGCTAATATTCTTGGCATGCTGTGCAAGATCAACAAGACGGAGATACCGGACGATTATAAGGCAAAGCTACGGCAGATAACGGAGGCGCAGGTTATTAAGAACGAACTGAATGCTAAAGAAACTGAGAGAAACTGGAAAAAGATGTTCCCGAACATCAAATATCACTACAACAAAGAAGATTATTTTGAACTTCAGTGCAAACTTGAATTGGCCTATGAAAAATCCATAAAGTCATGGGGCATAACCCAAAAAAATCTTCGTGATGTTTATTCACCTGAAGGGAATCGGGACAGAGGCAAAGGCGCGTCTGTCCTCTCCCTGGAAAAGGTTTCTTCGGATTTCTTTGATTATAATGAACTTGCCTACCGGCGGGTATACGCGGTTACCGGGGAGTACGCCTCGACAGGAAGAACGGAACAGCTTAAAGACATGGCGATATTACTAGAAAACTTGAAAATTTTTTAAGGACGGCTATCATGACACACATCACATTACCTGATATACGCTTACAGGAATACACCTTATCAACCCTTGACTATTTGAAGGAGCTGCGGGAACAGCTTCTATCCACGCCGGTGGAAATATGCATTGAACGGGCACGGTATATCACCCGGTTTATGAAGACTACTCCGATGGATATGGAGCAAGAGCCCCTGTTGTACCGGGCAAAAGCGGTCGGCAGCTATCTGTCAAACAAACGGCCGGTGTTCCCCGATAACAATCTGCTGGCCGGAACGACCGGTTCAAAACTGAAGACCGCGCCGGTGTATCCTGAATTCATCGGTATTACGATCTGGTCCGAATTGGACACGATCAGCAAACGGCAAAAGAACCCTCAGTTATTGAGCGCCGGGGACGCGCGGGAATTAAACCTGGAAATATACCCTTATTGGATTGACCGGGATGTTTTGGCGGCGACGAAGAAACGGCATGGGAATGAGTATACGGCCATTCGGCTGCTTGAAAAAATGATCTTCTATATTTCGGGAAAAGCGGGCTGCATCTCCCATACGGTGCCGATGTTTGAGAAAGTACTGCGGGAGGGTATGCTCTCAATGATACGGGAAGCACAGCAGAAGGCGGAAAGCGCCGGCGGCGAAGCGCGCAAGTTTTACGAGGCGGTCTGCGTGTCCTTGCAGGGTGTGCTGGATTATGCCCGGAATGTATCCAATGAGGCCGCGAGGCTTGCCGCCGCCGAAACGGATACGAATAAAAAGCGGCGGCTTTTGGCCCAGGCCGAAGTATGCAAAAATGTACCCGCAGAGCCCGCCGCCGGCTTCCGGGAAGCGGTGAATTGTATTTGGCTCTGTCTTATCGGCATTCACGCGGAAAATATCAACATGGCGATCAGCCCCGGCAGGCTGGATCAGGTGCTGTATCCCTACTATAAAAAAGATGTTGAAAGCGGCAGGCTGAGTGTTAAGGAAGCGATGGAGCTTATAGGGTGCCTGTGGATAAAGCTGGGTGACAATGTTGATCTGGTCCCCCAGGTCTCCGAGGAGCTTTTCGGCGGAGCGGGGACGGCGCCGGCGGTGACGGTAGGCGGAGTTGACGCGCAGGGCGAAGACGCGGTGAATGATTTGACCTACATCATGCTCCGCGTCACCGAATTGTTAAAACTGCGTGAACCCAACATGAATGCCCGGTATCATTATGAAAAAAACACAAAGGAATACCGGAACCGGGTCTGCGAAGTTATCGCAAACACCAAGGCCGTACCGGCCTTCCACAACGATGTGGAAAACATCAAAACCCTGCAAAACCAGGGCGTCTCGCCGGAACACGCGCGGGATTACGCGATTATCGGCTGTGTGGAACTCGCCGTTTCCGGCCGCAGCTATGACGCGTCAAGTTCCATCATATTGAATCTTTCAGCCCCGCTTGAACTGAGCCTGTATGGCGGCAGACGGTATATTACCGGCAGTGAACAGTTTAATATACTGACCGGCGACCCGGCATTATGCAAGAGCTTTGATGAATTCAGGACTATTTTCCAGACACAGGCCAGGTGGCTCATAGATCAGGCCATCGGCCTGAATGAAAAAATGGCAAAGATACATCAGGAAACGCTGCCCACCCCGCTGCTCTCCGCGCTTTTTGAAGGGCCGCTTGATAAGGGAAAAGATTTGATATTCGGCGGCGCCGTCTATAACGCTTCGGGAGCGACCCATGTGGGGTTTGCCGATACGGTAGATTCTCTTAACGCAATCAAAACGGTGGTGTATGATCAAAAATATTGTACGTTTGCGGAACTTCTGGAAGCGATACGAAGCAATTTTGAAAAGGGCTCCGATCAGGAACTGCTGCGGCAGGTATTGGTAAACAAGGCGCTCAAGTACGGGACGGCGGCGGAAACAGAGCGCGGTGAATCCCGTACTATGATCCGGTTTTTATACGATACCTACCAGGGCTATACCAATTACCGGGGAGGCACATACCGCCCGGCCTACTGGACCATGACTAACCACGCGGGACAGGGGAAAATTACCTATGCCCTGCCCAACGGCCGCAAGGCAAACCTTCCCTTTGCCAGCGGCATTACCCCTGTTTCCGGGGTAACAAAAAACCTTACCGAATGTCTGAACAGTGTGGCGTCTTTGGGAAGCCTGCATATTCCCGGTGGGGAGGCATTGAATATTAAATTCACGGCGATCAATAATGAACAGGATATTCAACGTTTTGGTGATTACATAGAAGCCTATTTTATCAAGGGAGGGCAGCAGGTTCAATTTAACATCATGTCCTCCGC
>JAISBR010000060.1 GCA_031266095.1 Treponema sp. | reverse complement strand
ATACCCCGCGGCTCTGCCGCGGTCATAAAGGTATTAAACCCGAGTCCAATACCTTATGAGAACAACATACCCCGACCGCTTGCGGCGGGGTTGTTGATTATGCGTTTAGAGAGGGAATCCCATGAAAGGTTATTATACCGGCAGGCGGCAGCTTAGGGAGGATATCGCGGGTTATCTGTTTATTAGTCCATGGCTTATCGGTTTTTTTGCCTTTTCCGTCATCCCCATTATAATGTCCTTGTATTTTTCCTTTACCAATTACGATATTCTGGGATCTCCGATCTTTTCCGGTATTGCCAATTTTAAGCGGATGCTGACGGATTCCCGGTTCTGGAAATCCCTGAGGGTTACCTTTACCTATGCTTTTGTTTCCGTACCTCTGCGGCTTGTCTTTGCCTTTTTTGTGGCCGCACTTTTCAAGCGGGCCTCCCGGATGATCCGGTTTTATCAGGCCGCCTATTACCTTCCTTCCCTGGTGGGGGGCAGCATCGCGGTGGCGGTTATATGGCGGCGTATGTTTACCGCCGACGGTGTGGTCAATACCTTCCTTCAACTTTTGGGCATCAACAGTACCATAAGCTGGATTGGAAACGCCGGTACGGCCCTGTGGGTGATCATAATCCTCGCGGTCTGGCAGTTTGGTTCTTCCATGCTGATCTTTCTCGCGGGATTGCGGCAGATACCCAGGACTTATTATGAGGCCGCGTCCATCGACGGGGCCGGCTGGGTACGGCAGTTTTTCAGCATAACCCTGCCCCAGATGACACCTATCATTTTTTTTAATCTGATTATGCAGCTGATTAACGGTTTTACCGTTTTCAGCCAGGCCTTTATTATTTCCGGCGGCAGGGGAGATCCCCAGGATAGTACCCTGGTCTATGCCCTGTACCTGTACCTCCGGGCCTTTGCGTATAACGAGATGGGTTATGGCTCCGCCCTGGCTTGGGTGCTGGTGCTGATCATCGCGGTCTTTACCGGATTCATCTTCAAGACTTCAGACCGCTGGGTCTATTACGAATCATAGGCGGCAGATGAAATGACCAAGAATCAAGTACGGCGTTTAAGGAACATGCGGGATTCGCTTGCATTCCACACGGTGGTACTCTTTATCGGCGTTTTTATGCTCTATCCGCTGCTCTGGATGGTGTTTGGTTCTTTCAAGCCGACTGAGGAGATCTTCGGCTCCATTTCCCTGATCCCGAAGAATTTTACCTTCGGAAATTATATCCGGGGCTGGCGCTATAACGGTACTACTACTTTTACTACTTTTTATATTAACTCTTTTATTGTTACCGGTTTTTCCACGCTGGGAGCGGTGCTTATGTCTTCCCTGGCGGCCTACGGTTTTTCCCGGATTCAGTTCCGGGGCAGCAGATTCTGGTATGCCTGTATGTTTCTGACCCTGATGCTGCCTTACCAGGTGGTCATGGTTCCCCAGTTCATTCTCTTTTTCAAGCTGGGCTGGGTGAATACCTATCTGCCCCTCATTGTGCCCCAATGGGGCGGACAGGCCTTCTTTATTTTCATGATGGTGCAGTTTTTCCGGGGCATTCCCTCGGAATTGGATCAGTCCGCTATGCTCGACGGCTGCAATAAATTTACAATCTACAGCCGCATTCTCTTTCCATTGATAAAGCCCGCGCTGATTACATCTACTATTTTCAGCTTTTACTGGCGCTGGGAAGACTTCCTCGGCCCCCTGCTGTATCTCAACCGGCCCCGGAATTTTACGGTATCCCTGGCAATGCGCATGTTCGCGGACCCAACCTCCACCGACTGGGGGGCCATCTTCGCCATGGGGACTCTGTCGCTGACACCGTCACTGCTTATTTTTTTTGTTTTCCAGAAGTACATTGTTGAGGGAATCGCTACCTCTGGCCTCAAGGCCTAGGAGCTTGTTGCGCTTGTGGGGTTTTGCGGCATTTTATGAAAACTTATTTTGATGAAAGCAGGGCCGCGGCGGTATGGTGCGGCGGAAAAATTGAGACGGTCCTGGAGCTTATCGCCAACCGCTACATCGGGGCCAATCCCCGGTATGAGTATACGGGGCGGCCTTTTTTATTACGCGAAATTATCAGGAATAAAAATTACCGTTACGAGGCTGACTTCGCGAAACTTTTTCCCGGCGCGCCTGACGGGAGCTATGTCTACGCCTGGGGAAAATACCGGGCCGGGGAAGACGGGGCGCTGAAATTTACCCTTATCCCCAAAGGGCCGGTGAAGATATGGATGAACCGGGAAATGATCTACGGTACCGGCTTTGAGGCGGAGCGTTATGACAATAACCCGGTGCCCCTCAGCCTGCCGGTAAAAAAGGGATGGAACCATCTGGTACTGCGCTTTACCCGTACCAGGGCGGGTTTTGGGGGTGAATTCGGTACCTGGCTTGGAAAATTGGATTACTATTTTTTTCGGGGGCTGGAACGGCCTGGGGCCGCTTATCTCATCGAAGGTTTTGATTATACGCCGCCTCTTACCAAACCGCCGGCGGACCCTTCGCCGGAAAATCTGGCCCCCCTCTGTCTGCCCTTGCCGTCATGGACGGACGAAGAAAAGAGACGGGGGGTCTTTGGGAGAATTTTCGCTTCGCGGCCCGGGGATAGGGCCATGGCGCGGACGGAGATACATGTGCCGGTTTCCGTCGTCTGCGGTTTCTCAGGAACCCAGAGCGGCGGCTCTGCTTTTTACGCGGGAAAGAACCTGATCCGGTCGTTCAAGGACGCGGGGCCTTATCAGTTTGAGTATAAACTGGAAGCAGGTTGTACCGGGATAACGGTAATTTCCGAATGCCCCGAGAAGGAGCAAAGCTGGGACTTCTCGTTGGAACTCAATTCGGCGGCTCTCCCGCTTTGTACCCGTAATCCCTTTTTCTCCGCCGGGGGGGAACTCTCCTGGGTTTACGCGGGGCTTTTCAGGAAAACCCCTGATGAAGCGCTTCTGGAATTTGACCGGGAACTGCTTGTCGGCCGGGAAGGGGAGAGGGCCTGGTGGCGGCTTGATATGCCCGGCGGCTGGGTACGGTTCTACAATGAGAATCCCCTTTTTGGCCATTGGAATTATCCCCTGGGCGTTACCCTCTACGGCCTTATCGAAACCGCCCGGTATTTTGAGAAGCAGGGCCGGGCCGCCGGTTTTGCCATTGGTTCCTATGTGCGCGATCACGGGGCAAAGTCGCTGCGTACCCTGGACTACGCCCTTTTTGACAAGGAACATTTCGGCGGCGCTACTGCGGTACATCACCTCCTCACATCCATAGACAGCCTGGATGACTGCGGTTCCTTCGGTTCCCTCATTCTGGAACTTGCCGGAGATCGGGAAATCGGGGACCCCGCGCAGGCGGCGGATTATACCGGGGAGCACATCCTCCATAAACAGGATCGCCGGGAAGAGGGCTGTTTCTGGCGGCGAAATCAGATGCACCATTTCCACAACGGGACTATGTGGGCCGACGATCTCTACATGAGCGTTCCCTTTCTATGCCGTTATGCGGCATATAAAAAAGATCCGGCCATTCTTGATATCGCGGCTGTTCAATTTGAGGGTTTTAGAAAGTATCTCTTCATGGAAGACAAAAATCTTATGGCCCATGTCTATGATTTTAACCGGAATATGAACACGGGAATTCCCTGGGGCCGGGGAAACGGCTGGACGATCTTTTCCCTCAGTGAGCTGCTTATGGCGCTTCCCGGCGATCATCCCCGCCGCGCCGCCCTGCTTGATTTTTTCAGGCGCCTCGCGGCGGGCTGTCTTGACTGTCAGGATGAAAACGGTATGTGGCACCAGGTGCTGGACATGCCCTCGTCCTATATTGAGGCGTCCTGTACGGCCATGTTCATCTGCGCGTTTAGCCGGGGCATCCGCTATGGCTGGTTTGAGGGCGGTACGGCGCCCTATTGCCTTGCCGCGGAAAAGGCATGGCAGGCTTTGGCAAAATATGCTATAGATAGAGAGGGCAATATTTATGGCGTTTGCCGAGGTTCGGAATTCGCGTTCAACCCCCGCTATTATGCCGAGTATCTGCTCCCCCGGCTCAACGATACCCACGGCATCGGCATTGTACTGCTCGCGGGAGTTGAATTGCTCAAAATGCCGCGTGAATAGAAACAGGGAACCTTATGTCTCCATTAGTTGAACGTCGCCGCTCATACGGCTCATTTAGGAGTTGCAAGTGAAAGCTAATCCCCAGGAATTAAAGATCTGTTACATCGGCGGGGGTTCCCGGAATTGGGCCTGGGTTTTTATGCAGGACCTGAGCTTTGAAAAAGAAATCGCCGGAACCGTATACCTCTACGATATCGACGAGGAGGCGGCCCGGGCCAATGAGGCGCTGGGCAATAAACTAATGGCCGCCCACAATCCGGGGCAGTGGACCTTCAGAACCGAATCTTCTCTGGAAAAGGCCCTGGCAGGCAGCGACTTTATCTTTATTTCCATACTGCCCGGAGATTTTGAGGAAATGGCCGTTGACGTCCATGCTCCGGAACAATACGGCATCTACCAGTCGGTGGGGGATACCACGGGGGCCGGCGGACTTAACCGTGCACTCAGAACCATTCCCATGTATGTGGAAATCGCCGGGGCTATCAAAAAATGGGCGCCTGAGGCCTGGATCCTCAACTATACCAACCCCATGTCCGTCTGCACCAGGACCCTGTACCGGGTTTTCCCGGAGGTCAAGGCCTTCGGCTGTTGCCACGAGGTATTTGGGACTCAGGAACTGCTTGCGCTGGCTGCGGTCCGGTGCGGGCTTGCCGCGGAGGGGGAGATACGGCGGGACGAGATTATCACCAATGTGACGGGGATCAACCACTTCACCTGGATAGACCGGGCCTCCTGGAAAAACACAGACCTTTTCCCCTGTTTTGCCCAATTCGTGGAACGCTTCGGCGAATCGGGATTCAGCGGCGGGGCGGATCATAACTGGTTCAACAGCTATTTTACATCCGGTGAACTGGTCAAGATGGACCTGTTCAGGCGTTACGGCATCATCGGCGCGGCGGGGGACCGGCACCTGGCGGAATTCTGCCCTCCCGGCTGGTATCTAAAAAGCCCGGAACTGGCAAAGTCCTGGCAGTTCTCGCTTACCCCGGTGTCTTGGCGGATACAGCAGCGGGAAGATCTGAAACGGAAAAGCAAAGCCTATCGGGACGGCTCGGAAACCCTGGTGCCGAAACATTCCGGTGAAGAAGGCATCCGCCAGATCAAAGCCCTCCTGGGGCTTGGTAATCTGGTCACCAACGTGAACCTCCCCAACCAGGGTCAGATGCCCGGCTTCCCCAATGGCGCGGTGGTGGAAACCAACGCCTTTTTCAGCCGGGACAGTGTCCAGCCGGTAATTACCGGCGGCCTGCCCAACCCCCTGCGGAACATAACCCTCCAGCATGTGGAAAACCAGGAAGGGATCATCGACGCCGCGCTGGGACGGGATTTGGAAATGGCCTTTCGGGTATTCCTCAACGATCCCCAGGTCAGGACCCTTTCCCGGGGAGATGCCCAAAAACTCTTTAAGTATATGACCGCGAAAACGCTGCCGCCTTCTTTAGGTTACAAGTAAACAGGCCCCAAGAAGTGGTGAATAAGCTATGAGTTCTTCGATACTTGCAGAGAATGAGCGGAGGCGGTTGACCTTGCCGCTGCCCTGGCTGTTTTGCTTTGCCATGTTTACCGCGTGGCAGATCGGCGTAGTCAGCCTCTCCGGTGACGCTTTGTCCGTACATGGCCGGACGCCGTTGGGGATTGACAGTGGAAACCTGACGCCGGTTTTCGCGGTGGGCTATATCTTTTCCATCGCCTATATGCTGATTTTCCCGAAAAGAATCGTTTGGGCGGAGCGGGTTACGGCGGGAGCGGCGCTGCTCTCGGCGCTGGCGCTCTACCTGCCTTTTTCGCCTGAAACACAGACTGTTCTCTTTATATTCCAGCTGTTGTGCTGCTGTTTTATGATTGGCTTTGAGACTGCCCTGATTGTCGCTTTATTCAACGATAAGACCGCCATTAAGCACCTGCTTGTGGCCTATGGGATCGTGTTTATTTTAGTCGCGTTCTTACAGAACGATTTTTACATAACGCCCTTTTGGGTCTTCAAAATCTTCAATGTGGCCGCCCTGACGCTACAGCTGCTGTTCTACGGCAGGCTACCCTCGAATGTGTGGCCGGAATACACAAAGCGGGGTTCCGGCCTGGTGTGTCCCAGGGGTTTGTTTGCGGGACTGTTTGGCCTGTGCTTTTTGGGCAATATTCTGATTTCTTTCGGAATGTCGGCGGCGGAAGGCGTCAAACACGGCATGTTTGTCTTTGATGTTTCTTTTGCCGTTTTCGCCATTACCGGTTATTTTTTTTTAAGGTGGTTTCATATTTCGCCCCTTCGTTATGCGTCGATCGCGGTGGTCGTATCGGTGGTTGGTTTTATTCTCATTATTGTCTCGCAGTATATCCCCGCTCTGGCGCTGCCCGCCTGCGTCCTGCTCGGCGTGGGCGTCACCGATAATATTTTGATACCTTACTACGGCCTGGTGATGACCAAGCGTTATCCGTCGCGGTTCATTTCACCGGTTATCATTGGGATCTCCCTTGTGGCGTCGGTGGTAATTCTCAGCGCGCTTATTGAGGCCTTCCGTGAGAATACGGCCTTTTTGTACATCCTGTACCTCGCCATTGCCGTGGTAACGGCGGCGCTGTATCTGCTGTTGGAGCCGTATCTCCTGTATTCTTTTCGAAGCAGGCCGCTTATCAGCGATGAGGAAATATCGGGATTAGCCCGGACAGGGGACGCGGATGACCAAGCGCTGAGACCGGCTGAGGCGGAAAACGCCGGGCCGTCTTTAACGCCGCCCCCGGTAAGGGCTCCGTTGGAAACGGAACGGCAGCAGAATCTTATTGACTGCAGCTTTGACAATCTGACCGCCAGAGAACTCGCCGTCGCGGAAATGTTGATGCAGGGTTTTAAGTATAAGGATATTTGCGGAAGACTGAATATCAAGAAAAACACGGTGTATTGGTACCGAAGGCAGCTGTTCGATAAGCTGCAGATCAGCACCATACACGAGCTGTTCATTCTGGCCGAGAAGCATGAACGGACCCGGGAGTAGGGGCCGGCGCGGGGAGACCCGGCGGCGGCTTACAATTCCTCCGGGCCGATACGGGAAAGATCCCGTACAATAATATCGGCGCCGGCTTTTTTGATTTCAGCTTCGGGGAAAGTGGTGAGCAGGGCAAGACAGCGCATTCCCGCGGCTTTGGCGGCAATAACGCCCCCCGTTGAGTCTTCTACCACCCAGCACTGTTCCGGGGCCGTGCCGATCCGGCGGGCCGCTTCCAGAAAAACATCGGGGAAGGGCTTGTGCCGTTTCACATCAAGGCCGTTGACGACGGCGTCAAAAAAACCGCCGCCCGCATCCTTTGCCTCACCCGCCAAGCCGATTTCCCTCAGGCTTGCAATCATCTTGATATAGTCGGTGCTGGTAGCCAGGGCGGTTTTAAAACCCAGCTCCCGGCAGCGCCGGACAAATTCCACCGCTCCGGGCAGGGGTTTGAGTTTCCCTTTGACAATCTCCGTATAAATCGCGTAGGTCCGGGCCTTGTCCCGTTCAATGTCAAAGGCGGCAATGCCGTATTTTTCCGCCACCCCGCCGAGGAAACGGTTTTCCCCATGCCCCACAAAAGGCAGAAAATCCTCATGGCTTACCGCCGTGCCGTGGGTCTCCTGAAACATAAGCCGTCCGGCCTCGGCGATGAACCACTCCGAATCGGTCAGCACTCCGTCCATGTCGAAAATAATGCCCCGGCCGCGCACTTTAACCGGCTCCCCCGGCCTCTTCCTTTTTTGCCTCCGCCCGGTCCTTCATATCGGCGATGCCGATGAAAACTGCGATAAGACCGATAATTACAGCGATAACCGGCAGGCCGCCCCGGATAAAGGCGAGTACATCATCTTTCCAGCCGAGTCCGAAGCCGGCTGTTTCAGGCGGCAGGGCCGCGAACACCGCGGCGGCAATAATCACAATTCCGATAATCAGAGCTTTCATTTAATCCTCCATGGCAATTTTAATGATGACGGTACCGCCTGACAACCATAACCATAAAAGCGGCGATAAAAAAACTCGCGCGTAAGGCCGGCAGCAGAATAGTCAACAGGGAAACGGAACCGAGCGGCAGCGGCGATTCTCCGGTAATACCGAACAAAGACAGAACAGAATAAACGGTTTCTATATACGCGGCAATGGCGCCGATTACCATGAGCATCCACGCCAAATCCCGCGTTTTTGACCAGAGCATAATCGCGAAAAAAGACGCCAGCGCCCCCAAAACCAGACGGCTGGAGATAAAAACTATCTGTCCGGGATCCATAGCTCCAGTATCGCTTCTTAGGGCATGAATTGCAAGACTTTCGCCAGTTTTGCTTCCTCGCCGGGGGAAAGTATCCCGGGGAGAATGAGGGGGTGATCCGGAACGGGGGGGAGGAGAAACCCCGCGTCAAGAAAACACCGGAACAGTCCGGCCCAGGCTTCAGGACCGGTTTCAGCGGAACGGTCCGCCTTGAGGCTGAGGTAGATGCCCCGGCGCTCCCAGGGACTGTCCTTAAGGGCTTTTGTTACGCGCGGACAGGGGAGATTTGCCCGTTCCGGCACGGCGGCGATAAGGTCATATATTCCCCGTGCCGCCAGGGCGAGCAGTACCGGGGAAAGAAAGTCACCGGGGGGAAGGGAAACGTTTTCGGCTTCCGCGGAGAGGGCAAACACGCAGAGTCCCTGCGGCAGGCCGCCGCGCCAGCCTTGGATACCCGGCAGTACAGGGATCAAAACCGGCGGCGCGCCCGCCGCTACCGCCAGGGGCGCGCTAGAATCGAAGAAAGGCCGCCATAATCCGGCGGTATTGTTCTTCAACAGGCCTTCCGTCTCCGCCGGGGCGGCGGTGTAGAGCCGAAACGTTCTTTCGGGAAAGAGCCGGGACAGGGCTTTGATGAAACGCCCTTCCAGAAAATGGGGAAACGGGGCGTAGAGGCCCCGGCCGGCGGTATTTTTCAGTTCCCGCAGCAGGAACTTGGGGGTATGCCCCAGCGCCGCCGCGCCGCCGTTCAGCCAGAGATCCACGAGCCGCCGCCCGCCCCGGGTGTAAAGGCGGAAATCCCTGGCGCGGAGCACCTCGGGCGCCAGATGCAGGAGCGCAAATTCACCCGGCGGGTTATCCCTGCCTTCACTCATCACTGATTTTGACAATCCCCGACCCCTGATGTTCACTGAGGAAACGCAGTTCTTTACCGGTTTCAAAACGTACCCGCACCACCGGCCCGTCCTCGCTGTCCCGTACTTCCATCACCGCGCCGTAACCGTAATCATCGTGAAAGAGACGGTCTCCCCGGCGCCAGCCGGACTTGCGTTCCGCGCTGCCGCCGCGGCCGGAGCCTCCAGCCGCGGAGCGCCGGACCGTGCCGCCGGAGAAGTCGCCCGGGGCGCGGCCGGGGGCGTTGCCGACGATCCGTAAGCCGCTTCGGTCGATTTCCCGCAGAAACAGGGAAGGCTCCATCGGCATGGTCCTGCCGTAGAGGCGGCGCATGGCGCAGGAACAGAAGTAGAGCTCATCCATGGCTCTGGTGGCGCCGACATAAAAAAGCCGCCGCTCCTCCTCCAGTTCCGCGTCCGTTTTATCCTCCCGGGGGAAGATCCCCTGTTCAAGGCCGGTCATAATAACCCGCCGGAATTCAAGGCCCTTGGTGTTGTGAAACGTAATGAGCGTTACCGCGTTGTTCCCATCGGAAGAATCCCTGCTCCGGTCTTCAATGGAGCGGTCCAGTTCTATGTGCTCAAGGAATTCCAGCAGCCCCTCCCGGCTTAAGGCGTAAAGGCTCGCGGCGTTCACGAGCTCCTGTAAATTGTTGAGCCGCTGGTTCCCGGAGATCTCATCCTGCAGCTGGTGATATTCGGCAATCCCCGAATCTTTGACCAGGGCCGCCACGCAGACCGAAAGCCCCTCGCCGGAAACCAGGCCTTCCCGGTCTTTGGACGCGCGCCGTTTTTTGCCGCCGGGCCGCTTCTTCCCGGCCGTCACATCAGCGGCCCGCTCTTCCAGCAGAATCCGCCCGTCCTCAATAACCTTGAGGAACGTTTCCAGCCCGGCGCGGGCCTTGGGGGCATATTCCGTTGCCACGCGCCGCGCCGCCCCGGCAAGATCGCCGTCCCGGGCCGCGCTTTCCGCGATAATCCCCTCCACTTTCACCGGCCCAATCCCGCGGGAAGGCTTGTTCACCACCCGCCGGAAGGCGACCTCGTCACGCGGGTTCACCAGGAACGAAAGCAGCGCCAGGGCGTCCTTGATCTCCTCCCG
This sequence comes from Treponema sp., assembly GCA_031266095.1. Next base: position 1,948 of record JAISBR010000060.1, on the reverse strand, counting down.
CTCGTAGAACTTGAGGGAACCAACCACCCGGTAGGGAATACCCCTGCGGAGCAGCTCGGTTTCAAAGCCCAGGGACTGGGCGTTGGTCCGGTACAGTATTGCCCAGTCAGACCAGGAAGCGGTTTCGGCGGCCTTCTTTTCGATCAGCTCCGCGCAGAAGACCGCTTCCTCATCCTGATCCGGCAGGTAGGCAAGGACCGGGAGTTTTCCTTCTCCCCGTTCGGCCTTGAGCGTTTTACCCAAACGGCCGTGATTGTGGTTTACCACCGAAGAGGCGGCGCTGAGGATCGGCGCGGTGGAACGGTAGTTGCGTTCCAGCCGGATAATCTCCGTACCGGGGAAGCGGTCGGGGAATTCCAGTATATTCTTCACCTCGGCGCCACGAAAACGGTAGATGGACTGATCGTCGTCGCCTACCACGCAGACATAAGCGCCGGGGCCGCAGAGTTCCTTGAGCAGCTCAAACTGGGCCACGTTGGCGTCCTGGTACTCGTCCACCATGATCACCGCGAACCGTTCCCGGAAGCGCCGGGCCACCTCCGGCGCTGCGCGCAGAATCTCCACCGGCTTTTTGATAAGGTCGCCGAAATCCACATTACCGGTCCGGGTGAGCCGTTCCTCGTACTGCGTATAGAGAGTCCGAAACTTTTTACGGCTGTCAATGAGCGCCAGGGCCGGATCGTCAGGGGAAAGAAAGTAATCTTTCGCGCGGGCAATGGCGTGGGCGGTCTGTTTCACCTCCATCTTGGGGGCGTCCGTCATAATAGTAGCAAGCAGGGAGATCGCGTCGTCGTCGTCGTAAATCACAAAGCCGGGGTCCAGGCCCGCGGCGCTTCCGTTGCGCCTGAGGAACCAGGCCCCGAAGGAGTGGAAGGTCCGCAGCATAGCGTCTCCCGCCCGCTCATCAATCAGCCTGGCCCGCCCGGCCATTTCCCGCGCCGCCTTGTTGGTAAAAGTCACCGCCAGGATGCTGCGCGGATCCAGCCCCTGCTCCCGGATAAGCCAGGCGATTTTCGTCGTGATCACCCTGGTTTTGCCCGAGCCGGCCCCCGCCAAAATCAACAGCGGCTTTCCGGTATGAAGCACCGCCCGCCGCTGTTCCGGGTTGAGAACCTCAAGATAAGGGGGAAGCGTTTCCGCGCCGCCGTTCATGGCTTATCGTAGCAGAAACAGCCTCCAGCGCCAAGCCGATTGGAAGCTCTTGACCCACAGGATTTTTTAACCGCCAAGGCGTCTATGATAAAAGTCAAGCAATTTTTTATAGGCGGCCATCTTTGCCCCGTGTTTCACCGCGTCCCGCCCGTAGTGATACTCCCCCTTCTTCAGCACCTGATAGATCTCCGTCAATATCCGCCTCCTTAAGCCCGTCCTCACCACCCCCGCTTTCTGGTATTCACTGAGCCGCCTATACCACTCCCGCAGTTTCACACTCGCCTCAAGCGCGTGATTCAACGATTGCGTCAGCAGCGTCGAACTCAGTTTCCTCATGAAGGCCGCCCCCGCCGCCAGTATCCGCTCCTTCAAAGTCTCCACATCCCCCTCGTCCCGTTCAAGCCGGTCAAGCAGCAGATTTACCTGGAAATTGAGTAGCGGGTCTTCGCATAACTCCCGAATCTCCGCGCGGCTCTTCTTGCTGAAGATTTCTTCCGGGGTGAACCCATACAACTGCTCCTTCAACAGCGAGTGGATCCGGTTCTTCAGTTGGGTATTCTGCTTCTTCATCAGCCGGTAGGTGGAAAACAGTGCCCGCAGGTCCTGTATTTCCTGGGGCAGGATGCTTACCGGGACTATCGTCTGTTCCCCGGAGAGGACCTGCATCTTGATGATCCGGCACAGCAAGGCCTGAGTCAATCTTGTCCGTATTGCAGCGGGCGAGGCTTATCTGTTTCAACTCGTAAGTGTTGGCTATGACCACCTCCTTCACCAGATGCCCGAACAGCCGGGCAAA
>JAISBR010000153.1 GCA_031266095.1 Treponema sp. | reverse complement strand
CAGCTGGCTAAGATATGAAAAGGAGGTGAGGAAAGAAACATATCCTTCGGTTTGCCCGTACATAACTCCGTGAACCCCGTGGTGAAAATTCCCATGAGCTTATCCTGGCGCGGCGCGGTTTGCTATAGCAACAAAAGCGCGAAATAGGTATACTATCCGCCCGTGGCCTGCCATGGGGGTTTGGGCCTTTCCAAAATGTTTTTGTTGAAGCGTTAAAGGCCCGAATTTTGAAGGAGTTTACCCTATGGCCTTAATGCTGTATCCCGGTACGGGGCTTGCCATCGGCGACCCGGCAATAGTACCTATAAAAATTGATGATCCCGGTTTGCGGGAAGACCTGCTCGACCGGGCTTTGGAAGGTATGATCCTTTCGGCCTCCGGCTGGCGGGGGGTATTTGCGGCAAACGGCGGGGAGGAAAGCCCTGCGCCGCGGATTTCCGCCTCCCATGCGCTTATTGCCGCCGGGGCGGCCAAAGTCTTTGCGGATTATCTTAAAAAAACAGGGGGAAAAGAACCGCCGGTGATCATCGCCGGTATGGATACCCGGCCTACAGGGCCCGCCATAGGGGACATTATGGTCCGGGTTTTTCTTGCCGAGGGTTGTACCGTTCAATACGCTTTCATTACCGCCGCCCCGGAGATCATGGCCTTTGCCCGGACTTCCGGCGCGGCTTCAGGTTTTGTGTTTATCTCCGCCAGCCACAATCCCGTGGGCCATAACGGCCTCAAATTCGGCCTTACCGACGGCGGGGTGCTGCCCGGTTCGGAAGCGGCTGTCCTCATCGAAGCCTTCAAAACATTCATGGCCGAGCCGGACCGCATAGCCCGGACGGTATCCCTGGTGAGCCGGGCGGACGCCGGGGTTGTGGCCCGGGTGTACTCGGAGGCTCCCCGGATCAAAGCCGAAGCTCTCGCGGCTTATCTCGGCTTTACCCGGGAAGTGGTAACCGGCGCGGCGGGCCCCGGCGGGGGGGAAGCTATTTTCAACGCCATAAAAACGGGCCTCAAAGAGCGGCCTTTGGGCATAGCCGCGGACCTCAACGGTTCAGCCCGGACGGTTTCCATAGACAGGGACTTTCTCGGCGGTCTGGGGACGGCGTTCCGGGTTATTAATGACAAACCCGGGGAAATAGCCCATCGCATTGTGCCCGAAGGGGAATCCCTGGAGCCTTGCCGGGCTTTTCTTGAGGAGGCCCGCCGGGAGAATCCCGCCTTCGCCCTGGGCTATGTCCCCGACTGCGACGGCGACCGGGGCAACCTGGTTATCTGGGATGACGGTGCGGGCCAGGCCAGGGTATTGGAAGCCCAAGAAGTCTTCGCCCTGGCTTGCGTGGCGGAATTGGCCCACCTGGTTTGGGCCGGGGAACTTACCTTTGACAATTCCGGGAACGCCCTGAAAAAGGCGGCCCTGGCGGTGAACGATCCCACCTCCATGCGGGTGGACCGCATAGCCCACGCCTTTGACGTTTCGGTGTTCCGCGCCGAAGTGGGGGAGGCCAATGTGGTCAGCCTGGCCCGGAAACTCCGGGAACGGGGCTATACCGTGCGTATTCTGGGGGAAGGCTCGGCGGGAGGGAATATCACCCATCCTTCGGCGGTACGGGACCCTATAGACACGGTAGCGGCTCTAATCAAACTCCTCACCATAAGAACGGTGGAGGAAAAAAAAGGCTTCTTCGAACTCTGGTGCGACCTTTCGGATCAAGCCGAAGTTTACCGCCCGGACTTTACCCTTTCAGACATCATCGCCACCCTTCCGGCTTTTGTTACCACCGGCGCGTACACCCCGGAAGCCCTGCTCAAGATCAACACCCCGGATCACGCCCTCCTCAAGGACCGCTATCAGGAAGTGTTCCTGCGGGAATGGGAAGAACGGAAGGAATTTCTCAAGGCCCGGTACGGCATAACCGGCTGGACCGCCACCGCCTACCAGGGTACGGAAGAAAAGCCGGGACTCACCCGGTTTGGCGAAGCCGGGCGGGGCGGTTTGCGGATCATTTTTACCAATAAGGCGGACAATGAAACCGCCTGTATCTGGATGCGGGGTTCCGGCACGGAGCCGGTATTCCGGATCATGGCTGACGCGGAAGGCTCGGACAAGCGGCTGGAGCGGGATCTCATCGAATGGCAGCGCCGCATGGTTATCGAAGCGGACGGAGGACAGTAAATTATGGGTATACGGGGAGAATTATTTTCGACCAAGGTAACGTTGCAAAACCGGACCTACTTCTTCAATGTGAAAGAAAACCGCATGGGGGACCTTTACCTCAACATTGTGGAAAGCAAAAACCGGGATACCGGCGGTTTTGAGCGGCAGTCGGTGGTGCTTTTTGCCGATGATCTGACGGAATTCCTCCAGGGGTTCGACGAGTCCCTTCGGGTTCTGGAAAAAGCGGAACGGGAGAAAAGGCGGGGCAAGGCCAGGTATGATCATCCGGAGGGCGAGGAACACAAGGTCCGCGGTGATACCGGGAAAGGCCGGAACAACCCGGCTAAACCCAAAGCAAAGGCGGAGATACGGATAAAATCCGCCTCCAAAGCGGAACCGGGAAACAAGGGAAAGCGGCCCCGAAAAGTAGTGGTAAAACGGGGCAAGCCCCTGGACACTTAGGACCCCCGGCGTCCTTAAATTTCAACATTGGGCTGGCGCCGAATTAAATCCGGTGAATTTGAAACTCATCCTCTGTAAAGGCGGCAATCCGTAACGGGCAATGGCTTCGCGGTGGGCTTTTGTGGGGTAACCCTTGTGTTTGTCGTAACCGTATTCAGGGTAAAGCCAGGAGTAGCGGACCATCATCCGGTCCCGGGCGGTTTTTGCCAGGATAGAGGCGGCCATCACTTCCGGAACAAGGCTGTCCGCCTTAACCAGGGCGCGGCAGGGGACGGCAATGTCCGGGATGTATAGCCCGTCCACAACGGCTTCTTCCGGCACAAGCTCCGGCGTAAGGCCGGCGCCGGCCGCGCCGGGGGGACGAAGGTCCAGGAAAGCCCGCTTCATGGCAAGGAGACTGGCTTGAAGGATGTTAATTTCATCGATTTCGGCGGAAGAAACCCAGCCTATACCCCAAGCCAGGGCGTCTTGGTAGATGATCTTCATGGCCGCCTCCCTTTGGGCGGGCTTTAGTTTTTTTGAGTCCCCCAGAAGGTACAGGGGAAAATCTTTCGGGAGTATCACCGCGGCGGCGCAGACAGGACCGGCAAGGGGGCCCCGGCCGGCTTCATCCAAGCCGCAGATCATTGGCGGACGTTAGGGCGGCCGGCGGGAGCAAAGGCCCGGTTGAAGTCTTGTATACCGTCCAGGGGATACTCGCTGCCCAGGATGTGGGAAAAACCCTGGAAAATATT
>JAISBR010000042.1 GCA_031266095.1 Treponema sp. | reverse complement strand
TTGGGGCCTGACGATCCTTCTTCGGTCGGCTGCGCACAGGACACAAACACGAATGTGAGCGCCAGCGCCGCGGCCAGTACCCCCAATCTCATCAATGTTTTCTTCATGTTCATTCTCCTTGTCTTTTCCGAAACGCCGGCCGGTTTGCTTCCGCTCACCCCGCCGCGTCTCTTCTGTTTATCTGCAAGAGGAAAAACGCCCCTCGTGTCCTGACAGAACCGCAAGACCGTTTGGCCCGTTGCCGGGTCCCTCTTGGTAACCGTACGTACGGCCGCTTCCCGCCGGAAAAGGGCCGTTTTGTAATCATCCGTATCCGGCACCGATTACGACTATGGAGAATATAGATTGTTTTTTTTTTTTGTCAACAATTATGAGCGCAATTATGAAAAAAATAATAAAAAAAACGCGGGAAAAAAATCCGGGAGCGGGACGGGGTGAGGGCGGGGATAAGGGGAGCTTATTGTGGGATTTTAGGAACGGAAAACCGGGAAAACCGCCAAAAGAGGGCTTTTCAGGCACAATATTAGGCTGATTCCGGGATTATTATTCTTAAAAGAGGTCAAGGCGGCGGGTTTACGGAACTTTTCCGGAAGGGCCGCCCGGCGCCGGGAAAGCCCTTTTCCCGCGGGAAAAGGGGCTGAAAGGACGGAAAGTTGTTCGGGGCATGAACAAGTTGCGGAAAAAAACCGCTGTTCCGGCAATCTAAGCCTGACCGGTGTCGTACGCCGCGGCGATAAGCCGCCGGGTTGATCCCGCGGCCTAATAGTAAGTCGGCGGCTGCTGCGCTCCCTGGAACGCGTCCGCTCCGACTTCCGTGCCCAGGGGAATACGGATATTGCGCAGGCTGGTACAGCCGGCAAAGGCCCTGGCCCCAATACTGACAACAGCGGGGGGCAGGACCACGCCGGTCAGGCCCCGGCATCCGTAAAACGCGCCGTCTCCGATGCTGGCCAGCCACGCGGGCAGGGAAATGCTGGTCAGGGCGGTGTTGCAAAACGCCCCGTTCCCGATACCGGTCAGCCCGGCGGGCAGCGTTACCCTGGTCAGGTTGACGCAGCCGTAAAAGGCGTTTTCCTCGACGTATATCAAGCCCTCCGGCAAAGAGACGCTGGTCAGGGCGGTATTGGAAAACGCCGCGTTTCCAATATAATCCACAGCGGCGGGCAGACTGACACTGGCCAGATATTTACAGCCGTAAAACGCCCTGTTCCCGATACGCCTGAGGCTTGAGGGCAGTTGGACCACCTCGACATTACTGAGGGCAAAGGCGTCGTCCCCTATCACGGTAACCCGTTCAGGTACTCGCACCCTTCGTACACCGGAGCGTATAAAGGCGCCCATACCGATTTCAGTAATTCCCAGCTCCGGGGGAATAACCAGGGTTTCCATTTTTCCCGTATACCGGACCAGTACCCTGCCCTGGAGTACAAAATCTCCCCTGATAATCTCACCGGGCTGTTGGGCGGAAAGAACGGCGCCCAGGGTTAAAAGAAAGGCAAAAAAAACCGCTTTTTTTAACATGATTAACATGATTTTATACCTTATGATTAATTTTATACCGAATTTAGAAAAAACATCAACAGCGGCGATCGGCCCCGGCTGAAAAAAGTTGCAGGGCGGTTTCCGCTTAGTCCTGTCCGGGCCTGCGGTACAAGCCATACGGTTTTGGGAAAGCCTCGGTAGACACGGTAAGAAAATTGGGGTATTTTGTTTCGTGAATGAGGAGAAATACCATGGCTGGTTTTTCAGCAAAGTGTTCAAAGCTGCCGCAAAACAAGATTTTTGTCATCACTTTCAGGGCCTGTGCCTTTCTGTTTGCTGTATGGGGTATACTGGCGCTTGTCGGGGTCTTCAAAAATTCCGTTAATCCGGTAACGCTGTTGACCTATACTATTCAAAGTAATATTTTGACGGCTGTCTTTTTCGGGATTCTATTGACAAGGACCGTCCTCTGTATACGGGGCGGGGGCAGGCCGGCCGCGTCTTTGAAAAATCCCTATGGGTTTTTTCCGCGATTGAGCGCGTTTATTACTTTTGCGATTTTTGTCACCATGCTTGTCTACTGGCTTATTTTGGTTCCTACTATGACTAAAGGAACACGTTCATTACTCGTTTTGGATAATCTTGCGGTACATCTCATAACGCCGCTGCTCATGCTTTTTGACTGTCTGTTATTCACCGAACGGGGAAAGCTCAAAAAATACGATCCCCTGTTATGTGCTGTCATTCCGTATGTGTATCTGGCGGAATCTATAACACTGGGATTGACCCATTCGGTACGATACGATTCTTTGGGCATTCATGCTTATTATCCCTATATATTTCTTGACATTGACCGGTTTGGCGCGTGGGTTATTCTTATGGTTGCGGCAATAAGCCTGTTCTTCCTTGTGGCCGCTTTTTTCTGGCAGCGTCTTGATAAGAACTTAGGGCAGAGAAATTTGATGTCCGCGTGCCGCTCAGGCTGAAGTTTTTTGCGTCTTTAGTGACGGCAGTTCCGGCCGGTACGGATACCGGCCCGGAACAAATGCCGTACGCTTTTTCAGCGCCAAACGCGTGACGCGTAACAAACCGCTATAGGGCGATTTCCATTTTTTGTTCGCCTATGTTGTGTTTCTCAACATGGCCGGTCAGGATAAGGGCAAGAGCGCCGTCGCCGGTAACATTACAGGCGGTCCCGAAGCTGTCCTGAAGGGCGAATATTGTGAGCATCAGGGCGGTCCCGCCGGTGTCAAAGCCCAGAACGCTGACTATCAGCCCGAGAGAGGCCATAACGGTTCCTCCGGGTACGCCGGGGGCGGCAATGGCGAAGATACCCAATAACAGGCAGAAAAGTATCATGGTCGGGAGGCTCGGCATCTGGCCGTAGAGTACCTGGGAAACAGTCATTACGAAAAAGGTTTCGGTAAGGACCGAACCGCACAGGTGCACATTGGCAAAAAGCGGTATGCCGAACGCGACCATATCTTTTCTGAGGGCATCGGATTTATTCGCGCATTGCAGGGCGACGGACAGCGTCGCCGCCGAGGACATGGTTCCCACCGCGGTAAGGTACGCGGGCCCGTAATGGCGCAGCACGCGGAAGGGGTTCTTGCCGGAATAGGCGCCCGCTATGCCGTAGAGCAGGGCAAGCCAGATATAGTGCCCCGCCATGACAATGATGATAACGATGAGGAAAACCGGCAGCTGCCTTGTTATCGATCCTTCGTAGGCCAGTCCGCAAAAGGTACAGGCGATAAAAAAAGGCAAAAGGGGAATAACCACGGTGGTTACAATAGAGATAACGATCTTCTGGAATTCGTCGAGCAGGCTGATAAACGTTGTCGCCTTGTTCCAGGTAGCGGCAAGCCCCACCAGAATGGCAATTACCAGGGCGCTCATTACCGGCATGATCTGGGGAATCTGGAGTATAAAGATCAGATCCGGCAGTTCCTTATTGCGGGTCACATTACTCACGATGTTGAGATAGGGAATAATGCCGTATCCGGCCAGCATGGAGAAAAAGGCCGCGCCGATACTGGAAATATAGGCCAAAATAAGCGCAAGACCCAGCAGCCGTGAAGCGCTGCCTCCAAGCTTGCTAATCGACGGGGCGATAAACCCGATGATGATAAGCGGAATACAAAACATGATAAGATTGCTTAGCAGACTCTGTATGGTAACAACTACCCGCATCACCGCCTCGTTGACATAAAGACCGGCAACGATACCGATAATCAGGGCCATAACCAGACGTAAGGGCAGGCTGGCAAATAGCTTTTTCATAGATACCTCGTTAATCATTATATATAAACTAAACAGCCGACGGCCGTATTCACAAAATTAGATGCCCGCCCTTTAATCTTCATTAAGCATAATCCGGATGATCTCTTTGTCCGTCTTGCGCATTCCTTCCCTGCCGAGACGGCTGATATTTCTGATCGTGTTTTCTACTCCGCGGGCTATAATACCGTCGCCGCCGTAAAACTGTTGTCCGTTTTTATACATTTCATACCCCAGTATACCCGCGTCCACTGCGGCGGCAATCTTCGCGGCGCAGGAAGGCTTTGCGCCGTCGCAGACAATGCCGGAAACAATAGCCAGGGCGTTTACCAGGGTATGGGCAACTTCTTCCAGGCGACCTCCCTGAAGGTACGCGATACCCGCCCCGGCAGCGGCGCCGGCGCATACAACTCCGCAGTAAGCTGAAAGCCGTCCAATGCCGGTTTTAAGATGTATGGTGATAAGGTCGGAAACAACCAGCGCCCGGATAAGTTCTTCCTCGCTCTTCTTGAGATAGGCCGCGTATTCGATAACAGGCAGAGAAGCCGTCATGCCCTGGTTGCCGCTTCCCGAAAGGATGATCACCGGCATGCCGCAGCCGCTCATTCTGGCGTCGGAACCGGCGGCGGCGGCGGCTTTCGCCCGCGTCTTTATATCATCCCCATTACCGGAGCGCAGTACTTTCCCGATATTCGCCCCATAGTTTCCCTTAAGCCCCTCGGCGGAAATGGCGGAGTTATATTCAATTTGCCGCCGGATAAGGCCCTGGACATCTTCAAGCAGAACCGTACCGGCAAAGTCGAGAATGGCCGCCACGTCCAGCATGGTTCTGTCGGTTTCAACCGTTTCGGATGCTTCATCCCCCTTGAAAAGGATTTGGCCGTCTTTTTCTATTGAAACGATGTTGGTATGGGCGTCGATGATTCTTACCCGCGCCCAGGATTCTTCTGCCCGCGCGGCCCCGCTTCCGGCGGCCTGCGAAAAAACGGTGATGATGATCTCCAGCACCCGTTCGGTATCGGCCATCTTTACCTCAATGGGGACACTTTTCAAAAAAGCGGCGATTTCCTGTTTCTGGCTTTCGCTTACTTCCGAGATGGCTTCGAGTTTTTTATCTGCCTTACCCGCGATAATCCCCGCGGCGGCGGCGGTCTTAAGTCCCTTGAGTCCGCCGGTATTTGGCACAACAACGCTTTTGACGTTTTTAATGATATTGCCGCTTACCTCAACAAGGACTCTGACGGGCAGCTGCCCCAGAACTTCCCGTGCCTTTGCGGCGGCGAAGGCAATTGCCACAGGCTCGGTACATCCCATGGCAGGCGCCAATTCTTCCCGAAGTACCGCAAGATAATTGACATAACGCGGATCATCATTCTTCACTTGTTTCTTCCTTACAATTTTACAGGTATTTATTTCATTATAACGCTAAAAGAGATTGCAAAAAAAAATATAACAAAATAATTCGAAAAATAGTGCTGTTTTTCGAAAAAACACACTTTACAAGGTTGTTTGGTAACGCGAATGTGTTCATGGCCACGGGACCCCCTGGCACTGATACTCAAGAGCCGCGGGGTTATGGCCATAGGGACAAGTTTGAAAGAGGCGCTCTATGGAGGATCAACAGCATTTTCTGAAAAGTACCAGGTTTTACCCCGTGCAGGTTTTTTTACAAAAGACAGAAAATCATTTGCAAAGACAATTTGTTCCCGCTTTACATTTGACAAAATCTCGAAAAACGCATATAATGCTACTATAAATCTAAGGCGGCTGTTCCAAAACTGAAGCTTTGGAACAGCCTCAATTCTCTGAGGAGGCGTTTTGAATGTATCTGTCCAAAGAACTATACGGAGAACTGTATCTAAAGATGGTTCAAACCCGTACATTTGAGGAAACCGCCGCCCGGCTTTTTGTGGAGGGCAAAGTTCATGGAACCGCCCATTTTTGCATCGGGGAGGAGGCTGCCGGAGTGGGGGTCTGCGCCGCTCTTGAAAAAGAAGACATGATTGCCCAGACTCACCGGGGGCATAACCAGGCTATAGGCAAGGGTATGGATATTAAAAAAATGATGGCTGAATTCCTGGGCAAGGAAACGGGCTACTGTAAAGGAAAGGGGGGCTGCATGCACATTGCCGACTTTTCCGTAGGCAGCCTGGGAGCTAACGGCGTGGTGGGAGGGGGTATTCCAGTCGCCACCGGCGCGGCCCTGTCCCAAAAGTACTTTAAGAAGCCCAATATTACCGTCAGTTTTTTTGGTGACGGGGCTACCAATGAAGGGGCCTTCCATGAATCATTAAACCTTGCGTCGGTATGGCAGCTTCCCATCCTTTTTGTCTGTGTCAATAACCTTTACGGTATGTCTACCCATGTAAACAAGTCCATGCATATCAGCGATATTTCCGTAAGGGCGTCTTCCTACGGCATAAAGGGGATTGCCCTGGACGGAAACGACATACTTACCATTTACGAGGAAACTAAAAAAGCCCGTGAATACGTTTTACAAAACGGCCCCCTGTTCATGGTTCTCAATACTTACCGGTGGATGGGGCACTCTAAAAGCGATTCTCAGTTATATCGGACCAAGGAAGAGGTCAACGCATGGAAGGAAAAATGTCCCATCAAGCGTTACCGGGAATATTTATTAAAAGAAAGTATCTTTACCCGGGCCGAACTGGAGGGGTTTGACAAAAAAGCCCGGGAGGATATCGCGGCGGCGGTGGATTTTGCCAACGCTTCGCCCGAACTGCCCATTGAGCGGATATTTGATGATGTTTATGCCTCCGGCGATGTCCGTGATCAGAAACCTAAGAATGGTTTTGTATTGTAAGCTAAGGAGCCGGTGATGCGTGAAATAACCTATGCGGAAGCCCTTAAAGAGGCCATGAGCGAGGAGATGCGGAAGGATGAGCGGATTATCCTGTTAGGTGAAGATGTGGGAATATACGGAGGCGCTTTCGGCGTTTCACGGGGTATGTTTGAGGAATTCGGGCCGGAGCGGGTACGGGATACCCCGATTTCGGAGCTGGCCATCACCGGATGCGCCGTAGGGGCGGCCATGACGGGGCTTCTTCCCATTGTCGAAATTATGTTCAGCGATTTTATCACCCTGGCCATGGAACAGCTTATCAACCAGGGAGCGAAAAACCGCTTCCAGTTCGGCGGACAGGGTTCCGTTCCCATGGTACTCCGGGCGCCGGGAGGGTCCGGTACGGGAGCGGCGGAACAGCACAGCCAAAGCCCTGAGGCTTGGGTAACCAATATTCCCGGATTGAAGGTAGTGATCCCTTCCACACCCTATGACGCCAAGGGCCTTTTGAAGGCTTCCATTTATGATCCCAATCCGGTGGTATTCCTGGAACAAAAACTCCTCTATCGGACGAAAGGGCCGGTCCCCGAACCCGGTGAAGACTATACCATCCCGCTGGGTAAGGCCGATGTCAAGCGGATAGGTAAGGACCTTTCCATTATTACCTATGGCCGTATGGTTCCCCGTTGCCTTAAGGTGGCGGAAGAGCTGGCGGGAACCAGGGGCTGCGATATAGAAGTGGTGGATGTCCGTACCCTGGTTCCCCTGGATACGGAAGCCCTGTCCGCTTCGGTCAAAAAAACCGGCAGGTGCCTGGTGGTATACGAAGCGCCCCAGACCGGTGGTTACGGGGCGGAGATCGCCGGCATGATTGCCGGCAGTGACGCATTTTTCTATCTGGACGCTCCTATATACCGGCTCGGAGGGCTGGACGTACCCATACCTTACAATCCTCATCTGGAAGCCCGGGTTGTTCCCACAGAAGAAACGATCCGCGCCGCGATTGAATCACTGCTCTAGGCGCCTGTTGCGCTTGGAGGTTTAAGCGCAAAGCGCAACAAACTGCTAGGAGAAAAAATGGCCAAGTCAATCATTATGCCCAAGACGGGTATGGCAATGGAAGAAGGGATCATTCTTGAATGGCGGGTTAAAGCAGGGGACAAGGTTGCCAAAGGAGACGTGGTTGCCCTGATTGAAACCGATAAGTCGACTATGGAACTGGAGTCCGATTACGAAGGGGTTATCCTCGCCATTTTGGGCAAGGCGGGAGAAACCGTTCCGGTTACCCGGGTTATCGCCTGGGTGGGAGAGCCCGGTGAGGCGATCCCCGGTGAAGAGGAAAAGGAAATTCCTATAAGCGTTTCAGCCGGTCCTGCGCCTGTGGCTTCTGCGGATTTCGGAATCAAGGGATCGGGCGCGGCTTCCGGCGGTATCCGTGCAACTCCCGCGGCGCGGACCCTGGCTAAAGAACAGGGGATCGATTTAACCGCCCTTAGCCCCGGCGGCAAACACAACGAAATTACACGGGCTGATGTTGAATCCGCCCTGCGATCGACTCCCGCGGTGACTCCCCTGGCAAAGCGTATCGCGGTGGCGGAAGGCATTCCCCTTGGCGGCATCCGGGGTTCCGGTTTTGGCGGAAAAATCTTCAGCGCCGACCTAGCGGCGGGGGAAAAAGCCTTAGGCGCGGGCGAAGGCTCCCTTCCGGACAGCCGGGCAGCTCTTACCAATATCCAGCGCGTTACCGGGAAACGCATGGCCGAAAGCCGCCGGACCATACCGGAAGTAACCCTGCATATACGGGCGGATGTTACGCGCCTGCTGGAACTGAGGGGAGAATTGAACGGTGAACTTACCGCGTTTGGCGCAAAAACAAAAATTACTATCAACGATTTTGTCCTCGCGGCAGTGGTCAGGGCTATTCTGTCCAATCCCCGGATCAATTCGGTGCTGGACGGCAATGAGCTTATCTATAAAGGTTCTGTCAACCTTGGGATGGCGGTAGCTACCGAAAGAGGCCTTTTGGTTCCGGTGATCCATAAGGCCCAGGATTATTCCCTGGCGGGACTTTCCGCGGCCGCGGCGGAGCTTGCCGCCAAAGCTCGTGAAGGGAAACTGAGTCCCGAAGAAATGATCGGCGGTACTTTTACGGTATCAAATATCGGTATGTTCGGCATAAACTCTTTTACCCCGATCATCAATCCTCCCGAAGCGGCTATTCTTGGGGTCTGCGCCGTGGAGGATGAACTGAAACTTGAGGGAGAAAAAGTAGTTAACCGTAAAAAGATGGGGCTTTCCCTTGCCTTTGATCACCGCATTGTGGATGGCGCCGGAGCGTCGATCTTCCTTAAAAACATCAAAGATATTCTGGAATCGCCCCTGCTTATTTTGGCATAAGCCGCGGGATCATCCGGTATTCCGGTATTGTGGAGTAAAACATGGCTGATTTTGACATAGCGGTAATCGGCGGAGGGCCCGCCGGGTATGTGGGCGCCATAAAAGCCGCCCAGTTGGGAGCAAACACCGTACTGGTGGAAAAGGATGAACTGGGAGGAACCTGCCTTAACCGGGGCTGCATTCCTACTAAGTTCTTCCTCAAAACAGCGGAACTGCTCCATGAGATCAAAGAAACCTCCAGGCGGGGGATTATAAGCCTTTCCGGGGAACCGCGCGTTGATCCGGCGGCGGCGCTCAAAGAAAAAAACAAGGTGGTAAAAAAACTCTCAGGCGGGGTTGCTTCCCTCCTTAAAGCTTACGGGGTGGAATGTATCAAAGGGGAGGGCTTTCTCAAAAGCGGCGGCGGAGCGGGTTTTACCGTACAGGCGGGAGACCGGAGCCTTGGGGCAAAAAAGGTGATCCTCGCCGGGGGTTCCCGGGCCGCAAAGCTCCCGATTCCCGGCCTTGACCTTCCCGGAGTGCTGGAAAGTTCGGCAATTCTGGACCTGGAAGAACTGCCCTCCCGGCTTGCCATTATCGGGGGAGGCGTTATCGGCATAGAAATGGCCATGATCTTTAATTCCTTCGGCAGCCGGATCACAATCATTGAAGCTATGCCCCGGATTCTTTCTTCTCTGGACGCGGATATATCTTCTCTTATCCATAAAACCCTCCGGGGAAGAGGAGCGGAGATCTTTACCGGCCTGAGCCTCTCAAAGATAGAACAGAAACGCGGCGGCCTGTCCCTGACCCTGGAAGACGGAAAAACCATAGAAGCGGACAAAGTTCTGGTTTCCGTCGGCAGAACCGCAGACCTCTCTTCCCTGGGGGATATATCTCTCAAAACCGAAAGGGGCTTTGTGGCGGTAAATACATACATGGAAAGTTCCGTACCGGGGATTTTTGCTCCCGGTGATATCAATGGAAAGAAAATGCTGGCCCACGCGGCTTTCAAAATGGCTGAAATTGCCGCGGAAAACGCGGTGAATCGGCTTAAGGGTACGGGGGAACCCAAGAAAGCGGAACTTGATTATGTACCCTCGGTGGTGTATTCTTTTCCTGATGCGGCTTCAGTGGGGCTAACTCAGGAGGAGGCGGAAAAGACAGGCCCGGTAGCGGCGGGCCTATTCCCTCTGGCCGTCAACGGCAGGGCTTTGGTATCGGGCAGCCCGGAAGGGTTTATCAAGGTACTGGCCGATCCCCGGTACGGAAAGATCCTCGGGGTCCACATGGCGGGCCAGGCTGTTTCGGAGATCATCAACGAAGCGGCGGCCCTTATGGCTATGGAAATCACCGTTCATGAGCTGGCGGAGATCGTTCATGGTCATCCTACGGTTTCCGAAGCGCTCATGGAAGCCTCGGCGGACGCCCTGGGCCGCTGTATACATCTTCCGCCTAAAAAGAGGTAATGAATAAATCTTTTGAATTTCTGGTAGAACTTGCAAAGCACTATTATTTGGACTCCATGTCCCAATCGGAAATTGCCGAACTCTATAAAGTTTCACGGCCTACCGTAGCCAATATGCTCAAAGAATGTCGGAAAAAAGGCATCGTGGAAATCCGTATCAACGGCAGTTCCCCTTATACATCCGAGACCGGACAGCTTTTGATGGACAAGTACGGACTTCAGACGGTTTGCGTGGTTCCCAACGAGGCCGATTATCCCCTGACCCTGTATAAGACCTGCCTTGAGGCGGCGGGTTTTCTTGGATCCATTCTGAGGGATCAGATCAAGATCGGTATTTCCTGGGGTACATCCCTTTACCATACCATCAGGCAGCTTCCCAAAGCAAACTTGGCGGATTGTGAAGTGGTACAGCTTATGGGCGGCCTGGGAGCGTCGGCGCTGTTTTATGACGGCGCGGAACTCGCCCGGATCCTGGCGGATAAATTGGGGGCCAGGTTTTACCCGATCCTCTCCCCTGTCCTGGTGAAGACACGGGAATTACGGGACGCCCTGTTGAACGAGCCGGGCATACGGGAGGCCTTTCAAAAAGCGAAAACCCTGGACCTGGCCCTGGTGGGACTCAGCTCGGATCAGCCCGCAGACAGCGCCCTGGTACAAGCGGGCTTTCTTTCTCCCCAGGACGCGCAGCGTATCTATGGCAAGGGTTCCTGTGGACACCTTTGCGGCTACCATTACGATACCGGGGGAAGGTTCATGGATACTCCCGTTAACAGCCGGGTGGTCGGCATTGGAACAGACGCTTTCCTAAAGATAAAACGGCGTATTGGCATAGCGTGCGGAAAACAAAAAGCGCGGGCTATTCTCGCGGCCTTGAAGGGAGGGCTGGTGACGGATATCTTTACCGATGAACTCACCGCCTTGCAGATTATAAGTTATGATAGATGAGCTTGTTCCAAAACTAATTGACTATGCGCTAAAGCGCATGGTTTTGGAACAAGCTCTTGCGGTTTTTCGGCCTATGGCCTACAAAACCGCGATTTTTAAAGGAAGCTGTTCCAAAAACTGAAGTTTTGGAACAGCCTCAGATGAGGTAATAATGAACAAAACAGCCCTGGCGGCGCCTTCCATACTTTCCGCGGATTTTGGCAGGCTCGCCGAAGCGGTACATTCCATTGAAGAATCCGGGGCGGACTGGATACATGTGGATGTGCTGGACGGACACTTTGCCCCTAATTTAAGTTTCGGTCCTAAAACGGTCAAAGATCTACGGCCCCTCACCAGGCTGCCCATGGACTGCCACCTGATGGTGGATAATCCCCAGGATTATATCAAATCTTTTGCCGACGCGGGGGCTGATTATTTTACCTTTCATATTGAAGCGGACATACATTCAAACCGTATTATCCAGAATATCAAGGCAGCGGGGATGAAGGCGGGGGTCTGTGTGGTCCCCGGAACCCCGGCGCTTTTTCTCGAAGAAATCTTGAGCGAACTGGACCTGGTCCTGGTGCTGCTGGTGAATCCCGGATTCGGGGGCCAGCAGATGATCCGGTCCTGCCTTGAGAAACTGGCAAAACTCGCCGGCATCCGAACAGAAAAGGGGTATCATTATCTTCTTTCCGTAGACGGGGGTATCAACACTGAAAACGCGGGACTTGCCATTGAGAAAGGCGCGGACGTGATCGTTGCGGGAAGCGCTTTTTTTGAAGCGAAGGACAGGGCCTGGGCGGTAAAAAAGTTTAAGGGGCTTTAGCCGCAAGGTCGAATCGAACCAAAGGTTCGCAGTCGAATGAGCCTCCGCAGGGCAAGCCCTGCGGTATCATTAGCGTTGCCATTGCTTGAACGGAGGCTCGTTCGATAGGAAGTTTATTATACCGTCTGGTTTAATACCACATTTTGTAGGCGTTACGTTGTTTGAGCCGAGGCAAGCCTCGGGGTATTAAACCAGACTTT
>JAISBR010000023.1 GCA_031266095.1 Treponema sp. | reverse complement strand
TATACTGCTTTAGGTATGAAAACATCATCAAGCAGCGGGTATGAAAACATCGGTGAACAACTGAAAGTTCTCTGAAATAAGAGAGGCCGTCTCGTTCTTATACTTCCCCCTCGACCCCGAAACACAATCATCTATGGTCCTTTTAAAGTCTTCAAATGTCCCGTGGTAGGCCGCATTAAGCACCTTTGATTTCACCAGTTTCCAAAAACGCTCTATCGCAAGCGCCTTGTCTTTATATTCGACAAGCAGCTTCTTCATAAGTGCCACCAGCATTCGTTATATTATAGCGTATTACATAAAAAATAACAATTGAGGCTGTTCCAAAACTTCAGTTTTTGGAACAGCCTCCTTTAAAAACCGCAAGAGCTTGTTCCAAACAGAACGAATCTCGTAAACAATGAGGTTCATCGCTAAGCTCCTCCACGGCAGCGTATACCTCGAAGGTATCCCCCAGGGCGAAAATTTTACTGAGCGCCAACAATAGGGTATAGAGGGCGCTTTTTTTGTTCCGCGCAAATTTTCCGAACAGCGGGAAACGCTCTGGGTGATGGCCGCTTACCACTATCTTCTTTACCTTGAATCCGGACAGGGCCAGCGCTTTTTTACACATTGCCGGCGACCAGATTGTCCAGTGATCCGCCGGGCTTTGCGTGAGAAAACGCGCAAGCGAAGAGCGGCCGGAGACACCCGCGGACGAGGGGCTTGAGAAGGCCAGTACCCCGCCGGGTTTGAGTATACGCCGGATTTCAGCGAATACCGGAACGCAGTTTTGAAAATGCTCGATTACATACCAGAGGGTTACCATGTCGAAAAGCGAATTATCCCCGGAAACCCCGCCTAATCCGGATAATCGGCAGTCAGGGAAAAAACCATGAACGGCGGGAATACCGAGTGTTTGTGTCACATAACGAATGGCGTCTTCGGCGGGATCAATACCGGCGGGAGAAAAGCCTTCTTCCCGGGCGGCAATAAGAAACGGGCCGTAGGCGCAGCCGATATCGAGTAACAGCCGCCCGCGGGGAAGCAATGCTTTGATATGGGCCAGGCGGCGTTTTGCCGTGACGATTAAGCCGGGGAAGTCCGCAATGTAGGTTTTTCCATATTGCTTTTGGTAAAATTCAAAAAAATATTCCCGCTTATATTCGATGGGCGGCGCGTTAAGGCGGTTCATAAAAATGACGCCGCAGCGCTTACAGCGGCGGAACACACGTTCAGCTCCCCTGTTACACGCCGGTCCGGAAGTCCCGGAGCCGCAGACAGGGCAGGTTTTGTTTACCAGAGGGCTGAAACTGTTGACCAGCGCGGCGAGGCTCTGTTTTGGTTCCCGATCAAGCGCGTGTTTTCGTGCGAGTGCAGCGCGGCGGATCTCCAGATTTTGGAGAAAGGCCCTGTCTGGTCCGTCTTTTTTGAAAAGCCGCCGGGAAAGTTTAGCCGCCCCCCTGATTCCACGCCCGGCGGAGTGGAAACCAGCCGCTTTCGCGAGTTTTTCATGGTAGGTTCCGGGTGAAATCAGCAGGACCGGTGTTTCCGCGTAGACGGCCTCAAAAGCGGTCAGCCCGTAATGGGTAATGAGCAGATCGTATTCCGCCAGATGTGTCCCCAGCTCCGGAATCGTCTCAAGCATACGGATACCCGCCGGTATGCCTGACGGACGGCTTCGGGGCATCCCGCCTGCGAGTAGGGTAATCTCCAGAACGCCGTCATGGTTTTTATCCGCCAACGCCCTCGCGGCGGCGGGTCCAAGCCCCGCCGAGTCCTCATGCCCGAAGCTGATGAGGACTTTGACGGCTTTGTCCTCAACACAGCGATTCCCCGCAGACTCGGCGGAGGATACCTTTACGGCTGAGGCCCCGTAAGTTTCCTCGTTTATGGACGAGCGCCGCCTTTGCAGGAGGTTTTTTGCAGACAATGGCAATAGAGAAGGATCGGCGATATTGGGTTTTGAGCCGCCGGGGGAAAGGCCGGGAAGAATATCAATAAGAAAATCGAAGCGGTCTCGGCAGGGACCGCCTTCATCTATACCGATAAGCGGCGCCATGCCGGCCCAACGCTCGAACTCTTGAGGCGGGGTGTGAAAACGGTCAAGGATAATACAGTCCCAGGCCTTAGCTTGCAAATCCGCTCCGGCTATGAGACAGGAGTCGTCGAAGTGTGACGTATTGAAAATCCCGCTTAAATCTTTGGTTTCCCGCGTGAGAAAGAGCCATGCTTCCCTGCCCAGGCCGCGCAGATCCCGAATCAGCGCCAGGCACCGAATCAGGTGGCCGCCGCCCCGGCCCGGCTCGATGGCGGGAACCGCCAGTATCGGCCCCCGGCTCACGGACCGGTCCCGGCTTCAGCGGCGGGAAAAAGCTCCTTGTACACTTTGAGTATCCCCGTACCCCGATAACGTTCTTCGCCATCCCCAAGGCGGTCAAGGGCGGTGTACAGTTCCCTGGCGTGTTCATAATCTTCGGGTGTGTCCACGGTGAGTCTCATAGCCTTGCCGTGAGGACCCTGCCAGCGGAGAGGCGCCAGGGGCCGGTGGAGAAAGAACAGTTCAGGGTGGCCGTACAGATAAGGACAAACATGCTCCCGCTCGTAACCAGCGGCCGCCTCGGCCTCGGCGCGGAGCAGGGAGGCGGCGTTAAGCGACTCGACTCCCGCGCCATAGGGAAGGCCGTTATAGCCCGAGTAATCGGCGCCCAGGGCCAGGGCCTCGGCATTGATGGCCGCCGCTGCGTCAACAAACACAAAAGGATTATCGCCGGTGGCCCTGATGATCCGGCTGAGGGTAAAGCGGCGAATGGCAAGACAGTAACGGCTCAGCACATCGTCCTTGGGACCGGAGAGCAGTTCAAAGCCTGCTTCCGCCGCCAGGGGCGCAAAAGACGCGGCGCAGTCTCCGGGGCAGGCAAGGATCCTCAAGTCCGCCGAGACATAATTCAACGCTTCCATCACGCGCAATATGAGAGGCTTCCCACCCAGACTTAACAGGGATTTTTCAGGCAGCCGGGAAGAATCAATGCGGCCCTGAAGCACAATAGCTAACACCGCTTACTATTCTCCCGGTCCTGCACTGTTTCCAATCGGGGAATGTCCCAGCGCTCGGTGATGGTGTGGGCGTCGCAACGCCACCTGAAACGGTTAGTCCTGACCCAGCGCCGGCTTTCGGAAAAATCCTCCCAAGCCGCGAAGGGGTCCTCGCCGGATCTGAACAGATAACCGGGGAAACGGCGGAGGGGCAGGTGAGCGTAATCACCCCGGAACACCGGCGCGAGGTTTTTAAGGTAAAAACGGCGGTAACTCGCCTCGGTGGTATTGTCTTCGGCCGGGATTTCACCGTCATACGAAAGTCTGATCTGCTGAGTCAAGCTGATCTCCTCACCCCAGAGGTGGGCGCGGAAACCAAAATCCATAAACTGCCAATGGGTATTTTTCAAGGTACTATCGAATCCCCCCAATTGTATGAACCGATCCCGATCATAGATCCCCACACCGTCAAACGGGTAGAGGCTGGGAAGTCCCTCACCAGGGGGGAAAAATGTGGTTCTCACTTTTTTTCTGAATACCATCGGAGCTATCACGGTGGGAATAATTTCAAAACGGGAATTCTGAATCACCGGTACCGTACAGAGCCGCTTGAAAGGCCTCTTCTTTTCCTCGGCCTCTTTCGGTTCTTCCTGACCACCGCTTAAGCGCTCCGCCATCCTCCTTGAACCGCCGCCAGCGAATATTTTCAGATCATTCCACAGTACGAAGAAGAGGGGACTGTCCAGTTCCGAAGCGGCCAGGTTGATCTGTTCTCCCAGGCTGATCTCCCGCCTGAGCAGAATAAAGCGCACATAGGGAAAACGGCCCGAAAGCTCCTCCATATCGTAGCGTTCAGGAGAGGACTCAATCGAGATGACATAATCGAACCCGGTTTTTTCCAATTCCTGAAAAAAAGTACGCCGGGGATAACGGCCGCTACGGTTGAGGAGTACTGCTGAGATCCCGGTAGACGCGAATCGCTCCTTGCCTCCTACCGCAGTGTAAGAGGGCAGCGTTTCATTAAAAATTGTAGGTATAGTACTCATCGCAGCCCGCGCATATCCCCTTGTAATTTTTTTCGCACTGTTCAATATACAAGCGCTCTCCCCGTTCCCAAATGGTTTCCAGGGAATCGCTCCACACATTGCCGAGTACCCGAGGGCCGGGGCAGCCGTCGGCCCGCTCTTTCAGCGCCTCCAGATCCTCCCGGCAGAAAGGGACCGTACCGTCAATCAGTACCGGCATATCTCGCATAAGGTGCCAGCAGGGCCGGCGGGTCACCGGCGAGAGATCCGAAGCCTGTTTCCGTTCCAACACACCGCAGAAATCATCATATTTCTGAATGATGATATTCGCCCCGCCGGAGGGAGCGGCCTCTTTCCAGAAACGATAGAACCGTTCGATATCATCCTCGGCCCCTGTTGTCCGCACCGCCTGCACATAAGCATCTTTCGGAAAGAGGTTCAGCAATTTTTTTGCGCATTCCATTGCCTCGGCAAAACCCGAGCCCCTGATCGTTTTGTAACGCGCCGCGTCCGCCGTGTCAAGCGACACGATCCACGAGAGCGGCGGCAGGGGACTTTTCCGACCCGCCGCCGAAGCGTCACAGGCAAGCTCCCTGCTCTGTTCCAATTCCTCCGCTTTCCAGCCCAGGCCTGAAGTCTCGATTACCAGGGCAAGTTCCGGCCGGGAGAGGACGGCGGCGATTAGCTCCATCTTTCGCGGATGCAGGGCAAGTTCACCCCAGAGGGAGAGATCGATCACCGCGTCACCTGAAAAGGCGATTATCCGGCCCAGAAGAGCTTCAAACTGATTGAGGTCCATACAATCCCGCCGCCCGGTGACCGTTTCCCCCGAGGCCTGCACGATTCCCGGATAGGGGCAGAGGGCGCAGCTCTGAGGACAGCCGCGGTATATCTGAATAGGGTAAAAATTAGGCAGGGTCCGCAGAATCACGGGCTGTTCCGCGATTATCCGTTCCACTCCGGCGGTATCAGGAACCACCGCCTTGTTTTGAGCGGCGAAACGGCCCAGCAGCAGCAGATTCCGCCTGGAATCGGAGCAGAGACTGATGCGGTGGCAGCGGAGATCCACGGGGGAAATCTCGGTCTCAATATCAAAGGTATTGATGTCTTTCTGAATGACCGAAAAGAGGGCATCCCGTTCCACCGGCCCGTCATCATCTCCCAGGATTTTCGTCAGTATACCGGCAGTTCCCGGTGAGAGCAGCTCCGGCGCGATGCCGTAAGGCCAGCCGTCGGCGTAGGAATACTCGGCGGCGAACCGCAGCTGCCGTTCAGCCAGTTTTCCCGCCAGGACCGGGTCAAGAAAGGGACAGTCCGCCCAGGCGAAATAAGTCAGATCAAAACCTGTCGAATGAGCAGCCAGGGCCTCAAGCAGACTCCGTTTGGTCCAGGCGGACCGTTTTTCCAGGAGAATATCCGCCGCGAGCCCCGGGTATTCTCCTCCCTCACAGCCCAGCAGTACCGTCGCGTCCACGCCGGGGAAGCGCCCGGCCTGTTCCAGAGCCAGGGAAAAACTACTTTTACCGCCAATCAGCGGCTCAAAGGCCTCGCCAGAGAGCCGGCCGGCAAATAACACCAAAAGGGCATTCATACTCTACTAGTATCGGACGATAGGGAGGATGGGTTAACTTTCAGCAGCAATTCCCAAATCCCATTTCATTGAAAACATGATACGTTCCAAGGTATGAATGAGGGGGCAAGCAGGGTTTGAGCGCTTACTGCCGGTCATGCCCGAAGGGTGGGAAGACAAGGCAAAAGAGCTTGAGGCGTTAATGCGCGGGTGGGAAATTAAAAACGCACTTGAGTTACTGCGGTTGGTATTCCTATACCTAATCGAAGGAAAATCCTTGAGAGGGACGGCGGTATGGTTAGAGATCGGCTGCATTACGCGATAAGGCTGTTTGATCCGGGGATGTAAGAGGGTTTAAAACACGCTCAATTGAATTTAATTATTAACGCATTCACTGGACAAAGTATTTATTTTTTATTATACTAAAAATATACCTAATTAAGGAGTAATAATGCCTAAACCTATTCAATCTCCCGGAACCGTTCTTAAATTGTTTTTGCGCGGTTACAATTTAAACCCTACCAGTCTTGCGAGGGAACTCAAATTAAGCCAGGCTACTGTCAGACTTTTAACGCTTGATAAAACAAAAATTTCTGTACGTGTGGCTTTCCTTCTTGCTAAATTTTTCAGCATGAAGCCTGAATACTGGTTGAATCTTCAAAACAACTACGATTTATCCCTTGCCGCTAATGACCAAAAACTCATCACTGCTTTAAAGTCTATTCCCACGGCCAAGAAGCCAAGCGTCGAGTCTAAGGCCGCTGCAAAAAAGGCTCCGGAGAAGAAAATGGCAAAATCAAAAGTCTCCACGAAAAGTGGTCCTAAAACCAAGGCCGCTTCAAAAAGCAAGAGCAGAAAGCCGGTGAAACAATAATTCAATTTTTGAATTGCGAGTTTTTTAAAAAAGTTTCCCCTGCCTGTCTAAAAGATTGTCGTTTTTAGCGTTACTATTGAGACTTGCGCTGTTTACGGATCCACAGGCCTTCCTCGGTTCCGTAAGCAGCGACAAAAATTGTTCCTCATCAATAATGGGTATTCCCAGCTTGCGGGCTTTTTTGTTTTTCGCCGAATCCGATTCGGGATCATTGGTCACCAGGTATGAGAGGTCTTTTACCACCGATGATTTCGCCAGGGCCCCGAGGGCCTTGAGCTTATCTTCCGCCTGGCTCCGTTTCATTGAGGAAAGCTCCCCGGTGAAACAGAATAAGAGGCCTCGCAGGGGCTGGGTATCTTCCGGCGGCGGCGGGGCAATGCTGATAATGCCTGTGGCGAGTACCGCGTCCATTTCGGCGGCCGTTTCCTTAAGCCCCTCAACAATTACGCTGGCGGTGATTTCCCCCAGGCCGTAGACCCCCGCAAGGTCCGCCACAGCAGCGGACCTGAGTTTTTCCAGAGTGTTGAAATCGGCGGCGGTCACTTTTTCCATGGTGGTTTCCGCTATACCCTCAAGATCAAAACCGGCGATAAACGCGGACAGTGAAAGTTCCCGGCGGGTCTGAATGTGGCGGACTACTTTGGCTGCGGAAAGTTCCCCCATCCGCTCATATTCGACAAGTTCCGGCGCAGTGATGGTGTAAAGTTCATGTATCTGCCGCGTCCGCTCTTTATCAAAAAGCTGACGGATAAGTTTTTCACCTAACTCCCGTATGTCCAGCACTGAAATCCATTTCTCAAGCCGGTGGAGCAGCCGTTTGGGACAATCAAGGTTTGGACAGTAAAGCCGGGTTCCGGCGTCCACCAGATCCGTCCCGCATACGGCGCAACGGACGGGAAATTCGATCTCCTCTTCCCTGGCGGCAAGAAACTCAGGCGGCAGGGCGCCTTTGGGGGCAAGGCCTTCAATCTTGGGGATAATCTCCCCCCGCTTGACCACCGAAACCGCAGAGCCGATTTTCAGGTCCATGGCGCGGATCATGTCGGGGTTGTTGAGATTGGCCCGCTGTACCGTGGTTCCCGCCAGGCGCACCGGATCCACTACGCCGATAGGGGTATAGGTGGCTCCCGACTCGCTCCACTCTACCGAACGGAGTATACTGAAAGCGGTTTCCAGTTCAAACTTAAAGGCGATCTGTTTTTCCGGCCTGGCCCGGCGGAGGTCCGCCATGTCAGTCTCAATAGCTTTCACCACAAGACCGTCAATGTCAAAGGAAAGCCGATCCCGCATAGCCGCCACCTCAGCCCGGTAGGCGACAATATCCTCAACGGAACTGAAAGTTTTGCTCACCGTTGTCTCAAAGCCCCGTTCGGAGAGCCATTCGATTTTTTGCGGTTCATTCTGAAAATAAGCGTCATTTCCGTTTGCCGCGGCGTCATAGGCGATAAGTCGGAGGTCTTCGCAGCCCATACCGTCCTTGCGGCGCATGATCCCGTTGGCGGCGTTCCGGCAGTTGGCCTTGGAGGCGTACTTTTCCCGCCATACCTCATGGGTCATCACTACCTCTCCCCGTACCCCGCCGGTGAAGGGGATATCCAGCCTGGCCGGTACTCCAGTCATACGCCGGACATTGGCGGTAATCTCGTCACCTATAATCCCGTTGCCCCGGGTAATAGCCCTGACCAAACTGCCCTTTTCATATTGTAATTCAAGACTTGCACCATCAAGCTTGTACTGGACCAGCATTTCTTCCAGCCCTATTTTTTTCGCCCAGTCGCGGAATTCCCCGGAGTTGGACGCCTTTACCTGGCTTCCCATGGGAATTAGGTGTTTGGTCTTGGGAAAGCCGTCCTCTCCGGGAACACCATCTTCCACTCCGCCGGCAATGCCGCTCCCTGTCCCTATCTTCTGTAAGACCGGGCTGTCCGGGGCGAGACTTTTTAATTCATCCCAGAGAATATCAAATTCCCCATCGGAAATTTCCCCTTCCCCGTCATAATATGATTTCTGATATTTCTGTATGAGCCGTTCAAGGGCCGCGATACGTTCTTTGGTATTAATCGTTTCCTTCATCATTTCAATGTACCTTCTTAAAAAACAACTCCCTCACTATATGGTTTTTCGCCAGTCCCTTCTGTTCAAATTTGGTTTTAGGCCGCCAGCTTCTCGGCGGGGCAAATCCGTGACAGGTGTTAACAAGCCCGGCGGTGGCGCTTAACTCCGTCAACGCCCAATTCCCATAATCCTCCCAGTCGGTAACCATATAAAGACAGCCGCCGGGCATGAGGCGCCGGGCCAGGGTTTCTGTAAAAGGCCGCTTGATAAGCCGCCGCTTATAGTGCCGTTTTTTGGGCCAGGGATCGGGGAAAAAGATATGTATCGATTCGAGAGATAAAAGAGGAATCATCCACTCAAAAACTTCTACTGCGTCACGCTCAATAATTCTGATATTGGAGAGAGAACGCTTTTCGATCTCCCAGAGGAGCCGCCCGATACCGGGACGGTGTACCTCAAGGCCTACATAATTTTTGCCGGGATTACCCCCGGCGATGATTGCGGTGGCTGCCCCCATACCAAAACCAATTTCAACGGTGACCGGATTATTATTACCGAATATGTTTACGAAATCAACTGAGGCGGAACTAAAGGGGATGATAAATTTTTCCGCGAGGGAGTCGTATGAGCGCCGCTGAGCGGAGGTAGCGCGGCCTGTCCTGAGCACATAGCTTTTAATTAGGCGGGAAGCGCGTTGCGGCGCTTCATCAGGGGAGAGAGACCGCATCGGTAAAAGCGGATGTGAAATACTGGGTGTCTTCCGCCCAGAGCGAGGCGATTCTCACGTTTGAGGGGATATTCAGGGCGGAGACAGTACCTGAAAGAGCGGGAAGATTTATGGTGGAGACATACTCCCCCTCCGCGGTATAACAGACCATACGGTTTTCAGGATAAGCCGAATTGACCGTATACCGGTCTTCGTTTATTTCCAGGCTGGGAAAGGGAAAACGGGGACTTTCCGGCGCGTCAAAACTGAAGAGTCGTTCCGACTTTTCACCTCCCTTGTTTATCAGGACCGCCCGGTACTGCCCCCGCGGGAGGCTGCCGTCTCCGGCCGCAGCGACACTCCGGCTGCCGATCCATGTTCTCCCGTCCTGGGTAAAGCTGACCCAGTCATCGCTCTTGAAAAGCCAGCGGAGCTGCTCCCGGTCATGGTACAAATACAGTTCGTCGAGATTCTCTATCCCGTCCTCGTCATTGGGAATAATGAAAAAAGAAAAACGCTCCAGCGATGCTGCCCCTTCCTGATAGTACACGAGTTCAATGAAACCATATGATATTTTTGGTTCTGTCCGGTTACAGGAACAAAACAAACCGGTCAAACACAAAAAAGCAAAGACAGTCTTTCGCACACGCCTTTCCCGCAATTAATTCCTGGTTGAGCATATTTCAAAACTTCAATTTTGAAACGTACTTAGTTAATACTATAAGACAAAGGCCGGCTCTTGTCCAGACAGGCCCGCGGCCGATTCCCCTGCGCTTCAGAAAAAAAACAGCCGCAGCGTTATACGATCAGCATAGAGTCACCGTAACTGAAAAAGCGGTAACCCTCACGGATCGCCTCGGCATAGCTCTCCTGGATCAGTTCCCTGCCGGCGAAAGCAGCGGTCAGCATCAAGAGGGTGGATTTGGGGGTGTGGAAGTTGGTGAACAGTGCGTCTACGGCCTTGAAACGGTAACCGGGATAAATAAAGATCGAGGTAAAGGCCGGTCCCCGGCGCAGCCTGCCGGAATCCCATGCGCTTTCCAGCGTGCGGACGCTGGTGGTTCCCACCGCGATAAGGCGGCGGCCTTCGGCCTTTGCCTGTTCGATTTTGACGGCGCTTTCCCCTCCAATACTGAACAACTCCTCATGCATCACATGATCCTCAATATGTTCACTGCGTACCGGCAAAAAGGTTCCCAGCCCCACATGGAGAGTGATAAAGACACTTTCAATACCGGCAGCGGCCAGGCGGCCCAGCAGTTCCCGGGTAAAGTGCAGACCCGCAGTAGGCGCGGCGGTGGAGCCGGGGACAGCGGCGTACACGGTCTGGTAACGCTCGGTATCGGCGGGCTCGTCCTCCCGCCTGATATAGGGGGGAAGCGGGATACATCCGTAACGATCGAGCCATGCGTCATCAATAGGCCGGTCAAATGCAAGGAAACGGAACTCACCTTCCCCGCCGGTGATTTCCGCCCTGGCGATCTCACGTCCCTCCGCATCATAAAAGATATAACGGCTGCCGGGCCTGCGCCGCCGCGCGCGCTGGACAAGGGCTTTCCACGTTGTACCGCTACTCGAAATTGCTTCACTCAAAGACGGCACTTGCTCAAAAGCGCGGGTACGGAAATGAGGGCTTAAAAGCAAGAATTCCGCTTTGGCGCCGCTTGTTTGGGATATGCCGATAATCCTGGCTTTACGGACCTTTGAATCGTTGAATACCAGGAGGTCCCCCGGTCTCAGGAGCCTGGGAAGATCAGTGACCATAGCGTGTCGCCGTTTTCCCGAGGCGCGGTCAAGCGCCATGAGACGGCTCTGTCCCCGCTGTTGAGGAGGATATTGGGCGATAAGATGAGCCGGAAGCTCAAAGAAAAAATCGTTGGTTTTCATGTCCCCGCAGTCGGTGAAAAAGAACGCTCCGCTTCGTTAAAAGAGCAGGCCCTCTCTGGCCCCTACAGCCGGGCCGTCAGGCGAAATCCGCAAATGATCATAGGCAAGGGAAGTTGCCATCCGTCCCCGGAGACTGCGCTGCAAGAGGCCCGCCTGGATCAGATACGGCTCGTAATAATCCTCCAGAGTTTCCACCGATTCCCCGATGGAGATGGCCAGGGTTTCAGCACCCACCGGCCCTCCCCTGTACCGTTCAATGATCATTGTAAGGATATCCCGATCCTGCTTTTCCAGGCCCAGCGCGTCGATCTCAAGCCGCCCGAGCCCGTCTTGTACCACCGGCAGGGTGATTGAGGCGTTTCCGGCAAACTGGGCGAAATCCCGCATCCGCCGCAGCAGGCGGTTCACCACCCGTGGCGTACCCCGTGAGGACCTTGCCAGCAGCGCCGCCGCGTCATCATCAATAGCAACATTGAGCAGCCCGGCCGAACGGCGGACAATGGCCTCCATGTCTCTCCGCTCGTAAAAGGAGAAGCGGCAGGTAATGCCGAAACGGCTGACCAGGGGACTTGAAACATTCCCCGCCTTTGTGGTGGCCCCTACCAACGTAAAAGGATGAATGGCAATTCTGAGGGTATGGGCTGCGGGACCCTGGCCCACGATCCAGTCAATCCCGTAGTCCTCCATGGCGATGTAGAGCAGTTCCTCTATGGCGGGTTTAAGCCGGTGGATTTCATCGATGAAAAAGACATCGCCCTTTTGCAGGCCGGTGAGGAGTCCCACCAGGTCCTTGGGCTTGTCCAGGGCCGGGGCCGAGGTCTGCACAAAACCGGCTTCCAGCTCGTTGGCCACCACTTGGGCCAGGGTGGTCTTGCCCAGGCCCGGCGGGCCGATCAAGAAAAGATGATCCAGGCTTTCACCGCGTTTCCGGGCGGCGGCGATGAAAACCGACAGGTTTTCCTTCATTGCCTGCTGGCCCAAAAACTCATGCAACCGCCGGGGCCGGAGACTCAAATCACGCTCATCCTCTCCGGCCATCGGCTCGGGGTGAGCTATACCCCGCTCGCCCGGCCCCGCGCCGTCGTTCTTTTTTCCCATCACAAGCACTATAGCCCCAAGCGGGCGCTTTTGCAATGACGGGATATTCAAAATACAGGGCATCGGCGTTTACGTTCATGTTCCGGGCAAGGCTGATCGGCTTATGGACTATCCCCCAGGAAGCAAATGCTTTCTGATTGCTGCGTAGGCAGCTACTCTACCGGTTGTTATTCGAAGAAACGGGGTCAGTTCCTGCCCCAGACTTTGCTACAACCGGTAGTTGTTCTTCCGAACTCCTACACTATACCAGTTAACCGCATGGTTTTATCATAGCTTCGAAGAAGTAAAGCATGACCTACTTCTTGCCCTTCTTGGGCTTGTCCGGGGCTTCGGACTTCTTGGGGCGGCCTTATGCGGATACTTTCTGCTCTACCCTGAGACGGAAGCCTAGATTATCAAGCACTTTCATCACCGTTAAGAAAGACGGGTTTCCTACGGGGGAAAGAGATTTGTACAAGCTAGCTCGGTCAAGATTAAGTTCCCTGGCGATTTGGGCCATTCCTTTTGAACGAGCTATGTCTCCAATAGCTTTTAACAGATATTCGGGATCATTTTCCTGTATAGCAAGTTCGATGACCGCCTCAATCGTGCCTACAACGTCTTCTCTGTTCTCAATTTGGTCTGCAAGGTTCCAATCTCCAAAAGTTACTTTCTCCTCGTCCATGCTATTCCTCCTCATCTGGGTTAAAAACGGCGGCTATTTTTTTCGCCTGCTTTATATCTTCGTCCTGAGTGGCCTTATCGCCGCCGCAAAGCAGGATGATGATTTCTTTTCCGGTATCCTTGTAATACACCCGGTATCCCGGACCATAATCAATGCGCATCTCAGAACAGCCCTCACCAATAGGCTTTACATCACCCGGGTTCCCCTGTTTGAGCCGTTCAATCCGGGCGTTGATGCGGTATCTGGCCCGCTCATCCCGCAGGTTCCTAATCCACTTTTTATAAACGCTCGATTCGCGCATCTTCATAGTTTGAGTGTAGTCTATAGGCAACGGATTATCAATGAGATTTTTAAGGATTTTTCAGATTTTTTAAGAGATTGCTTCTACTTTCCCGTTGAAGAGTTTCTGGGCGAGGATACTTCCGGTTTCATTGAGGTTTACAACCCAACCTGTCAGCTTCTGTCTCTGCTGTACCCTGGAGGCATCAGTGAAGGCAAAGGTAAGCATAAAAAGATAACACATTTCATCCCTCCCGGCCCTAGTATCCAGGCATGGTTGTAGTTGTGGAATAATTAGTGTATACTTGCCGGCATAGAAACCA
Organism: Treponema sp.; assembly: GCA_031266095.1. Next base: position 1,150 of record JAISBR010000023.1, on the reverse strand, counting down.
AAGAGGAGGGGATCTATGCTCCAGAAATACCGGGTAACGCTCACGGAAGACGAAAAACAACTACTCCATGAAATCATCAACAAGGGGAAACACCGCGCCCAGAAACGTAAACGGGCGCAGGCATTGCTGCTTACCACCGAAGGGTATACCGATGAGGCGACCGCCGACCGGGTCGGGATGCATCGGCGGGGGATCGAAGAACTGCGGCAGTGGTTTGTGGAAGAAGGGTTTGAGAGTACCCTGGAAGGGAAGCCACGGGGCACCGGCCCCGGGTTCTCACGGGGGAAGATGAGGCGCGGCTTATCAGCCTGGTATGCGGGCCGGTGCCGGAGGGCAGCCCTTGCTGGACCTTGAAACTGCTCGAAACTGCTTGGGTAACCCTTGAACATACCGATGCCCCGACAGTATCCCGAGAAACTATCCGTCGGACTTTAAAAAAAACGAGCTTAAGCCCTGGCAGAACCGTGAATGGGGTATTCCCCCGCAAGCGAATGCGGAGTTTGTAGCGGGGATGGAGGATGTCCTTGATGTCTATACTCAGGAACGGAACGAAAACCGACCGTTAGTGTGCATGGATGAATGTCCGAAACAACTGAGCGGAGAAACGAGGGTTCCGTTACCGGGTAATCCGGGATATCCGGCCTGTTTTGACACGGAATACGTGAGGAAGGGGACCGGTGATATATTCATGATTGTCACCCCTCTGGAGGGGTGGAGGCGGGCGGAGATAACGGAACAGCGGACGGGCAAGGACCGGGCGGAACAGATAAAAAAGCTGGTGGACGAAGATTTCCCCCATGCGGAGAAAATCATCCTGGTGATGGACAATCTGAACACCCATAGTCCCGCATCATTGTATGAAACCTTTCCGGCGGAGGAGGCGAAACGGCTGCGGGACAAACTGGAAATCCATTATACGCCGAAACACGGGAGCTGGCTGAATATGGCGGAGATAGAACTGAATGTGATAAACAGCCACGGATTACCGGGGAGGATACCGGAGATAGAGCAGATGAGGAAAGAGGCGGCGGCGTGGAATAGAAGACGGAACAGGGAAGCGTGTAAAATCAACTGGAGGTTTACCACTGCCGACGCCCGTATTAAACTTAAACACCTGTATCCACAGTTTGAATAGAGACAGGATACTAGG
>JAISBR010000021.1 GCA_031266095.1 Treponema sp. | reverse complement strand
GGACGTTACCGGACGGACCGTTACTGGGCAAATGGAATAGACAAATGAATCTTGAACTTTTATTTTTCCAGCCTTTTCAAGGCTTACCCTCACATCGTAAAAACGCTGCCTTACTATGCCCTCGGGCTTGCACTCATCCCTCCACCAGTCCAGGGATACCCGCCCGTCATTCCCCCGGTTTTCCCGCGCCTCGGCCTCCAGCCGCTTGAGTATATCCAGAGCCAGGGCCTGATTTTTCCCGGCCGGTTTCTTGGTTGCCGCCTCCGTGTCCGGTGTCCAGCCAACCGTATTCAGGACTGCCGATGTAAACGGATTCCCTTCCTCATCCGTGATTCCCAGTTCCGTACTGATGAACTGAAAAGCCATAGGGTCAACCGGCCTGGTATCTTTAGCCTTGGTACATTCCAGGCGGAGCAGTTCGTCTTTTCCGCGTTCCGCACGGAACTCCACGTCCACCGCCGCCCGGAGGCCAGACCAGCCACGACCACGGCCTTTCGTATGGCCTTCATGGTGGACCACCAGAGCGGCGAAGTTTTCAAACCGCGCCCGTAGTGCGTCCAGAGCGGCCACACCGGCCGCTGCGTCCGAAGGGGCAGAATCGTCCCCGCCCAGGGTACGGCGCCAAGTGTCGAGGATTGCCAGAACCGGTGGCCGGTCCAACTCTTTAACCAGCGTCTTGAGGGCTTTGACCACGGCAACCATCGAGACATCGTCTATGAGAGACACCGCCCCGGAGTTCAGAAATAACGGCGCATTGTCCAAGGGTTTCCCTCGGGCTATGCTCCACGCTCGGAATCGGCGTACCAGACCGGTACGGCCTTCACCCGCAATGTAGATAACCGGCCCCGGATGTTTCACCTGAAGGCCGTAGAATGGCGTCCCGGTAGCCACGCACGCGGCAAGCTCTATCGCAAGGAAACTCTTACCCGCGCCGGGGTCGCCGAACAGACACGCGAAGGAATCGGTTTCAAGAAGTCCCTGTACCAACCAGGACGAAGCCTTTACCTCCATGCCGCCTACCCGCTCGAACCGTAACCCGCCGCCCGGATCCGGGGCCTGCGCTTCGAGCTTGTTTTGCAGTTCCTGGACAATCCAGTCCGTAGGTTCCTTGCCGATATTCTCCGCCGCGAGTTTTATTGCGGTTTCGTATTTCCGGTCCCTGCACCGCTTCACCAGGGTTTCAGTGAAATATTGTATCTGGCTGGGGAAAACGCTGTCTGTCAGGGAAGCTACATAGGCAACATCTCCAGCTTCATCAAGTTTCCCGATGGATTGCAGATAATAGTGCAGCGTTACAATGTCCGGGGCGTTACCCTGTTCTTTCATGGCGGCCAGGGCTTTGAATACGATGCGGTTCCGCACGGAGGCAAACATTCCCGCATTAAGGACAGGCGGGGTTTCCGCTCCAGAGAGAATACAGCCTAAAACATTGCGTTCGAGTTGGTCATCCATTAGGCGCCCTTCCATGCCCCGGAGGGGTCAACCTACCTTTACCTTTTTGGGTGCTTTCTTTCTTTTTTGCGCGGTATTCAAGATGGTTTCCGCTCTTTCAGAATGGCCGCCTACTTTATTGCCGTATGCGTATTTTTCTAGATCGGATATTTTGAATAGCAGCTTTTTCCCACCAGGCTTATAGGCTGTCAATTTTCCGTAAAATACAAGATTGTAAATGTAGGACGGCTTCAGGCCCAAGAACGTGGCGGCCCCTTGGACGTTAAGCGGATTTTCTCTTTCGTTCATTATGTTCCCCCATAAAGTGGTTTTATAGGGGATTTATAACACGTTTTGTTTTTTAGCGGATTGCAGATCCATTGCAGATTTATTGCAGGGGTAGAAATTCATTGCGGATTCATTGCGTTTTTATTGCACCTTTTTCGCTTTGCTTATATACACTTCAATTGACCGTATACTGTCGCCCCGGAAATAAATGTTTTTCCAAACAAACTGCTTGCTTATATCTTCTTCGTATCCGTTATCGAAACACCATTGTATAAATTGCGGCATGGACTTGTACGGCCTGTACCTACCGTTTACCGGCTCCCTTTCCAACTGTCCGGCATCAATTAAATTTTTGATGATTTCTGGCGGTTCAACGTTTGCCACCGTATTTCCCTCGTCTCTTATGGCTTCCCAATCTCCAAAATCGATATAGCCAACGCAACCTAATACCTGGCACACCTTTAATACCTTTCGCAAAGCCTTTTTTGAGATACATAGATGCATATTCTTTTTTAATATGTCTATTGTTTCGGTTAATAAATCAAACATCATATCTTCGTCTTTTAATGCGGTTTCAATGATTGATTCAACTAACGTATACGGCAAAGAACAAATTTGGTCGGCCAGTTCATCTGCCGGAAGTAAACGGAGATAGAAAAGCTCCTTTAGTCCTGTCTCGGTCATTTATCCCCTCCATTTTTCGCTATCGTAATAGTCGGCAAAGCGTTAACCGCTTCCCGCTTCATTTTATCGGTGGCGTTCGCGTATACCTGCGTTGTCTTTACGTCCGTATGGCCCAGCAGTTTTGAAAGTGTGTAAATCTCGGCCCCGGATTCCAGTGAAAGGACCGCGAAGGTGTGCCGGGCGGTATGCCAGCCGATATTCTTTTCAATTCCGGCCTTCTTTGCCCATTTTTTAAGATATTCATTCGTATTGGTTTTTGATTTTGCAAGCGCGGGGAATACCGGGTCTTTGTAACCGTGCAGCCGCTTGTCGTCAATTAGGCCCCATGCGACAACGTGAAGCGGGACAAAGGCCTTGCGCTCCGTTTTTTCCTGCCGCTTGTTTATCTGTAGCGGGTCGCGCTGTATATCCCCCCATACCAGTGTTTTCAGGTCGGATATGCGAAGCCCGGTATAGCAGCCAAACAAAAAAGCCTGTTTTATTTCGGCTCCCAATTCCCCGCTAATCGGCACGTTTGCAAGGGCCTGAACCTCCGGGGCCGTCAGATATATTTTGTCGCTTTCGGGTACGGATACCCCTCTCACGCCTACAGCCGGATTACGCGGAATAATCCGATCCCGCGCCGCCTTGCGTAGTGCGTAGCGGACGGCCCCGGAATAATGCGCGATAGTCTTTTTTGACAAATCGGTTTCTTTAAGTAAATATTCTTGAAAATCCTCCAGCCATTTCTCCGTTACGCCGCCAAGAGAGATATTGCCGCCTGAAAACGATTCAAGGTGTTTAACGGCCTTATGGGTAAAATCATTCTGGCCCCGGTTCGCGGCTATGCCGTTCATGTATTCAATAAGGGTCTGCTTGCCGCCCACAGGGGCAACCATTCCCCATTCGCCGGATAATATCTGCGCTTCCCGCTTTGACTTGCATACCTCGGCAAGCCGCATAATATCCGCCCGTTGCGTTTTATCGGACGGCACGGTAAGACCTAGGGATTCCCATTTCCGCCGCCCGTTGTGCCATATATCTAAGTAAATTTTCCCTTTGTGTACTCTTATGCTTACACCCATTATTTGGCTTCATCCCCTTTATCGTTCAGGCTCCATTTGTTCTCAACAATCTGAATTTCACGCTTGCTTTTGCACATCTCGGCTATACGCATTATTTCATTGTTTTGTTGCTCGTCTGCGGTAAGGGTAAGCCCTAAAGATTCCCATTTTCGGCGCCCATTTTGGTAAATCCAGGTATAACTTCCCCCGGTTTACTCTTACTTTAACTCCCATAATCCCTCAAATAGAGCAAGTTTTTTAAGCTACATACATGCTACATATTGGCTACAAAAAAGTATAAAACATAGTGAAAAATAACACAAGATACAAAAAAATAAATTCTGCCCCGCCTGTTGGAAAAGGGGAGTTACACGCCGTTTAATCATCTCTAATTCCTTATGTAGTAAGGAATTATGAAACAAAGTGAAACATAAAAAGCAATAAAAAAGCCGCCCTTTCGGACGGCTAAAACTCCCCCGCGCGGGTTCGAACCACGGACCCAGTGGTTAACAGTCTCTTGCCGGGGGTTATGGTATTTCCTTATAGCGTAAGCAATTACTTATCCTGTAAGGAATTGGAGATATTCCAATTATTCTATATTTTCTTGATTTTGTCAATAGTTCCCGAATTCCTGCACAATTCCTGCACACTTTCGGGCATAAAAAACCCCGGTTTCCCGGGGCATGGTTTCAAAGGAAGGATATCTTTTTCTTGACTACGAACTTGAAAACGGCAAAGGCCACGGCCCCTATAATCACCGCTCCCATGGCGATTACGACCGCAACCAGCTTCCAGATAAGCGCGTTCTTTTTGGCAATGGTCAAATCCTTCTCGTCAAGGTCGTCATAGGCCCAGGCCAGGTCCTGGTCCCTCTCCTGCATCCTCTGGCCTATTTGCTCGTTGAACACTTTCAAACTCTCGTTGGACTGTGATAACTGCCCTGACAAACTCATCAACTCGCC
>JAISBR010000161.1 GCA_031266095.1 Treponema sp. | reverse complement strand
CCCTCCCTGGCCTTTGCTACCGCCAGTTTGACATCAGCTTCGGTGGCTGCCGGAATCGTGTCGATGACTTTGCCGTTTGCCGGATTGGTTACCTCAATAACCGCTCCATCGGAAGCATCCACCGCTTTTCCGCCTATGATCATTTTCATGCTTTTCTTTCTCCTTATTTTATGAGCCTGCCCCAACTACTGGGCAAACCCCGTATAGGACAGCATGAGGCCGCCGGTAGTGTTGTTGCCGTCGTCCTCATAACCGTATTCTCCAAAAGTAAATTCCATGATGAAGGGCACGCCCCCAGCAGCCTTTTTCACCCCCGCCACCATCTCGTCGATCCGGTCGCCTATGCCGGCCCGCCGTCCGCCGCAGTGGACCAGATGAAACGCCGCCGGAGGGGCCTGCATCTTTTTCTTGAGCGCTTCCAGGGTAGCGGAGGCCGATGCGATGATTTCATCCACCGAACCCGCCATGCGGATCACCGCGGTTTTTTCCGCCAGGTTGGCGCCGATGTTCATGGAATAGTCGTCATTGCCGTTCATAGGGTGGCGTATGGCGGTGAGATCCCCCAGCCGGTCCTTGACCCCCAAGGGGGAGGTGATGGTATGCACCAGGAGCTTGCCGCCTTTAAGGCTCTCCGGATCTACCCCGGCCCATTCGGCGTAACGCTTGAGAGCGGGCTTGCCGTCAATCTCCACCAGGACCCGGTTGTCCCGAACCTTGGTGATGATCCCCACATCCCCGGTTTCCCGGTAGGCTCCGGTAAAAAGGTTCGTCGCCGGTTTTTCGGAATAGAAAAAAGCCAGGGTTATGCCGTCTGCAAAAACCTGCCGGTTGGCAAAGAGCTTCCACTCCCCGGCAATGGCGTTGTCCGCGGCGCTACCGCCAAAAACGGGTTTCCGCCCAATTACATCGGTTACGCCTTTCAGGAAAAATTCTTCCTCCCCCGGAGGAGCGGCCAGGTAAAAATAGTCCGGGACGCCGGTTTTCCCCGCGTTTTTTATGGCTTCCCGGGCCGCTTGCCTTCCGGTCTCCCGGGGATCGCCGCCCTTGGGTTTTCCGGCGACACCAACACTGATATCAGTCCCCGCCAGAGCCAAAATGCCCACAAAGCCCTTTTCACCGGAAATGAAGCCTTCGGGCGTAACAACCCCGGTAAAGGAGGTGTTACCCAACACGGGAACCCCCGGCAATTCCTCGCCGATTCCCGCAAGCAGTTGTTCCAGATCATAGGCTACGCTGGCATAAGCGAACGCAACTTTGATATCCCCAAGCCCCGCTTTGACTTTTCCCGCCGCTTCTTTCCCGGCGGCTTTTGGATCCGCCGCGCTACTCGAACCGGTATTACCCTTCATAATGCGCCTCCTGAAAAAATTTTACGAAATTTAATTTCATAATACAATAAAGATAAGTCTGCCCATTTCACCTGTAAAGTACGCACTATTTTGTGCTATAGTTACTTTGTTGTTACTATTAGACAGGAGGATGTAGTACAGTGGCTTGTCCGGGGACCGGGTCTGAAGATTTTAAACTTTTATTTGGCCGGCGATTTCCCGGACGGCTTCCTTGGCCTGCGCCTTTTCGTAATAATACCGCATATTTTCTTTTCCCCAACGGTAAATTTCGTTGACAATAGGCAAAAGGGTTTTCCCCAGATCCGTGAGACAATACTCCACCTTGGGGGGCACCACGGGATAGATGTTCCGGGAAATAATCCCGTCCTGTTCAAGATCCCGTAGTTGTTTGGTCAGGACCCGGTTGCTGATCCCGGCAAAGAGCCTGAATAGTTCCCCAAACCGCAAAGGGCCTTCGTTGCCCAAATGCCAAATAATAACCACTTTGTATTTGCCGCTGATGATCGACATGGTCAATTCTTTTTCGCAGGTGAATTCGTGGTTTTTAAATTTGCGCTCAATTTCGGCCCGTAATTGAATAGACAACGGCTTCCTCCCGGAAACGGTTCCGCCAACAGAACGGCGATTCCAAGCTCAACCTCTAGTATAATCCCGCTCTACGGATAATACAATAGTTCGGGCGTGAGATAAAAAGCGTAAATCCGCTTCAGCGCGCCTCCTAACCCAGCAGCCAATCCAGCACGTTCAACTGCTTTATCCCGTTATGCGAGCTTGGCGGATCGTAGTCCCGGGTAAGCAGGATCTTGGGGTTATGGTCCCGTATGGCATCCAGCGGGGCAAGTTCCCTGGCAAGGGTCTCTGCGCCGCGCACGGTTTCCGACACCTGGTAGTATTCGGTTCCGTTTGCGCCTTCCGCCACAAAGTCCACCTCTTTTTCCCCAACCTTCCCGACATAAACCTGGTATCCACGCCGCAGGAGTTCCAGGTAAACGACATTTTCGAGGATATGTCCGCTGTCGTCCGGCTTGTCGCCAAGCATAAGATAGCGCAAACCTATATCCACCAGGTAATATTTGCCCAAGGTTTTGAGCATTTTTTTGCCCTTCACATCATAACGGTCCGCTTTATAGAGGATGAAGCTATCCCTAAACGCATCTATGAAATTTTCCACCATATGGATGTCTATTTTACGGCCATCGGCGGTCATGGTCCTGGATATGTTGTTTATGGAAGTCTCGCTTCCTATATGGTCCGCCATAAAGCGTATCATACTCTCAAGCCGCCCGGTGTTGGATATGCCTTTGCTTTCCACGATGTCTTTTAAGACTATCTTGTCATAAAGATCGGAAAGGTATGTCTTAACCAGCGGTTGCAGTCTTTTCGCATCCAAAAAATTCCCTGACTGCGGATTTGCCCCTATGCCGCCCTTTTCAGGCGAGTCATCTTGGTCAGCCCCGTAAGCTTTTTCTACGGGCGATTCCGCCATAAAACCCATGACACGCGGAAACGAGCCGTATCTAAGGTAGCTGTTGTATGCGGCGTCCGGCGATGCCGGGAACGGGTATGCCGAAAAATACTCCTTGAACGACAACGGCAGCATATGGATGGTAACATATTCCCGCTCTATCTGGTTTGCTATATCCTTGGATTGCATCTTGGAATTTGAGCCGGTCAGATAAATATCCACGTTCTTTTTGAGAAACAAGCTGTTGACCACCTTGCCAAAACCGGGAACGACCTGCGCCTCGTCAAGAAACACATAGTTTTCCCGGTCCTTTACAAGACGGGCGCTTATGTAGTCGTAAAGCCCCTTGTAGTCCTTCAAGGGTTCATTTTCCAGATCCTCAAGATTGATGCTTTGCATCTGTTCCGGCAGTACGCCGCGTTTGGCAAGCTCGGCGCGATAAAGCTCAAGCATCGTGGATTTTCCGCAACGACGCACCCCGGTAACTATTTTTACCAAGGATCGATCCTTGAAAGCTAGAAGCTGGTTAAGGTATTCGGGCCGTTGTATCATAAAAACCGCCTGTTTTCTTTTACTCTACGCAAAAACTCTCATACAGTCAAGAGTTTTAGACAGCTTGCGCTAAAAGTAGGGGAAAATACAGAGTTTTTGGAGGTTGCTTTAAGAAAATCACCTTCAATTCCCTATTGCCGTTGAGCAGCGGCGGGAATTGGGGTTATACTACCGGGTATGGCGGCAAAAGAGGCGAAAGCGCTGATTTGGGAGGAATGATGCAAACAGATTTTTATGACGCATATCAACGCCACTGGAAGGACGCTGAATTTCTGTATAACGATTCCCGTTTGCCAAATGCGGATCAACTTTATGGATATTCCGCGGAATGAAAACTTTTGATGAAATATTTCAAAAACTTCATGAGGCGCTGGCGGCCCAAACCGAAAATTTAAAAAAACTTGGGCAGGTAATAATCAACCGCGATTTGAACGGTATTGTCAGGATTGTTATTGATGAAAAATTTGAAGATGATGGGGAAGCAAGAAAAGCAATAGACGATATTGTTAAAAGTCTTGCGGTCTATCTTGAATCGCGTCTTGCAGATAAAAACACCGTTATATATGAACCATACCTCGATGA
>JAISBR010000122.1 GCA_031266095.1 Treponema sp. | reverse complement strand
TCCATCTCACCCCGGTATTCATCCGTAGCGTTCAGTATGGCGGGGGGAGCCTTGAGCCTCTCCTGTTTCCATCGACGGGTTCCTTCCAAAAGCCAGTTCAGTATCCCGCTTGCCTCCTCCCTCAATTTCGATTCAAGATGTTTATCCTGTTTCTCCTCCGGTATCCGGGTAGTGAAAGGTATCAGTTTAATACGCCGCCAAATTCCATAGTCGGTTCCCTTTATCACCGGCTTATGGTTGGTCGCCATGAATATCTTGAAAGTCGGCATAAAGTTAAAAAACTCCCCATACAGAAACCGGGCCGTCATCTGGTCATTCCCGGTTATCTTTTTTATCAAAGGTTCCGAAAGCCGCCTCCCCTGTTCCGCCTCCGTGGTCGTTACAAACCGGGTCCCCCGCAGCCGCGCTATGTCGTTGGTGTTCTGGTCCCCGTTCTTCCTCATAAATGTCTCCGTAGGCGCTGCCAGGGCGTAATCCCCCAACAGATTCATAATCGTATTAAGAAATGTTGATTTACCGTTAGCCCCGCTCCCAAACAGGATAAACATAGTCTGCTCGGAAATATCCCCCGTCAATGCCCACCCCGCCGCCGTCTGTACAAAACTAATCACATCCGCCTTGTAGTCCATAATTTCACGAATAAACTGTTTCCACAAAGGACAATCGGCCTGGGGATTATACTCAACGTTGGCAATTTTCGTAATCATATCTTCCTGCCGGTGTTCCCTGAATTCCCCGGTCGTAACATTAACCGTCCCGTTCTTCACGTTGAGCAGCCAGGGATTGGGATCAAGGTCATCACTTTTAATATTCAACGCTTTTATCAGGCTTGCTGCGTGAACAAACGCTTCCCTCCTCCTCATGCTTTCGCTTAACATGGCATACTTCTCAATTTCCAGCCGTTCCCGCCAGTCATCGGTTTTCAGAATATCGTCGTAAATGTTGCGGACCGATTCAAGACCCTTTTCATGTATCAACGCCCCCTCATCCGTCTCCCAATGGGAACCGTTCCAGACGAGCCATTTTTTCCAGGCGACGTTATACCGAATATCCCTGCCGTGTTCCCTGAACAACCTTTGAGCGTTGGTAGCGTCGGTAAACTGTATCTGCCCTTTTTTCAGTTGCGCGAGCCGCAAATAAATACTTTCATCCCCAATTTGATCCGTCATCGTATTCTCCTGTCTTCAAAACTTCGGCGTACATTCTGAACCTGAACGCCAGTAAATCAAAGGCCAACTCTTTCGTTCAAATCGGCAGTTCCTGGATGCGCCGTTGATACATTTCATACACCAGGGTCAACGACCCCGGCTTATGTAAATACTCCCTGTTTTTGAAGAAGGCTGCGGCCCGGTATTCATCATCAGGCATATCGAGTTTCTTAGTGGAAAAAAACTCTTTGTATCCCCTGTAAGGGTTCGGGTGTTATCCATCGGTTAAAGAGCAGGTTATTATATGCCGTGGGCATAACCGCCCACTCTTCAAGTAATTCGGCAATCTCCCCGGCGGTATCCCCCTGTCCGGTCCAGGATTCAATACATTCCTCATATTCGCTGTCATAAATATAATAAAAGTAATGATACGCCCCCACAGAGGTACTCCCGATAACCGGATACTTCGCCTCCCCAAGCCAGGGTTCCGATATGGTGATGGATAGTACCCCCTATCAATCCGTATATCCCCTCCCACATTTCCCGGCCCAAAGCGTCCACTATCCTGGGCCGGTGGATATGGCACATCTTCCCGGTTCCGGTAGTGTAGGTTGGGTGGACTATGGTTTCTTTCCGGTATACCGCATAACTCCCCGCAAGATGCCCGTCCGGTGAACAGTCCGGCTGCCGGAACTTTAATTCAGCAATTTTGTAACAAGCGCATATAATACCATTCAAAATTCCTGCGTATATACCGGTAGGTGTTATATCATCTTCAGATACACCATATGTGCATATATAACGAATTTAAAATCAATATACTATACATTTATATAATATATTGTGTATTCCGGTAAAAAAATCAACAACCTCGTCCTGAAGCTCCCCCTCCGAAAGGCGGGTTCTTGGGTATGAACCCCTTTGCTACGAATCAAAAAACTTGACAAATAAAATCAAGTATATATATATTTGGTAAATATGACACGATCATATTTGTTTTTATTTAAGCAGTTTGCCGTGTTTTTATATCGTTCGGCGCTTCCGTACTGGGTAAGCGGCTGGATTTACATAAACGAGTAATTTTAAGCGGGCAATGTCCGCTTGGAAATAGTTTAGAGGATTTTTATGAAATGTCACATGAGCAAAACATTGGTTCTTTCGGGAACGGGTATCTTGCTCATCACTCTGTTTGCTTCCTGCGCGTTTCCGTTTCAGAGCGCGGAAGTTGCCGGATTGTCGGACATCAGCGGACGGTTAGCCTTCTACGACATATCACGGCAGGGATTTATGGGGGGAAGCGTCCTCTATAACCCTGACCAGCCTTCCAGCGGGCAGCTTGTCGAAGGGGCGCACGTGGCGGTACGGTTGGGGTATGTTGCGGCAGAGACCGTGGGTGCCGGGCAGACTGTTTTCAACGACGATGCCGCGAAGGCCCAATTCGGCTTACTTACCGTAACCGGCATTGATGAAACAAAAATCGTGTTTAAGGTCAATCGTTACGATGTGTCAGGCGTTTTCCTGGGGGAGGTTGTACATACACTTTCCATAAATGAAAATGTTGATATTAACGGCGATGGGTGTGTCGACCCCGAATATAAGAAACCGGTGAAAAAACACGCCGGTTTTGAAAATGCGGTATACTTGAACTTTTTGAGTTCACAGGAAACTTTGAACACCACCATGTTTGCCGTATTGCAGGAACAGTACGCTCGTCACGTATATCCAAGCGGCATCATAGGCATAAATCCCGCCGGTCAGTTCATATACAGTAAGTATGAGTTCGGGTCCGAGAATCGTGCTGTCTTGTCAGGTATACAAAAAGGGGATATCGTGCTGGACGGCGCCACGGGGAAATATCAGAAAATAAGCAGACCCGCCTCGCAGATGGGCGCCCGGGCCGTAAGTGAAAGCGAACTGGTAGACATTGATGAGTCCGGCGTTCAGTTTTCCGTGCTTTTTAGCGCGGACGATTTTGTGAATATAGATGCTGTGGAAGCCCTTTTTATGGCGCTGCCGGAATCTCTTAAATTAAAAGCCGTCGGCGGCAATGTTATTGACAAACTCAATATGCTTTTGTCATCTGCCGATTTTATACCGCTCCTTGCGCAGGAACGGCCAGCGGAACTTGGCGCGACAGTGGGAGAACTTAGCGCGGCGTTTACCGCATTGCCCGCTCTTTCGGTAGAAGAACGTCTACAGGCGAATCGCTCTTTCCTTGAAATGTTATATCCTGAACTTTGTCCGTTAATGGCGGCACGGGGCGATGGTTTCGCGTCTGTGCTTCCCCTTGTAAGCGTTATCATTGATTCTGGCGTACCAGCGGAAGAGGCGGAGGATATTGGCAGCAACCGTGCGGCAAATCAAGCGGAGTACCACAAGCAGCGCTCGAAGATTAACGCAAAATTCGCCGTATACAAAGAGGTTTTGAGTATTCCTCTACAATTGCCGAATGAAGTGTTACGGGAAATACCAGGCTCATCGTCCCTCAATGGTTCTTTGAAAACAGGCATCAAAGGTTCGTTCAATAATACTTGGGGCAATATCAGCGGGGGTATTGAAGGTGTGATATATATCACTGCGGACGCCTATGTTGATTGTAGTAATTGGGGGCTGAATAAGCTTAAAAATTTTCCTGTACCTATAGGGAATCTACAGGTCAAGGATTTCATCATCCCAAAGACAGATTTGTTTTCTGTTTCCGACATCTGCAAAAACATTGTACGAAAACCGATCCCCGGCGGTCTTACCGTAAAACCGTTTACAAGGTCTATAAATATCCCGGTTGTTTGTTTCGGGCCGGTTACGCTAAACGTCCGTCTTGGCACGGGTTTTAATCTGTATGTCGAAACTAATCTCGGAGTGGCGCTGAAGGCATCGGGTTCTGTTACTGCCCTGTATGGCGGCAGAGCAGAGGTTGGCATTAACTACGGAGTTTCGAGGAAGCCGATACTCAAGATTTTTGGCAGGACTATCCTAAGTATCCCCGTGCCGTATATAAGCCCTTATGCTCAGGGCAGTAAGGTAAAAGAGGATTCTTTCCAATTATCCGCCGAGGCGACTGAAATGGAGCTGGCTTATTTTGGCATAGCTGACGCAAGCGTATTAGGAACTCTGGCTTTGACTCCCGCCATTCACGGTGAAATCGGCGCAAACATTTGCCAGATTGTCGGCCTTGATTTGGGAATGGAACACGGTATAGAACTTTCAGTCAAACCATCACTTACCGCCGGATTCAATTCCGCAACAGGTATAAACTTCCCTACAGTTAAAGTACCCGGTGAGGCTTCATATGTTGGAGCGCTATATCTTAAGCCTTGGGTTGGTTTAAAGGTAGATATCATCGGCTTTATTGGCTTCGAAAAACGTATTGATCTGTACACAACAAAAGCACCATTAGGCAGCACTAACTTGTATAGCCAGACTTTCGGTGCGGAAGAGTGTTGGGCCAAGTTGGTGAAAACACTTGATGCCCAAGGGACCTGGGGTACTCTTGAAAAGAAAATCGGAAAAGATGCGGTTCGCAGCTTAAAAGAAGAAGAACTCAGTGCGCAGCAAGCACTGGCGATGCTCAAATCGTATATTCCGTTTCATGACCTCCTTAAACTTACGCAGGGGATAGTTTTATGAAATATCTTCAAATTTCCGCCATGGGCGGTCTCGTGCTTTCGCTGGCTCTTTGCGCTTTAGCTTTGGGTGGGTGCGAACTGTTTGCAAAGGATCCTCCACGGCTTGTTATCAAGAATGAAAGTCCCACCCCTATTACCAGAGTTGAGTTCTGGAAGGAAACACCGGAGACTGAAGAGATAGGCAATAGAGTCGGTGTAGCTCTCATTAAACAGGTTACAGATTTTAATAATTATTTCACACACCTGAAAGAATACATAGTGGCTCTTCATGAATACGCCGTAGCAGCGGATAAGGTAGCACAAACAACGCCGCCTCTTATAGCGGACGGTACGGTCATTTCCGTTGGTGGTTCAGGTTCCTGGGATTTAGAGGCGGGCAAAAGTTATATTGCTCGTGTCAATGGCGTATTATCTCCTGTGAGTATGAACCGCGGCTCGTTGGATACCGTTTATGTGTTTGACGGTAAAAATTTATCAGAGAAGGAAAGGTAGTAATTACCACAGCGTATCGTTGTAATACGCTGCGCCTACCATAACCGTAAATGGACGGCGCAGGACGGCTTCCTGCAATACCCGGAATCCGGCCTGTGGACAGGCGAGGAACCCAGGCAGGAAGTATACGGTCCCGTCATCAGTTACGAACAGGCGGTCTGGTTTCCGGTAATCACATTGGAAGCGGTCTATGTATTAAAAGAACGCTTTTTGTTCTCGGTGGACGGCAGCTTG
>JAISBR010000039.1 GCA_031266095.1 Treponema sp. | reverse complement strand
CCCTCCTCCACGCCCTGCCAGTAGCGGGCGGTAAGGATATGGCCCAGGGGGTAGGCGAAGTTGTGCTGCACCATCTTCGGCATGCCGGTGGTCCCGCTGGTAAAGTAGAGGAGCATAATATCCTCGTTGCGGTTGGTGTTTTCCGGCCGGGTAAATTGCTCCGCCGCGGCTTGGGAGCGGGCGTTAAAGTCCTCCCAGCCGGTATTTTCCCGACCGGCATCTTCCTGGCCGGCGGCGGCTTTGGGCCCCCCCTCTGCGGGAATGGCGCCCTCCGCGGGGTTGTGAACTGAGCGGACAAAGGCCTTGTAGCGCAGAAAAACCTTTCCCCCGCTCCCCTGATTTTTAAGCCCGGCCTGCCCTTTGAGCTTGGCCTCCGCCTCGTCCACCTGGGCCATGACCCGCTCGTCATCCACACAGATAATCCCCGCCACGTCCGCGGCCTCGCAGCGGTAGGCGATATCCTTGGCGGTGAGTAGGTGGGTGGCAGGAATGGCGACGGCCCCCAGCTTATGCAGGGCCAAAAGGACGGGCCAATATTCATGACGGCGCTTCAGGATAAGCATTACCGGGTCCCCCCTGCCGATCCCCGCAGTGGCCAGAACATTGGCGGCCTTGTCGGAAAGCCGCTTTATGTCGGCGTAGGTAAAGGAAGCCTCCGCCCCCTCCTCGTCGCACCAAACCATGGCGGTACCGTCAGCTTTACTGCGGGCCAGTTCGTCCATCACATCGTAGGCAAAGTTAAAATTTGCGGGCACGTTGGGAGAAAAATTATCGTAGTAATTCTCAATAAAATCTTCATAAGAAGTAAAATCCCGGCGGTTCAAAAAACGCCCCAGCATATCGCCTGTCTTTGAGTCACTCACTTAAAACTCCTGTTGCCGTAAAAAATTTCATAAAAGATAGAGCAAAGATTTTACATCACCACGGCGATAAACCGGGCCCGCTTGCCGCCCAGGGCCTTCATACCGTGAAGTTCATTAGAGTCGTAATAAACGCAGTCCCCGGGGCCCAGTTCCATCTCGTGGCCCCCCACGGAAACCAGGAGCCGCCCCTCCAGCACATAGTCAAACTCCTGCCCCGGATGGGTGTTAAGGGCCAGGGGCTTTGCCCCGGTTTCGGCGGCGGCCTCCACCAGGAAGGGCTCCGCCTTTTTATGGTGAAAGTTATAGGCCAGGTTCCAGTAACCGTACATGGGCCGGCGGCTCACCTCCGGGGCTTCCTCCCCGCGGGTAAAACAGAAAGTCTTTAGCTTGCTGGTCTTCCCGGTGATAAGCTCCGACAGATCTACCTTAAAGCGGGCGGCAATCTCCACCAGGGCGCCGATGGGAAAGTCCTTTTCCCCGGCCTCCCATTGGCCGTATTCCGCCGGGTCAAAACCCAGCTCCCGGGCCAGCGTTTCCCCGGACACTTCCTCGATCTCCCGCAAAACCTTGACCCGCTCAATTATTTCCCGCGATGCTTCGGACATAGGCCCTCCTGGAAACGGTTTACCAGAAAAGGTTAAAATTTTCAATGGATAAGTCCGGGGAGCAGGGAAGGACAGACTTCCAGGCTCCGTTTCCGCTACACGCCCACGGGCAAAGTTCGGCGCTTGACACCAGACTCCACCCTTTTCACCAATACAAAGGAATCTATACCTTATTTCTCACCAAACATCTTAGCGCGTCCCCTTGTTCCAAAAAACATTAGCAATAATCGAACAGGACTTAGCAAATTTCGATTAGTACAACTCCAAGTCTCTTGATACGGTTAATTTATCAAATCTTAAAGAAGGGATGGAAAATGAAAAGAACAATTTTATTTTCTCTATTGTGTTGTTTTGGAGTGATTTTTCTGTATGCCGGAGGAGCAAGGTCATCTGCTTCACGGAACAACAGCACAATCTCCAGGTCGGTTGGGCCATTGGGCAAGTATGAACCGGAGATTACAATCCATTTTGCACGCAGCGTTGACGATGATCTCCAGGACAACATTTTACCGAAGATACCGGGCGAAACTCTTGAAAATAACCGATGGTTAAATGCATATAAAGAGAAACTCGGAATCAATATCGTGTATGATTGGATCGTCAGAGGTGGTGATGCATTCACTCAGAAAAGGAATGTAACCATCGCATCGGGAGATCTTCCTGATATGATGCTGGTTACAACAACGCAGATGAAAGAACTGGCAGAATCGGACATGATAGCAGATTTGACACCGTACTGGGAATCTTATTCAACAGACATGGTAAAACGTTTTTATACGCAACAGGGTCCTGCTGTTTTGAATGCGGTAAGGGTGGACGGCAAGATAACGGGATTGGGAGCGCCTGATGTCTTCGGTGACGGAATTTTCCTCTGGATGCGTGCCGACTGGCTGAGAAAACTCGGACTCCAGCCCCCCAAGACCATGCAAGAATTCCTTGATATTTGTAATGCTTTTACTGAACGGGACCCTGATGGGAACGGTGTAAAAGATACTTACGGCATCGTATTCACCAAGGATCTCTACGGCGGTGCTATGGGTCTGGAAGGTTTTTTTGCGGGTTACCACGCTTATCCTAATATGTGGATCGATGACGGTACGGGGAGGCTCGTTTGGGGTAGTCTGCAACCGCAGGTCAAGGAAGGATTGCGTGTCCTTTCGGAGATGTACAAAGCGGGGCAGATTGACAGGGAATTCGGTGTAAAGGACGGTGGAAAAGTAGCGGAAACCATTGCTGCCGGCAAAGCCGGTGCGGAATTCGGTGCACAGTGGAATCCCATGTATCCCCTGATCAGCAACTATAATAATGACCCTAATGCGGACTGGACGGGCTACGGACTGGTCTCGGCGGATGGCAGCCCCGTGTACTCACCGCAGAACTTCGGCGGCGGAGAAGCAACGGTTGTCCGCAAAGGTTTCCCCTATCCCGAGGCGTTGATCAAGATGGCCAGCCTGTATATGGAACTTATCCACGGCGAGAGCGGGAATTTCGATTATTATTACATGCCCAAGGCAAATGAAGGTTTAGGGGTATGGAAGTTTTCACCGATTACGCCTGAGCCCCCTTTCAAAAATCTGACCGCGTTTATGGCACTCCAGGAAGCGCGGAGAAACAATA
>JAISBR010000024.1 GCA_031266095.1 Treponema sp. | reverse complement strand
AGGTTATACGAAAATCGCAGTCCCCCTCCAGTATGTTAAAATTGGGGATCGTATACTCCCACTCGTTTTCTTTTTCACCGCCGTTCCAGTAATAACCGCTGTACTGTTTATCCAAAGAGATTCCCCGTTCACTCCGCGGGCTGTTTTCTGCGGATTCGGCGGTTTTGGCGCTTGCTAAAACCGAATATTCGCCGAAATACAGCGGAACCGCTTTGAAGTTCCAGGCATCGTCAAATATTGCCTTGGTCCAGTATCCGGTTTCACCGGATTCATTCAAACCGGCAACACGAAGTTCCCGTGCGCTGTTGCCCTGGCCGTTTTGCAGTATCGTAATATGGCGGGTAATGACGGCCTTCCCGGTCAGGGGAACAGGGGGTTGGGGCCTCCAGTCTTCCGCCGGGAGTCCCCACTCATTCAGGTTGGAAAAATAATCCGTACCCGGCAGATCCGATTCGTAGGGGATATAGGTGTATTTGAACCACAGGGGGTCGCAGCCTATGGTATCAAAGTCCGCAAGGCGGGTATACATTTCTCCCGCTTCGTTTATGACGAACATGGTTGACGCGCTTGCCGATAACGATGCGGCCTTAAAGGCGCCCCGTTCCGGTCCGGTGTAGTTCCGGGAAAAATCGCCGGGGAGTCCCGTGTCGGTATAACAAATTTCCTGGCCATCTTCCAGAAGCACATAGGTGGTGGCGATTTCCATAGTGCCGTTGTGGTGCTGGTTGCCAAAAGAGTCCTCGTAATAGAGAACATGGGCGTTTCGTTTTCCCAGGGCCCAGGACAGGTTCCCCGCGGTACGCCGGTCCAGGAAAA
Source organism: Treponema sp. (assembly GCA_031266095.1). The sequence goes on along the minus strand of JAISBR010000024.1, from coordinate 2,503 downwards.
GCTGTTCCTCGTTGGGCCAGCCCTGCCGGTCCAGCCATACGTTGCTCTTATGGGCGATTATTCTGTCAAAGCAAAAACGGTAAAACCCGCCCTCAGCCGAAAGGGCAACCAGTTCATCGGCATCGGCGGAGATTTCAACGATTCTTTCCGGCTGGTTAAATCTGAATTTCCGGGAATTATGGGGAAGTCCTGTTTCCTGAATAAGCGTCCATTCAGCCGGTTCCTGTCCGCCGTCTATGCTTTTATACCATATCAGGCCGTCATGCAGGATGTAATAATGATAGGCGTTAAATGTCTGGGTGCGCGTCTTGATATATACCGCCCCGGGGAAGCTGCCGTTTATATTTTCGGTATCGTACCGTGTGTCAGCGGATCGCGGTCCGGTCTTGACGGAATAGATGTCCCCGCCAAGGTATATTGCCTTCGATATGGCGCAGGAAGACAATAAAACAAAGGCCAATAGGGGCAGTATTATTCTTTGAAGTCCCATCAATCCATATATCCTGAGTCTAGGGGCTTTCATCCCGGGTCCGGGATTCAGCGCCCGCAGCATCGCTTGTATTTTTTGCCGCTGCCGCAGGGACAGGGGTCGTTGCGGCCTACTTTGGGCTGGTCGCGGCGGACGGTCTGCTGGACGGTGTCTTTGTCTTCCGGTTCCAGGTCTTCATCATCGATGCCGGCCTTGCGTTGCAGCTTGTTGATCTTCTTCGCGCGCTGATACATCATCTTGTCCGGGTCGCGGGTACGAAGCGCCTCGCTAAAAAATGAACTATGAAGGGCGTACAGTTCGGGGAATTCTCCTCTCAAACGCCTTATCTGCGGATCAAAATCGCTTTTATCTTTAAGAAGGTGATACTCTATCGCAAGGACCTCTATTTCGTCATAGTCTTCCTCAAAACCGGCGTTTAATATTCTGAACAGATCACGGAAAATTTCGTGGAATCCTTTTTTTTCCAGATCTTCAATCTCAAGGCTCAGTTTTACATCATCAAGTTTATTCCTGACAGCGGGATCGTTCGCGTCCGAAACCAGATCCGCCAGCTCCTCTAAGCCGGAGTAGAGGCTCGCAAGACTCTCGCAGGGAACAATATGCAATATTTCCCGCAGGGCCTGCCGGCCTTCTTCCCGGCCATTCCGGCCGTTTTCGCGGACCAGCCGGATTATTTCCCGCAGATACCCCCCGGCTGTGGTAATTTTACTAACGCCGCAGGCTATGAACAAATTGGTATAGAGGATGATTTTTTTCCACTCGTCCGTTTTGACCGTTTTAACCGCTTCAACAGCTTCGCTGGCAGTTTTATCCAGTTCGTCCCATATATCCGGATCATTCCGCATGCTTATGGTTATACAGGAGGTCAGCAATGTCCAGGCGTCAATAGAACGGTGGTCCAGTGTAAGCGCGCGCCGTATTTCGGTAACGGCCTTCTTGTGCCAGCCGCGATCAGAATAACTGCGGCCCAGTTCCCTTGCGTAATGGGGGTTGCCGGGCTGCCTGCGGCAGAGCTCTTCCCAAACCTCAACGGCCTTGCCGGTTTTGTCGTCCTCCGAAAGGGATTTGGCGTATTGTTCCCGTACATTATCCAAACCGGGATGGCGTTTCAGAATAACCTGGTACAATTCCGCCGCCTTGTTTCCCCTGCCAAGGCGGTCAAACCGCTGGGCTTCGTAGAAAAGGGGCGCGACGGAAGGGGGCAGCTCGCCGATGGCATCGTATTCGGCGCGTTTTTGCCGGTCGTTGAGGGTTTCGTAGGCGGCCCGGATCTCCTTAAATTCTTTGGGGGAGCGATCAGGCTGGTACTTGCGTACCAAACCGAAATACGCCCGTTTTATCTCGTCATTCCCGGCGGTTCTCGCCACCCCCAGAGTCTCGTAGTGACTCTTTTTTACTTCGTCAGGGAGAAGCAAAAGAACCTCCAAAAAGACTTCCGTTGTCGGCCAAGTCCGACCAGCGCCTTCGCGGCAAGCAGGTTCCCGCGATCCCTTGCCAAGGCTCCGGCAAAGCAGTCTATCGCGGAGTCATAATGTTTCGCCAGGGCCCAAAGGCAGCCCTGTACGCTAAGGAGCCATACGCTTTGGCGGGGAAGCCCCTTCGCCTTTTCCGCCGCCGCCTTCCATTTCTTTTGCCTCACCAGGGACATAAGCCCTTCAAAACCTTCGATGTTTTCAATATTTTCAATGTCTTCGATATTTTCAACCGCCGGTTTTCCCATGTCATCCGCCCCTCCGCGCTCACGGCGGCAGATCTCCGCAAGCCGCGCCGCGCCCTCATGACCGGGATCCAGGGCGCGGGCAAGAGTCGTGTAGTCAAGGGCGGCCCCCAGATCCCGCCGCTTTGCCGCCCCGAGCCCCAGCCGGTAACAGCGCCGGGCCATCGTTTCGGAACTGGTCACCATAGTTTATCCAATTTTTCCATTACCTCGAACATGGCTAAAAGTTCCTCCCGCAGTTCATCGGCCTGTTCCCTGTTTTGCAGCAGGAGCGCCTCTTTGATACGCCGCACAAG
>JAISBR010000206.1 GCA_031266095.1 Treponema sp. | reverse complement strand
GCCCGTAGAGCTTTCGGTTAAATTTAAATAGGGGGCCCCAAAGTGGATCAGGCAACTCTTGAAAAAATTATACGAGATGTGATCGCGGGGATTGAGTCAGGGCCGGAGAAACCCCAATCGGGCGGTTATGCCGGCGCGCGGGTAACAACCAACGACTATCCTCTGGCGGAAAAAAGTACGGATAAGCTGAAAACCCCGACAGGTAAAAGTTTTAACGAAGTTACCCTTGAGGCGGTGCTTAACGGAAATGTCGGCGCCCAGGATGTACGCATCACGGCGGAAACCCTTGAGATGCAGGCCCAGGTGGCCGAGTCGATAGGGCGGAAGACCCTGGCAGGCAATTTCAGAAGGGCGGCGGAACTTATTATTGTTCCGGATCAGCGTATCCTGGAAATTTACAACGCCCTTCGCCCGTATCACTCGACGAAACAGGAACTTTTGGCAATCGCTGAGGAACTCGAAAGTAAATACAACGCCAAAATTTCCGCCGCCCATGTCCGCGAAGCCGCCGAGGTAGGCGAGGCGAGAGGCAGACTTAAGAAGGTTTCTTGATAAATGATCATCGCTGGGGTTGATATTGGCAACGCGTCCACAGAAACCGCCCTTGCCCGGATAGAAGGGGATGGGTTCAAGTTTTTGTCTTCAGGCATCGTTGATACTACAGGCATAAAAGGTACGCGGCAAAATATTCACGGTGTTTTCGCCTCATTAAAGCAAGCCGCCGACAAGGCCGGTGTCCGTCTTGAGGACATCGGCTTTGTCAGCCTTAACGAGGCTACGCCCGTGATCGGTGATGTGGCTATGGAGACCATAACGGAAACCATCATCACCGAATCAACCCTGATTGGCCACAACCCGCATACTCCCGGCGGCGAGGGTATTGGAAGTGGGGTTACTGTTTCCATCAAGGAACTGCCAAACATTACGACAGGAAACTGCATAGTTATAGTAACCGCCGATACGAACCATGAGGACGCGGCGGCGGTTATCAACCGCGCCGTTGAACGCGGTGTAGGGGTCAGGGGCGCGATAGTTCAGAAAGACGACGCGGTTCTTATTGTGAACCGGCTTAAAGCACCCATCCCCATAGTCGATGAGGTAAAATTCATCGAAAAAGTACCTCTTGGTATGCCGGCGGTGGTTGAAGTAGCCCGGATCGGCGGCGTGGTAGAGATGCTGTCCAATCCTTACGGTATTGCCACGGTTTTCAGCCTGAACCCGGAAGAAACAAAGTTCATCGTGCCGGTAGCGCGGGCCCTAATCGGCAACCGTTCCGCTGTGGTGATCAAAACCCCTGCGGGCGATGTGACCGAGCGTATTATTCCCGCGGGCAAGCTGCAAATCATCGGCGAGCAGCGGACCATTAATGTCGATATTGAGGCCGGTTCCCAGGAAATAATGAAAGCCGTACAAGAGGCGCTGCCTATTGGCGATGTAAAGGGAGAGGCGGGTACCAATGCCGGCGGTATGCTTGAACGGGTGCGGCAGACTCTTTCGGATCTGACCGACCGTCTTCCTGCGGACATCAAGATCCAGGATCTGCTCGCGGTGGATACCTTTAACCCGCAAAAAGTCTCCGGCGGCGTCGCCGAGGAATTCTCTATGGAAAACGCCGTGGGCCTTGCCGCGATGGTCAAGTCCGACCGTTTGCAGATGGACATGATTGCGCGGGAACTTACCGAACAGCTCAAGATCAAAGTGGGCGTCGGCGGCGTTGAGGCGGACATGGCGATTCAGGGGGCCTTAACCACGCCGGGGGTAACCAGTCCCCTTGCCATAATTGATATGGGCGCCGGATCTACCGATGCTTCCATCATCACCAGGACAGGGCATGTCAAATCGGTACACCTGGCCGGCGCGGGCAATATGGTGACACTGCTAATTCAAACTGAATTGGGGCTTGACTCCTGGGACATTGCCGAAGACATCAAGCGTTATCCCCTTGCCCGGGCGGAGAGTCTTTTCCATATCCGGCACGAGGACGGGACAGTAGAATTTTTCAAAGAGGCCCTGTCCCCGGAAACTTTTGCCAGGACCGTTTTAATCAAAGAGAAAAGCTTTGTCCCTATACCTGCAAACGTGTCTATCGAGAAAATCAAAACAGTACGAAAAGAGGCCAAGGAAAAAGTTTTTGTTACCAATGCACTCAGGGCGCTCAGTATGGTAACTGAATCGGGCAACATACGGGAAATTGATTTTGTGGTTCTGGTTGGCGGCTCGGCGCTTGATTTTGAAATTCCCCAACTGGTAACCGACGCCCTTTCGCGTTACGGGATCGTGGCGGGCCGGGGGAATGTCCGTGAAACAGAAGGCCCCCGAAACGCCGTCGCCACGGGGCTGGTTTTAAATTACGGGAAGGAAACATGAACAGCGAAGCGGCGATCCCTTCCATTAAACTTTTTATCGGCTCCGGTTTTAGCAGCCCGGAAAATTTGCGGGAGTTGTTGTACGGTGCCGAGGAAGAAGGGGTACCCTGCGAAGTCGAGGCCGCCGGTGAAAGCGGCGCCATTGCTTTGGCCTATAAGGCGGCGGAGGCTTCGGTGCTGGGTGTTGGCCTGGGCCTGGATGAAGCGGGAATGGCGGCGGTGCATTACAACAAACTGTCCGCGGACAAGCCGCTTTTTACGCTGAATTACCGGCTGGATGGCGGCAAACTGAGAGGATTGGCGGCAAACGCCGCGAGACTGGTGAAAGGCATGCCCTTTGTGCTGTAAGGGTGTTGGAGGTTTGTATGACAGGAAACGCTTTGGGTTTTATTGAGACTGTCGGTCTGACTGCCGCTATAGAAGCGGCGGATTCCGCCGCCAAGTCGGCAAATGTCAGGATATTGGGCTATGAACTCGCCAAGGGCGACGGAATGGCCACCGTAAAAGTAGAAGGCGATGTGGGCGCGGTAAAAGCCGCGGTAAAAGCCGCCGAAGCCGCAGCGGGAAAAGTCGGCCGGGTTGTCTCAGTCCATGTTATACCCCGGCCGGCTGAAGGGACCGAACGGATCGTCCGGAGCCGGGAAACGGTTGGTTTAGGCGAAGCGAAGAAAACTGCCGCCCCCAGGCCTGTGCGGGTCCCGCCTGAGTCCGAGCAACCCCAGCCAGAAACCCCGCAGGTCCCGCCCGAGTCCGCGCAGACACAGCCTGAAACCCCGCAGCCTCAGCCTGAAACCGCGCAGCCGGCGGACGAACTCAAGGACGCAAAAAAGCCCAGGAGCCAGTCCAGAAAGCCCAGGGCCGAGGGAAGCGCCAAACCTAAACCGGACGGTAAAGAGCCGGAAGATCCCTTTCTTGGCCTGGATAATTAACGGATAAAGATATGGACCAGGAACGGCTGAAAAAAATTATAACCGATGTCATCAATGAGGTCCGGGAAGCCCCTTTTATTATAACAGGGGTTTCAAGCAGGCATATACACCTGTCCCATACGGATTTGGACATCCTCTACGGCCCGGGTTATGAACTAAGTCCGATCAAGGATTTGCAGCCCGGCCAGTACGCCAGCAATGAAACAGTGGCGGTTTCCGGCCCCAGGGGAAAGTTTCCCAATGTACGCATTCTGGGACCGGTTCGGGGCCTGACCCAGCTTGAGGTATCCCTAAGCGATACCTTTACGCTTGGGGTTCGCTGCCCGATAAACGAGTCCGGAAATATTTCGGGCGCGGGCAGAGTGCGGATAGAAAATCCCGCCAACGGCATATCCATAGAGCGGGATTGCGCCATTGTGGCCGTGCGCCATGTCCATCTGACGCCGGAAACGGCAAAAAAGCATGGCTTTAAAGATAAGCAGATTGTATCCCTTGAGTATAGTGCCCGGGACCGCAGGCTGGTATTCGGCGATGTGCTGCTCAGGGTTTCGGAAAAATTCGCGGACGAGATTCACCTTGATACCGACGAGGCTAACGCCGGCGCGATAAAAAACGG
>JAISBR010000164.1 GCA_031266095.1 Treponema sp. | reverse complement strand
ATTATGATGACGTGTATCATCTCCTTGAGGAGATCGAGGAGGAAGTAATTGCCTATTTTGAGGATAAGGTCAATAACATCCCGATAAAACACGCCCGCCGGGAACTCGAAATGATAATACAAATGCTGCAATATGTCGCGGATAACAGCGGCTCGCTCCGGATCCTGTTGAGCGAGAACGGGGACCCGGGTTTTCAGAAACAGTTTTTTCAACGGTTTATCCTCAAAGCGCGGAAGTTCCTCAGCGATGCTGCTGAAGGCCCCGGCGAAACCTCTATCCATGAAGGCTATTCCGTATTTGTCGTCCACGGCGCCATCGGGCTTGTGCAGTACTGGCTTAAAAACAATATGCATATTCCCATCCCGGTCCTGGCAAAAATGGTAGTTAAACTAACCCAGCCGGCAAGAAGATAGGCAGGACTAATCCGACAGCTTCTTCAGGCAAAGCCGGGCGTCAATTTTTAACTTTTAATTTCCAGCCCGTAATTATATCCTTCTGTATATGCTTGATATGCATCTTTGTGTCTTCCTGTCCCCGCTTGACTATCAGGAATATCTGCCGGCAGCGTCTTGGAATGAGGGTTTCCTGTCAAAGCGTCTTTTAATCCTGCCTCGTATGCGCATCCTGGACATTTATGCCGATCACCTTTTACGTCATCCTGTGCAACGGGTAAGTTTTCCCATTGAGGAAGATATCGATGTTTTTTTGAACAAGCCATAGAAGCCTCCAATGCTATATTATACAATATAGCAGCGAAAAAATAAGGGCTGTTGATCTGGCACTTTGCTGCGTTTCGCGCTTAAAACCTCGTGAAGTCGAAAAACTCGAAAGTTGAACCTTGTCCGCGGCGGTATTCTTCGCTGATGGGCGGCTCAAGGAACGTCTAAACGGCTGAGTTCCAGGCGGGCGTTGAGGTTATCGGGGTTGAGGTCCAGGGCGTATTCAAGTACCCGCCGGCTTTCCCCGGTCCGGCCCAGGGTTTTAAGACAATGGGCAATGCGGAGTTGGAGCCGGGAGGCGGTCTCCCGGCGGCGCGTCTCGTCCGTCTTATCCCAATCCCCCAGGCCCGGCGGACTGATTCCGGGACCTTCGCTGTTTTCAAGAAGCCCGCGGGCGGCAATTTCATAATATTCCAGGGCTTTGGCGGGGGCGCGGCGAGCCTCAAGGATGAGTCCCTGGTTTGCCGCAGCCGGCCAGCCGGTGACGGAACCGAGCCTGTTCTCCGCGGCGTCCAGGTTTCCCTCCCTGACCGATTGAAGCGCCTCGTGCAGGCCGATCCATGAGCCGGTAAACCTGTGGCGGCCGGCGGTTTTTAAGAGCTGGGCGGTTTCGCCGTAGTTTCGCCGGTAGTCAAAAAACCAGGCCCCCCAGCGGTATAGGTCTTCATTTTCCGGATAACGGCCCAAAAGCAACCATGTTTCAGCCGTCAGCCTGCCGGTTTCCAGGAGTTCCATCCGCCGCCGCAGTATTTCCAACTCGAGAAGGGCCGCCATGGCCGGCCCCGATTCTCCGCCGGCGGCCTCCAGAAGCGCCGCGGCCCTCGGAGCGTCAAGAAGGCGGCTGTACCGGATAAGGCCGAATTGGCGGCTGAGAGAAGCGGCGGCCGGGGTTTCCGGCGTTTTGCCGTCCAGCGACGCAAGGCCGGGCGGGGAAATAAGGCGTTCCAGCGAAACAACGGCCTCCTCCGGGCTTTTCGCGGTGACAGCCAGGTTATAGAGGCTGCGGGTGCTGGGGCCGGACTCACCATCCGCGGCGGGCAAAGCCAGCAGTGACCAGATATTGCGGGCTCCGTCGGCATACCCGCCCAGCCAGAGGGCATCCGCCTGGCGGGCCGCGCCGCCGGGCAGCCGGGAGAACAATTCCGCCGAGCGCAGAATATCGCCGAAATCGTAAAAGTACTCCGCGGCAAAGCGCAGAAATTCGCCGGAAGAAGGAGGGGCGTTCCGGACAGCGGCATACCCGGCAAGAACGCCCTGAATTTCAGCGGCGGCCCCGGCGGGATCACCCTTGAGCAGTTTGACCATTGCCAAATCCGCTGTCAGGGCCTCTTTTTCCGAAGCGGAAAAGCCGCCGCGTAAATCAACGGTACTCAGGGCCGGCGGCGGAAGGCCGGCCGCTGTTTCGGGGTTTTTCAGATCGCCCAACAAGATATGGAGGCTTAAGCGCAGGGAAGCGAAACGGATACCGGAAAACAGGGGAAGGCAGTCCCGCAATTCAGCCTCAATTTCCGGACTGATGGGCGCGTCCTGAACAAGGGCCGCCGCCGCGAGCGCCGCCAGCGCTTCCGAATAGGGATAGGCCTGCCGCGCCCGCCGGGTGGACTGCCGGTATGCCGGGATATACCGGGGATTGAGATGAGCCAACTGACGCCGGCGTTTCAATATCGAAAGCCAGGATTCCACACTCCCGGCTTCTTTTTCAAGTTTATCGAGTTCCCGATCCAGGGTTTCGATTACCGGCCTTGTCCTTTCTTCCGCGGCCGGGACTTCGGCGTTTTGCGCGGCCCGGTCATATTCACGGAGCAAACGGTAAAAACCCGCGCCTTTTTCCGCGGTCGGGCCCCGTCCCCCCAAAGAGTAAGCGATGACGAGGATCCCCGCGATCAGGAACGAAAGAAAAAGACCGGAAAAACACGTTACTTGTAACAGATTGCCCCAAAAAAGGCTCTTCCATTTTTCGCCGATAAACCGGCCGGCGCGCGATACAGGGGAATCCGGCGCGTTCAGTTTTGGGCGGGGCATGGTTTTTCTTGAATGGTCCGGCGGATACTATCCAGAACCCCGTTGATAAACCGGAAGGACTCAGCGGCGCCGAATTCCCGTGATATACCGATGGCCTCGTCGATCACTATGGAGGGAGCAATATCAGATTGAAACATCAGAGTATAGGTACTCATCCTGAGGATCGCGAGATCTACCCGGTTGAGCCGTGAAATATCCCAGTTTTGCAGATGATTTTTGATTGTACTGTCAATGACGCCGATGTTCTCGATGGTTCCGGCGATTAAAGCCCGCGAAAAAACCGCGATAGTCTCATCAAGGGAAGCCCGCTTACTGTTTTCCAGCCAGGAGAAATCCATCAATTCGCTGACCGGGACATGATTCGATTCCCAGCAGTACAGAGCCTGGAACGCCAGAATTCGGCCTTTTCTGCGGGATGCCATACTCATCCAGCCGGATTACCAGGTTAGATTGCTTTCAATAACCTGATAAGTGTTTCCGGCCCGCAGTTCGGTGACCAATTCCTGGGAGGCCTGCGCGAGAATCGCCTGCTGCCGTTCCTGGAGCATAGCGCCGTTGATATAATCCCTGACGGTCATGCGGGTGCCTAATTGAAAAATATCGTCCAGTTCCAGGTTCTTCATCGGATGGGTCTCGGTAATTTTGATGATTTGATAGGCGCGGAGTCCCTCAATCAGTTTTGAAACCTGACCCTGTCTGAGGCTGAAAGCAACGTTGATAAATTCCTGACCCACAATTTGCTGGGCGTCTATAGTTTTGGGAAGAAAACCCCCGTCCCCGGCCTGGTAACCTGAGTTGGCTGCCTGGCCGCGGGCGGCCACTTCATCGAATCTGGAGGTATTGGAACCGATTTCCCTAAACAGGCGGTCCGCCAGCTCTTTTGCCCTGGTCTTGGCGGCGGCGTCCGCGCCATAGGGAACCTGGATCATGGAAAAACGGACCGTATCAGGGCGGATAAACTGGGCCCTTGCCAGATTGAAGGTATTAGTGATCTCCTGCGCGGTGGGTATCCTTATAGATTCAAAAAGGGACTGCTTTTTTACCTGCAGGTACCTTTGCACAATCAATTGTCTGCGAAGCTGTTCCCTGAATGCCTGCAGTTCAAGGCCGGTCTCGTTTCTTATGGCCTGGGCAAATTCCGCGTCCGTGGGCTGGCGGCCGATAGCCTGTACCATACCGGCGCGCAGCTGCTGGATCTGCTGGTTTAGCTCGTTCTCGGTAACGGTGACTCTGTCCCGTTCGGCGGCCTGGACCGCAAGCCGTTCGTTAATCATCACATCCAGTATCTGACGCCTTTCTTCAATCGAAAGTGAACGCCGGGCGCTTTTTTCCATCCGCTCCACCTCAGCTTTGAGCTGGCCGCGAAAAATGGTCTCTTTACCGATAGTCGGCGCGATTTGAATCGTGGCCACTATCTGCGTGTCCTGAAGGCTTGTTTCAGCGGGGACACTTGCCGCCGCTGCCGGGGCTTGGGAAGAAGACGGCGCCTTGGCGGGCTCGGAACCTTCCTTGTCAGCTTTTCCTCCGCTAAACACCATTCCGGGAAGAAAAAGGCCGATAGCAATAATACATACAAACGTGATAACTGATCGTTTCATATCCATTCCTGCTCCTACTATACTATAAAACAAAATAATGGGGAATAGGTAAAAGAATCTATTTGTATAAAGGGTATTCTTTCAAAATTGCGGTTTTGAAAGAACTTCTTTTACCTATTCCAACACAGCCCTGATCCGCCTTACCCCGGCCGAGGAAGACTGTTCCTTCTGTACTTTGAATGTTCCCATATTCCCGGTACGCTCCACATGCGGCCCGCCGCAGACCTCTTTTGAAAAGAAATCTACGGGAGAATTGCCTATTGTATACACTTTTACCTGCGATTCATACTTTTCCCCAAAAAGGGCGGTTGCCCCGGCCGCCTTTGCCTCCTCAAGGCTCATCACTTCCATGGTTACCGGAAGATCTCGGCGTATCTGCTCATTGACAATAGCTTCGACCTTTTTGATCTCTTCCGGGCTCATAGGCGCGTTGTGGGAAAAGTCGAAGCGCATACGCTCGGCGGTAATGTTGGAGCCTTTCTGGGCCACATGCTCCCCCAGGACCATCCGCAGGGCCTTGTGCAAAAGATGCGTGGCGGTGTGGTATGTGACCGCTCTTTCCCCCTGATCGCCCAGGCCGCCTTTGAAGACCTGCCCGCTTTGTGAGCGGGAAAGCTCCTGGTGCTTTTTGAAGGCTTCGTCAAATTCCGCGCGGTTTACCGTCATCCCCTGTTCTCCGGCAAGCTCCTCGGTCAGCTCAATGGGAAAGCCGTAGGTGTCGTAGAGTTTGAACGCCAGCCTGCCCGACATAATTCTGCGGGGATCTTTGAGCAGGTTGGGGAGGAGTTTCTCGAATTCATGCTCGCCTTTTTGGAGGGTCTCCATGAATTTTGACTCTTCCCTGTCCAGTTCACTCACAATGAAAGCGCGGTTTTCCGTAAGTTCCGGGTAGGGGCCTTTGAGCTGATCCACGATGACCCCGGCGAGGGGCGAGAGGAAAAGGCCCTTGTGCCCCTGGGCCGCCGCCTCGTTCCGGGAGGCCGTATCATCATGCTCTGGTACATCATGGGTCAGTTTACGCCCATGACGTACCGCCCGGCGGATGAGCCTGCGCAGCACATAGCCCGCGCCCACATTGGAGGGACTCACCGCCTTGGGGTCGCCCAGGATAAAACTCGCTGAGCGCACATGGTCCGCGATGATCCGCACCGAACGGTCCTTTTCGGTGTCCGTACCGTAACAATATCCGCCGGCGGCCGCCTCTATCGCCCGGATGAGGGGCGCGAAAATCCCGGTCTCGTATACCGACTGCCTGCCGTTGAGGATCGTTACGGTCCGCTCAATGCCCATGCCCGTATCGACGCACTTGCGGCTCAGGGCTTCATATACCCCCTCCGCGTTTTTGTTGTACTGCATGAACACATCGTTCCATATTTCGAGCCACTTGCCGCAGGAACAGCCGGGTTTGCAGCCGGGCCCGCAAGGCGCGTCTCCCACATAATAGAACATTTCAGAGTCAGGGCCGCAGGGACCGGTACTTCCGGCGGGCCCCCACCAGTTATCCTCCCTGGGCAGATGGGCGATGCGGTTTTCGGGGATCCCCAGCCGTTTCCATACCGTAGCGGATTCATCGTCCCGGGGCACCGCTCCATCACCTTTGAAAACCGACACTCCCAGTTTCTCAACGGGAATACCGAGCCATTGGGGGGAAGTGAGGAATTCAAAGCTCATCTCAATGGCCCCTTCCTTGAAGTAATCTCCCAGGGACCAGTTGCCCAGCATCTCAAAAAAGGTGAGATGACTCGAATCGCCCACGCTGTCAATATCCCCGGTACGGATACATTTCTGGTAATTCACAAGCCGCCTGCCCGCGGGGTGCTCCTCCCCCAAAAGATACGGAACCAGGGGATGCATACCCGCGGTGGTAAAAAGTACCGTGGGGTCATTGTCGGGCAGCAGGGACTTACCCTGAATCCGGGCATGTCCCCTGGACACAAAGAATTCGATGTATTTATCACGAAGTTCATCGGCAGTCATGGGGAAATTATAGCACAGAAAAGGAGAATGGGGAATTCCCCGTACAGGCGTCAATTTCCGAAACCTGTTCGAACTACGGGACGAAGATCGGGTCCTACCGATAAGGAATCGGGCGGTTATATCATTGGTTGATTTTTACCTCAAATGGATATTTCTTTTCCTAAAGGTCCATTTGTTTCCACTTCTTCGTGGATATTTTGTTCATTAATCGTGTCCAACATTTCCAATAATTTATTCTTTTTTTTGGGTTTTATAATTATTTCATTCCTCATATCCTTTATTACTGTTTCCATCAATATGATTCCTCTATAATAGTATATACTATGTTTATACATTCATCGAGTATTTTTTAACTTTTTACAAAAATTTTGGGGTATTTTGCCTAACGTGGTTTTTGCGGCACAAAGCGGTGCAAAAACCTACAGGCGCAACAGGCTCCCGGAATACCGCAAGCCGGGTTTCCGCGAGGTGAATCTGCGCGTCACGGGGGCGCGGGATACCGGATTGGCGCCGCGGTCACTCGTGCGTTTATCTTGTTTCTCTTACACAGCCATTGGTATAAAAAGACGGCCCGCTATGCGCTGCATAACGGGCCCAAGGAAAAGGAAACTTACGGCCGGCGCTGCCCGCGGCGGCTGGGCAATGGAGGCCGGGTTTATTTAATTCTGTTCGCTCTGACCGTGCGAGAAATACGACAGGTACAGTTCGTTGACCCCGGGTTTCAGGCTGACCTTCTTGATGTTCTTGTTGGTCGTAGCCCAAATGTTTGTAAAGCCATCCGGATCCAGTTTCCACCGGTCATTGAAGCCGTGCTTGTCGGCGGTATAGAGATACGTAGTTTCCCGAGTCAACCAAGGATTAGCGCCGCCCCCAGGGAGTACTGGGAGTTGGGCTGCAGTATTAATAACCAATTCCACATAACCGCTGATGCTGGCGTCAAAGATCGAGCCGCGGTCTTTGGAAGCGACCGTCTGGTTGATCAACTCAACGTCCACATAGTAGACGCCCTTGGCGTTGACTTGAATAGTACTACCGCCATCACCACCGGCATAGGTCGGCTTAAGCGTTATCAACCCGCTGTCCAGGAATTTCTTTTTCGGGTTTTGATTGCTGAGAACTGTATCAACATTATGGGCTCTATCCCAAGGGATCGCGATTACCCTCGTACGATCCACAGGCTCGATGATAGCCCCGGTCTTGGCGCCGGGTTCCGCTGTACCGGCACTATCAGTGATAACAGCAGCGGGATAATTGGCGACACCAATCTGCAGTTCCTCACCAACTCTAAATTGGATAATGTTACCATCGACGAGTGTGGCGTCGTCGCGGTCCAGGTACAGCCGGATGATCGTCGGGGCGTTGGGGCCTGACGATCCTTCTTCGGTCGGCTGCGCGCAGGACGCGAACACAAGGGCAAGCGTCAGGACTATAGCCGCAGCGCCCAGTTTTATAAAGGTTTTCTTCATATCTTTTTCTCCTTAATTTTTAGACTAATTTGTAGCCCGCTGGGTTGAGAAATACGACAGGTAGATCTCGTTGAGACCGGGTTTCAGGCTGACCTTCTTGATGTTGGCGTTGGTCGACTTCCACAGTGGAAGGCCGTTTTCCATCTTCCACAGATCGTTGAAACCGTGCTTATCTTTGGTGTACATATAAACCCCTGTAGATATTGAATCACCTGTTGTAGACTGTGAAACATCCAGTTCCAGATACCCGCTGATACTCTGATCAAAGATCGAACCGCGGTCTTTGGCAGCAGGCGTCTGGGTAACCAGCTCAACGTCCACATAGTAGATATTCTTGGCGTTGACCTGAATTGAATTCCCTCCCGCAGTTTGAGCGACAGGATCATAGGAACCTAGAATGGTTATCTCCCCGCTGTCCAGGAATTTCTTTTTCGGGTTTTGATTGTTGAGAATCGTATCGGTACCAGTGGGTCTCTCCCACGAGATCGCGATTACTCTGGTACGGTCCCCGGCCTCGAGGTTCCCGCTCTTGGAGCCGGGTTCTACCGTACCGGCGGCATCCGTGTTAACCCCACCGGCGACAGTAACGGGATATTGCGTAACTCCTACCGGAATCAGCAGTTCCTCTCCAACCCTGAACTGTATGTGATCACCACCGGCAAGCGTGGCGTCGTCGCGGTCCAGGTACAGCCGGATGATCGTCGGGGCATTGGGGCCTGACGATCCTTCTTCGGTCGGCTGCGCACAGGACACAAACACGAATGTGAGCGCCAGCGCCGCGGCCAGTACCCCCAATCTCATCAATGTTTTCTTCATGTTCATTCTCCT
>JAISBR010000126.1 GCA_031266095.1 Treponema sp. | reverse complement strand
GGCGATACCCGGCGGATGGCGCGGGCTATTGCCCAAACAACCGGGGGTGATTTGTTTGATATAAGCGGTAAAAAGCCCCTGCCTGATCTGTTTGGCTATGACACCTTTTTTGTGGGAGGTTCCCTTAAAGATGGCCGAATCGCCCCGCCCCTGGTGGATTTCCTTGCCCGGACGGACTTTATAGACGGCAGAGTTATTCCCTTTTGGACCGACCGGGAAACATTGGACTCAATGCCGGCGGAAGATTTGAACGGTGAATTTGAAAAACTCTTCCGGGGCGGACGGTTCCTCCGGGGTGGGGGCTTCCGGTTTTCCGGGTGGGTAAGGGCCGGGGAAATCACCAGGACGGCCGGAGCCTGGGTGGAGGGTCCCCTGGCGGAGCTGGAGCTTCGCCGGGCTGCGGGAGGAGACTATGCGGAGGATATGGTAAAGCTGTTTTCGGCGGCTTACGGGGAACGTATCGGCCCGGCGGTTTTCGAGGACGGCGACTGGACTTTTGAAATGGACGGTACACGATGGTATTACGCCCAGGGCAGGTTCCTCCCGGAGGAGGACGCGGACAGGCCGCAAGAATTCCGCCCCCAGTTTCTGTACCGGTATTCCCCTGAACCTTCCGGCGGTTCGGGGGATATAAACCCCTGGCAGGAGTTGGCGGACGAGATTCTTTCCCGGCGGCCTTCCTCCGGTCTCTATGGCCGCCCGCAGGTAAATCCCGGCGCCGCCCGCTCTCCGTTTTACGAAAACCTTTGGCAAACCCGCAGCAGGGAAGAGGCTTTTTCGCAGCAGCAGTGGATCGATTTTTTGGGGAGGCAGGTACAAATACACAAGGGTATAGCCGCTCCCCTGAACCGGGCGGAAGCGCGTATTTTGACATTGGCGGAAAAGGACCCGGAAATACAGGGGTGGCTCAAAAATTTGTACAGCATAACCGGCTGGAATTGGCGGAATGTCGCGGGCAGCGCAAGCCGCAGTTTTCACTCCTACGGAATCGCGGTGGATCTGTTGATGAGGGCCCAGCCGGGCATGGAGACCTACTGGCAATGGACCGCCGCCAAGGGGATTGACTGGCGTTCCGTACCGGCCGGGAACCGGCAGAATCCGCCCGCCGTGGTAATCCGGACCTTTGAGGAACAGGGTTTTATCTGGGGGGGCAGGTGGTCCCGGTATGATACCATGCATTTTGAATATCATCCTGAACTGTTAATTCTGGGAACGGGCAGGAGGCCGGAAGGTACAGCCTGATACAGCATATATTTGACATTTTTAATTGAGATAGTACGTTTAATAAAGGAGACTTTATGAGACCTATAACTATGGAACGGGTTGAAGAAACCCGGCGGACGATACTGAATACGGTCTGTAACGGGTTATTAACCCATGAACAAAAAGTAACCGGTCTTGAGCGGCTTTCGGAATCTCTCATTGAGGTTATCGATTTACCCGGTGATTATCTCACGTTGAAAGCCGCGGGTGTGATTTGCGATCTCAATGAATCAAACTGCCCTCCCCGGCCGCGGTACATCGTGCCGGACTATAAAAAGCTCTTTGACGAAGGCTGTTGTTTTTTGCAGTTGGACCCGCCCCGGGACCTGGACGAAGCCTTGAATGTTCTCGCGATTTTTATCCGCCATGTGCCGTCGGTAACGAACTTTCCGGTATTCATCGGCTTTTTGGACCGGCTTCTGGAGCCTTTCGTGCTTATGGAAAGCCGGAATACCGCGCGCAAGAAAATTGGGCTTTTTCTGCGGTATGTGGACCGCACAATTACCGATTCCTTTTGCCATGCCGACATAGGCCCCCAGGAGACTCTGGCGGGGCGGCTCATTCTGGAATGTGAGCAAGAAGAACCCAAGAGCGTTCCCAATATCTCATTTCTCTACGATCCTGAAACAACCCCGGAAGATTTTGCGCTCCTGGCGGCGGAGACTGCTATGGGGAGCGCCAAGCCGAGTTTTGCCAATCACCGGATGTTCCTGAGGGAACTGGGGGAAGGGTACGCCGTGGTGAGCTGTTACAACGGCCTTCTTGCAGGCGGCGGTTCCTATACCCTGTCGCGGCTGCGTTTGGGCCATCTGGCGGCTGCGGCCCCGGACCTTGCGAGCTTTTGGACCAGGCTGGACAATGCCGCGGAGACCATGATGGCCTATATGGACCGGCGTATCGCCTTTATGGTGGAACAGTCCGGGTTCTTTGAATCCAATTTTCTTGCCGCGGAGGGTTTTATCGACAGGGACCGGTTTACCGGTATGTTCGGCGTAGTAGGGCTTGCCGAATGTGTGAACACCCTCATGGAAAAGGAAGGCCGGAAGGGCCGGTTCGGCCACAGTTCAGAGGCGGATACCCTGGGGATCGGCATTATGGATGTTCTGGACGAGCTCGTAAAGAAACACCACAACCCCTACTGCGTTGCCACTGAAGGGAACTTCCTGCTCCACGGCCAGGTGGGTATAGATACCGACACCGGCGAGAGCCCCGCGACCCGTATTCCCATAGGCGAAGAGCCCGAAGAGATGAGCGATCATCTGACCCACTGCGGTTTCTTCCATAAGTATTTCCCCGCCGGGACCGGAGATGTTTTTGTGATCGAGCCTACCGCCCGGCGTAATCCCGGATACCTCCTGGACATGGTGAAGGGCGGGTTTGCCAGGGGCGGCCGGTATTTCTCCATGTATTCGGGGGATTCCGATGTGATCCGGGTTACGGGTTATCTGGTTAAGCGTTCCGAAATGGACAAGCTCAAGGCAGGCGAGAGGGTGCTGCAAAACACGACGGCCCTGGGTCTCGGCGCGGCAAATAACGCCCATGTCCTGGAAAGAAAGCGGCGCTAAGTATCGTGAGTTCCCTGGCTGAGGGAGGGATACTTCCTCAGCCTTAGAGGGGGGTCCTCCTCAGGCTTAGACGGTGATCACCTTCAGGCTTAGCCGGTGGTCACCTTCAGGCTTAGCCGGTGATCACCTTCAGGCTTAGCCGGTGGTCACCGGCAGGCTTAGCCGGTGATCACCGGTAGGCTTAGAAGGCGGTCCCCCTCCTGATTAGAGTGCGCGCGTACTTCTGGTTGGAGCGGGGCTGCCGATATTCCATTGAGCCACGGTAAGTAAGAAGTAAAACCAAAGCGGAGCGGGAAGTTTATATGCGGCAAGACAGCGGCGTCCGGGAAGTCCGGGCGCCGGTAAATCGTATTTTGCGTTCCAGCATTGTTGACGGGCCCGGCAACCGGGCGGCGGTCTTTTTGCAGGGATGTAACTTTGACTGCGTTTACTGCCATAATCCCGAGACCATCTCCCTTTGCCGCGCCTGCGGTGTTTGCGTGAAAGCCTGTCCGGCCGGCGCGCTGTCCGGAACGGCCGCCGGCGGTTTCCCGGCCGCGTCCGGGGCGGACGCTTTGGCCGGGGAAATCCGCTGGGAACGGGAAAAGTGCGCCCTCTGTGACGCCTGCCTCAAAGCCTGCCCCTATAACGCCAGTCCCCGGGTGCGGCTCATGAGCCCCGCGGAAGTGATGGCTGAAATCGAGCCTTCTTTAGCCTTTATCCGGGGGCTGACAGTTTCGGGCGGGGAATGTACCCTGTACCCGGAATTCCTGCGGGCCCTGGGCCTCCTCTGTAGGGAAAAGTCCCTCAGTTTTTTTCTCGACAGCAACGGCAGTTACGATTATGCCGGGGACCCCGCCCTGATGGAGGTAACCGGCGGCGTAATGCTGGATGTAAAGGCGGACCCCGAAAACGAGGGGGAATATAAACGGGTTACCGGGAGGAACTGCCGGGACCTCCTCGAAAAAATGGAGTTTCTCGCCCGGGCGGGGAAGCTCTGGGAAGTCCGTACCGTGGTGAGTCCCGGCCTCTTTGACGCCGAAGCGCTGGTAGAAAAGGTTTGCCGCCGTCTGGCGAAAAACCGGGGAACCGGCCTTCAAGGGCGGGCTCCAGGCGCAAACGCCGCCGTTACACCCCGGTACAAGTTGATTCGCTGCCGGCTCATAGGGGTAAGGCCCTCGGCCGCCGCGTCTCTGGCGGAGCCGGATGTGGAACTGATGGATACCCTTGCCCTAATATGTACGAAACATGGTATAAAGGCGGTAACAGTATGAAGACAACGGTGATAGGCGGAGCCAATGTGGACATAACCGGAATGTCCGCCGTGCCTCTACAGGAACGGGATTCCAACCCCGCGAAAGTACATTTGAGCGGCGGCGGGGTTGCCCGGAACATAGCCTGTAATCTGGCCCGTCTTGGCATGGAGGTTACCTTTGTCAGCGGTATTGGGGACGACGGGTTTGGGAAACTCCTGCGGGAATCCCTGGCCGAATCGGGCCTGGATGATTCGGCGCTGATTGTACGGCAAGGGCTTACCACCGGCCTCTACCTGGTACTCTTGGAACCCACGGGGGAGATGTTCATTGCGGTAAACGATATGACCGCGGTAGAATCCTTGCGTCCGGCCGATATGGAAGCCCTGGGAGAGACCATCGCGGTTTCGGACCTGGTGGTTGTCGACGCGAACCTGCGGGTGGAAACCCTGAAAGCCCTGGCCCGCACCGCGGTTTCAAGGGGAGTCCCCCTCATGGCCGACGCCGTGTCGGTGAGTAAGGCCGGGCGGCTCCTTCCCCTGCTGCCGAACCTGGCGCTGCTCAAGGCGAACCGCGCCGAAGCCGCGGCGCTGGCCGGTTTCCCCCTGGATACGGATGAAGCCCTGGAAGAAGGCTGCCGCATCCTCCTCGGCAAGGGGATCGGGCAGGTCTATATCACCCTGGGAGAGCAGGGGAGTTGCTGCGCTTCAGGACCGGACGGAGGTTTCTTCAAGCAGCCGCGGCTTGCGGCAAAGATTGTGAACGTCAACGGCGCGGGGGACGCCTTTGCAGCGGGGGCGGCCTACCGGTTCTGCAA
>JAISBR010000109.1 GCA_031266095.1 Treponema sp. | reverse complement strand
GCGCAAGGGATAGAAGCGGAAATACCGCAGACTTTACCGTAGTAAAGTCGGGGAATTGGAGCGGAAAGCGGGGCCGGAAAAATTATCCCCAACGAGGGCATATATCAGGCCCCACACCGTGTTATCCGGTCAAAATAGACACGCTTTATATTTCGCGTGTAAATTTTGGTGCGGTCCCCGCCGCAGGCTGGGATGCGCCCCAATTTTAAAATCCACAGTTTTGATGCTGTCCTGATAGGAGTATGTTGTTATAAAGTGAGCGTGTTCCAAAACTAATTGACTATACGCAAAAGCGCATGGTGCGAACCTTCGGTTCGATGGAACAAGCTCAACTGGCATACACATTTGCAAGGAGATACGCGCCATGAAAAACCAGATCTTTTCTTACATCGACAAATCAGCTTCCCTTGCGGTGGAGCTTGAGACCGAACTGACCAAACGGCCCGCTGTATCACCGGACTCCGGCGGTGAGGGTGAGCTGGACAAGTGTGCCTTCCTCGAAGGCTGGCTTAAAAAGCACGGTATCACCCAGCTGGAACGATACGACGCCCCGGACCCCAGGGCTAAGGGCGGGGTACGGCCCAACCTTATCGCCACCATCCCCAACGGTGAGCTTAAGGACAGCGGCCGGCTTTGGATCATGAGCCACATCGACGTGGTACCCCCCGGTGAGCGTTCCCTCTGGAACAGCGATCCCTGGACAGTGGTACAGGCCGATGACGGCCCCCTGGGACCGCGGCTTATTGGCCGGGGAGTGGAGGATAATCAACAGGGGCTTACCTCTTCGGTACTGGCTGCCCTGGCCTTCGTGGAACAGGGCCTGCGGCCGGGGAGGACGGTAAAACTCCTCTTTGCCGCCGATGAGGAAAACGGCAGCGCTTATGGTATTGACTGGCTCATCGAAAACCACGGAGATCTGTTTCAGAAGAACGATATGGTTATCATCCCCGACAGCGGGGACAGCAAGGGTGAGTCCATGGAGGTCGCGGAGAAAAACCTGATCTGGATCCGTTTTGTTACTATGGGTTTGCAGGCCCACGGCTCAAGGCCGGATCAGGGCGCCAACGCCCATCTTGCCGGCGCGGACCTTGCGGTGCGGCTTCATTATGAGCTTTCCACCAAATTCTGCGCTAAGGATCCCCTCTTTGAGCCTGACTACTCCACCTTCCAGCCCACCAAGAAAGAGGCTAATGTCCCAAACATCAACACCATTCCCGGTGAAGACATATTCTGTATGGACATAAGAGCGGTGCCTTGTTATCCCACAAAAACTATATTAGCCGAAATCGACAGGATCAAAGAGGAAGTAGCGGCAAAGTATAAGGTAACAATTGAATATTCCCTTCCACAGATAATGGAGTCAAAGCCCACTTCGCCGGACGCCCCGGTAGTCAAGTCTCTGGGCAGGGCGGTGCAGGAAGTGTACGGCGTTAATCCCAAACCCATCGGCATCGGCGGCGGTACGGTGGGGGCCTACCTCCGCAACGCCGGTATCGATTCGGTGGTCTGGGCCCGGATCAACGACACCGCCCATCAGCCTAACGAATACGCCCTGCTGGATAATATTCTGGGTGACGCCAAGGTTTTCTCGCTGCTCATGATTGGCTGAGATAACCCGCTTGTCATCGATGTTATGCGCCGCCGCGTGGACGGCGGCGTGAATTGGGCGCATTTCCCTGCGGCATGAAAATACTCCTGCAGGAAAACTTGACGTATAGGCGTTAAGGCAATAGTATATTGAGACAATAGTAGTGAGGGAACATGAAATATTTGGCCTGCGCCGATCTGCATTGTTCAAAAACAGAAGAAGACTATTCCCTGTCGGTTTTAGATGAGATTACCGCGATATGCCGTAGCGAAAAGGCCGGCGGTATTTTGTTCGCGGGGGATATCTTTGATTCATATCAGGACGTCGAAACCATGCGGAACCGGTTCAGCGGTATCCTCGAAAAACTTCCTGAAAACTGCGCGGTATATTATATTCCGGGAAACCATGAAGAACTCCGCGCCGCCGGCTCAATCGCAAAATTTGATTTTGGAAAAGCGCGGCTGCTTTCAGCAAAGCCCTGTTCAATTGTACCCCTGGATTCCGGTACGGAGCTTGCGGCAATTCCCTTTCAAAAAAACTACTCCGCCTACCGGGGCTGGAATATTCCTCCCAAGGCCGGCAAAAAACGTATAGCTCTCGCCCACGGGACGGTTCCGGGGATATTCTATATGGGACACGAAAACAGCGCCGGGCCGAAAGGGGAAGATCTTTTCGGGGAAGAGGAAAATCCGCCCGGTGTTCTGGACGAAGATCTTTTTTCATACCTGGGCGCGGACCTCGCCGTTGTCGGGCATATACACGCCGGATATAAAAAGCAAACCGAAAACTGCCTGATTGTTTCGCCCGGTTCCGCGAGGGTCTGGCGGGAAGGGGAAACCGGCAGCAGACAGGCGCTGCTTATTGACACAGACGCGCTGCGGACGCCCAGGGAGATTGTTCTGCAGGCGGCGGGCCGGTACCGGGTTATCAATATGGAAGTTCTTCCCAATTGTTCTTTGAATATTCCCGAAGAACTTAAAACCGGGAAGGGATTATCGCCGAATGACTGGCTTTGCCTGAATGTGTACGGCGTTGTTGAAGACGAATCGGCGGCTATGGAAGCGGTCAATAAAAAAACAGAGGAGCTTAAAAAAAAGTATCGCCGCGTTACGATTATCAAAGAGGGGCTTTTTGTATTAAAAGGCATTTCAACCCATCCCCTGGCCCTTCAATTCATACTCAAATGGAAAGAAAGCCGCGGCAAGTATACGGAGGCGGACGATGAGTCTTACCATCTTGCGAAACTGCGGGGGCTTGCCAAGCTGAAAGAAATAGTGGAGGCCCGGAAGTGATTGAATCTTTAAACCTGATTGATTTCGGCAAATTCAAAGGACGTATGTTCAATTGCAAGCCTGTTACCCTTTTTCTCGGCAAAAACGAGGCGGGAAAATCAACCATCTTCGACGCGCTGTTTGACGGAATATGCACCCCCAGGGGCAACAGCGCCGAAGGCAAGCGGCTTAAAAACCGTTACGGTGAAAACAGAAAAGCTGAAATAACGGGCGATTCGCCCCGGATTTCTGAATCCGATTTTCTCAATCTGTATGCGGTTAAATCCGGTCCCATCGATCTTAAATTTGACAAAAATTCCGAAGCGATGAATGTCGTGAAGGCCTCGCTTTTTTCGGGCGGCATCGATCCCAAAGCTGTGGCGGACAGCCTTATGAAAACCGCTGCCGCGCGTGGAAAGGAATCCCTGAGTGAACGGATAAAACAGGCCGCCAATGATATAAACCGGCTGGAAGAAAAACTCGATGCTGATTATAGTACCCGTACAAACTATCTCACAAAGGAAACTGAAATAAAGGAGAAAAGCGCGGAACTCGAGGAGATTGAAAAAAAGATCTCGTCTCTGGAAGAGGAAGCCGGGGCGGACAAAGAAGCCCTTGAACATCAGCGTCTGCGTAAAGAAGAAAAACAATACAACGAAATTATTTCTTTAATTTATGATTATCGGAGAAAGAAAAGCGAGCTGGAAAAATACGATTCTTATACCGCCGAAAGCCTGGAAAAAATAAAGGGCCTTGAGCGTGAAGAAAAAGAGCGCAAGAGCGAACTTGATATTACGGCAAGAAATCTGGAAAGCGCCGTCGGTGACGCAAACGCAAAGGCAAGGGAAAAAAGCGTCCAGGAACAGGTTCAGGACAATGCCCACGCCGAAAAGGCGCTCGCCGATTCTCTGAAAGACCGCATCTATCCAAAAGAGAAATTGATTGAGAAAAAGACTGTCGTAAAAACAAACGGGGTCTTTATAGTTTTGGCGGTGTTGTTTATTTGTGCCGGAACGTTTCTGTTTTTTATAAGCCCCTCTTATATGCGTTTCTTTTTTCTCCCGGGGGGAATTACGGCGGCCCTCCTTTTTCTGATTTTTGCCTTCAGGCGGCAGACTATCGATGACGCTTCCAGGCTGAACGCGGAGATTGAATCCGTGCGTGAACGGTGGCGCAAAGAAACGAACCGGGAAATATGCGGAAATTACGAAGGGATTCTGCTGGCGCTGGAGAACGCTTCGCGGGACGCGGAATTCGCCGTGAAAAATTACCGGCGCGTAAGCGAAGAAGCAAACGCCGCCGCTGAAAAAGTGCGGACTATTACGGCAGAGCTAACAACGGCGGAGAACCGTTATGCCGCCGCGAAACGGTCCCTGAACGATGCCCTCAGTTCCGCGGGGGTGCAGGACGCGGCGGGATACGCGGTCAAGCTGTCCAGGAAGGAAGGCGAAACCGGAACACTTTCCGAAATCAGGGAAAAAATTCGGCTCCATATCAGAAACTCCGGCGCCGCTTCCGCAGATGAGCTGGAAAATTCACTGCGGGCAAAAATAAAAAATATCCAGGAAACGGTAACCGCCGAAGGGCTTCCGGAAAACGAAGTCAGAAAACTTGAAAACCGCTTAAGCAAAAACGGAGAGCACATCGCCGGTTTGCGGAAAATAAAGGAAAAGCATATTGAGTTGGTAAGCGGAGATCGGGGAGAAACCAACGCGATGTTCAGGGAACTCCCGCAAAAAATTGCCGCTGAAGAAAAAACTCTGGCGGAAACGAAAACCAGGCTGAGGGAACTGAAAACAGAGCTCCGCGCTCATGAAATCGCCGGGGAGATTTTTTCCTCCTTGTCTGAAGACGCAGACAAGATGCTCCGCAGCCTTTCAGATGAAATTCAAACTGTTTTTTCTTCTTTTACCGCAGCCGGAAGGGATAAAACCCGCAATGTGGAACTAAAATCCTTTTCCCTGGGCGGCGATACCGTTACAGCCGCGGATGAACTCGGCGTCGTCCGGGAGCTTGCCAATCTTTCCGCCGGTACCAGGGACGCCTTTATCCTTGCCGCCCGCCTTATCCTCGCCCTCAAGTCCCAAACCAAGGGCAGTAAAGCCCCCATCGTTTTTGACGAATCCTTCACCGCCCTCGACAGGGAACGGACTGAGCGGGCGTTAAAAATCCTGGAGGAATTCCGCGGGAAAACAGGCTGGCAGATAATTCTCTTTACCAAAGATCTGGAACTGGAGAAACAAGCCCGGGCCGTATTTGGAAACGACCTTGCGATACACCGATTGACCGCGCCATGTTAGCCCATTGGTTGATCCCTGATCGGCGGCTGTGGTCCCAGTGGATGGCCGTTAACGGTCATTGTATTTTTAGAAACTGAAGTTTCCGAACAAGTCCATTGTCTAAGTCGCGTATATTATGTATACTAAAGAGCCTTGGCCCAGTAGCTCAATGGATAGAGCACTTCCCTCCTAAGGAAGGGGTTGACGGTTCGATTCCGCCTTGGGTCATATAATCGGTTTTAGTCCGTAATCTGGGAAATCCGTGAACTTTGGCAGGGGGGAAGAGAGGCAACAGCCCGCTTTTCCTGTTACAGGAAATAGTTATCTTGTGAAACAACTTGAACCCCTTTTCCTGAAAAAAAGTCTTCTCCATCGGGGCCAAGGGTGGGAACCGTTTTGGTTAAACGCTCGTCAAGGGCCGTGTTGCGCCACGTAAAAAACGAACCATCGGCGTCCCCTTTACGCCCGCGGCGGCAAACCCTTACTTTCCCGCCGAGAACAGGGCTTCCTCTGCCGCTTCTCTGAACTGGTTATACGCAATGGTAGCGCCGGTCACCGCCTCTACGTCGTTCAGGCTTCCTGTCGTGCTTAAATCCAGCGCGTATTTTTCCATAGCGGTCACTGCAAGCTGGGCCTTCTCATAATAGGACCGGTTTGCGATTTCGCCGTTTATCTTCCCATAATTTTCATCTTTGATAGAACCGTCTTTCTGCCAGGTAACAAAGCCGCATCCGGTGATTTTTCCGTCCGCGATGGTAAGCGTCACTTCCCCAAAGGCGCCGTCGTCATCAGGCCCGCTCCTCCCCGAATAGGTTCCGTCTTTATAGCCTGAGTTTCCACAGCCGGCCATTAAAAAAACCGCGGCAAAGACCAATGCACTGAAAGCAAAATTCAGACGCTTATTCATGACGCTTTTCTCCTTTGTTATTTTTGATAATTCTTGAAATCCTGCCGTGTTCCAGTACCACCGTCCGCTCCGCGTCTTCGGCGACTTCCGGGTCATGGGTTACCACTATAATGGTACTGCCCCCGGCGTGGAGTTTTTTGAAAATGCCGATAACAATATTCTCGTTGGCTTCATCGAGGTTTCCCGTGGGTTCGTCCGCCAGAATAAGTTTGGGGTAATTGATGAGGGCCCGGGCTATGCAGACCCGCTGCTGTTCACCCCCGGAAAGCTGGCTGGGAAGGTGTTTCGCCCTGCCGGAAAGCCCTACCCGGTCAAGGGCCTCCAGGGCTTCTTTTTCGTCGGGAAGGCTGTGGTAGTACTGAGCTACCATCACGTTTTCCAGAGCGCTCAGATAATTCACGAGGTGGAACTGCTGGAAGATAAGGCCGATCTTGTCGCGCCGGAGAGCGGTAAGGTTTTTATCGCTTTCTTTGGAAATGTTTACCCCGTCAAGAAACACGGTCCCCGACGACGGCTTATCCATGCAGCCGATGATGTTCATCATGGTGGTTTTCCCGGAACCTGAAGGGCCCATGATCGCCAGCCATTCACCCTGGCTGACCGTAAGGTTAATATCCTGCAAGGCTTTGAGATTCCCGTATACTTTCGATATGTCTTTTAATTCCAGTAAATCCATATTCCCCTCCAAGGCTCATTCTCCTCGTAATACAACAGCCGGATCAACATCCGCGGCGTTCCGTACCGGGATGACACAGGCCAGGACAGTGATGATAATTGACGCAGCCAAAGTCAAAAGAACAAAAAGGGGATTAAAGGCGATGGATCGGTTAAACACATTAAGCCCCACTACCTGGGCAAAAACATAACCGGCGGCGGCGCCCAGAATACCGCCGAAACCGCCGAGAAAGATTCCCTCTCCCATAAATTCCGCCGCGAGGCTTTGATTGGACGCGCCCAGGGCTTTCCTTAAACCGATTTCCCTGCGGCGTTCCGCCACTACCGCCATCATGGTAGTCGCTACACATATCATAATGAGAAGCAGCACAATAACTGTTACCAGGGCGACCAGGGCCTGGAGCTTTGTCAATACCGCACCTTCCGAATCGGTAAGGCGTTTTACCAGCCGGGGGTTTAACGCCGGAACGTTTTCGTTGATTTGAGCGGCAAGAGCTTCCAGAACATCGGCGTTCTCGGAAATACTGCATTCAACTACATCGATTCTGTCCTTTTCACCGGTCATGGCCTCAAAATCCGGGAGGGACATAAACACGAATGCCTCCTCGGCGCCTCCGGTTTGGAGTATTCCGGATACGGTAAAGTTGGCGCTGAAAGCCCCCCCGGCGCCGGTCCCGGTAAGGGTAAAAGTGTTTCCCGGAAGAAGCCGTACCACATCGGCCGCTTCCCGCCCTATCAGGGCTTCCCCGCTGGTCTCAGGCCAGCGGCCCTGGACAAGCCAGTAAGGGCTTGTCCTCCGCGCACCGGAGAGCTCCGTCCCCGCCGCCATAAACGGTTGTTCGTTGATCTTTGTGAGGTGATAACGGTACGGGGCGACTCCGGTAACGCTTCCCGCGGGCAGGAACGAAAGGGCCCGTTCCGCCAGCTCCGCGCTTATTGAGGTCTCGTTCCCCGAAGGCAGGATGATAAAATTCGCCCCGTAGGAACGGAATTCCCGGCCCATCTGCCGGGGAATATCGTAATAAATGGTGATAAGCCCCGAGAGCACCGTCGCCCCGATGGTTATCGCCAGAAGGGCGACCAACATTCGGGATTTCCGCCTGAGGAGGGAACTTGCCGTCATCTTTAAATAAAACCGCTGTCTGTTCATAGTCTTACCGCCCGTGAAGTACTTCAGCCGGACGGAGTGAGAGCAGGAGCCGGATGGAGGGGATGCTTCCCGCCATGGTTACCAAAAACACCAGGGCCGCCACGAGGGGTATTACCACGGGCTTGACGGTGATAGCGGAGGAAAACACAGTTTCCCCTATAATCCGGGCAAATCCCAGGCCGGCGAAGTATCCGACTAGCCCGCCCGCGATACCGGTGATGAGGACCTCGGTAAGTACAAGCCGGGAAACAGGCCCGTCCCAGGCGCCCACAGCCTTGAGGAGTCCTATTTCAGCGGAACGCTCCATCACATCGGCGGTGACCAGGTTGGAAATACCCAAAGCGGAACCGGCAAGACTCAGGATGGTGATGAGTACCATGAGAAGCTGGGTTTTTTCCAGTACGACGCCCTCAGATTCGGCCACCTGCCGTATGGGTTTAGACACGGAACCGGTCAATACTTCGTCTATCTGATAACAAATGGCGCTGACATAGGCGGTACAGTACCAGGTTTCCCAGTCCTTTATTGAAAGGCTTGAGGGATCCTGGGCGGCCCGGCGGGAAAGCTCGTTGTCCGGAGTAGTGAGGGCGCTTACCTCCACCCGGCTTACCAGAGCCGGTTTGTCAGTCAGCTCCTGTACGAGGGAAAGAGGCGCGTACAAATAATCATCCTCGTCCCCCCCCGCGTGGAAAATTCCTGTAACCTCAAGCGCCAAGTCCTTTGTTTCATCCCCATCGGCGTTCCGCAGGGTAAGAGTATCGCCCGGGGAAATACCGTAACGCCGGGCAGCCTCCCGGCCGACCATAACGGCGTCTTCATCATCACCGGCGATCCAGCGGCCCTCAACATCCCACCAGCTTTTCATAGGCCGCATACCGGTATTAAGGGTTTCCCCGGTAGGAAGCTCCAGCCGGCGGTCAAACCAGGTCCCCACAAGGCGGACCGGCCCGGCGGCTGCGTCAAAATTAACCCTGGCAAAAAGATAGGGCGCGAAGTCGACAATATTAAAGGCCCAGAAAATTGTTTTTATCTTTCCCAGTTCTTCCTCGTACAGGTACTTGTCCTGGACACCGGCACCCTCGCTCACTCCGTAAAGATCGTCCAGCAGAGACGCACCCCGGGGCATGACATTGATATTGGCGCCGTAGGTCTTGAGCTCCTGGTTTACCTTATCCCCCACGTCGAACATTACGTTCAGCATCGCCGTGGCAAGAGAGGAACCAAGGGCTATGGTAAAAGCCACCATGAGCATCTTCCCCCGCTGCCTGAAAAGCGCGCCCCGTACCATTCTCCAAAACATAGACTCTCCTACTTAAACCTGAGCCGCTCCGCTTCCAGGTCCCTTGTCTGAATTACCATATTGCCCCCACGCATGGTATAGGCCAGGGGGACCGGATTGCAGCCGCCTTTGAATCCGATAGTGGAAGTATTCATCACCACGTCACAGAGACGACAGACAACCCCGTCCTTTCGCTCATAGTAGCCGGTCGGGCCGCAGATATCGCAGGCGTCAAGACCAACCCCATAAGCGGCGTCGTTCTTTCTGATAATGATAAACCGCATCTCAATATTTTCAGAAGCGGTGTAATTGTACCGGTGCAAATGCCGGTCATTTATTTTGTCAATCGGGATAATGATCTCGTCTCCCTGAATCGTCATTGGCTCTGCGGGACTCAGGGCCACAGCCTGTTCTGAATACGTCTTTACCACCGTCAAGGTAGAAAGGGCGGCAAGGTTCAGTAAAACAACGGCGGCGCTCCAGCGCCTCTGGGAACGCTTCAAGGCCCTGAGCTTCCTGTGTTCCGCGGGGTTCCGCCAGGATTCGGCGATCCTCCGGCTCCACACGAAAAGGACAAGGGGAATGACAAGTGAAAGCCCCATCAGAATATAGAGAAAAACCACATTGTGGTTGATGACCGCGATAATAATCCTGAACAGCCAGCGGGGCGTCCTGATTATCCGCCGGGCTAAAAGAAACTGAACAATTACGGAAAGATGATTTACCACAGTAACCGCAAGAACGGCGGAAAGGATGAGCCCCGTCAGGCGGGAATGGAGATTTTGGGCGGTTTTAAAAAGAGCCGCGCCGGCAAGGATTACCACCAAAAGCCCCGCAAGATAACCGGTAAGTTTAAAAAGAACATCGGTACTAAAGGCGCTTTCTCCGGGCGGAACAAATTCCCTGACATACAGAAAAACCGTAGGCAGGGTGTAAAACAAAATGAGGGCCGCGAGAACCGCCCCGATACCGGCCAATATTTTTTCATGGAAGGGCTTTTTCTTTAAACCGCCGGGTAAAAACAAAATAAAAAGAACAGCCGAGAGAATGGCCAAAGACAAAACAGCAGTGTTTACATATTCGCGGTTAATGAGCCGGGTAAGGCTCCGCAGTACGGTGAGGATCAGCGCGGCAACTATCCCCAGAATGGCGCTTAACGAGAGAATATCAAAATCCAGACCAAAACGACGTTTCCCGGTTTCCCCGACCCGATCGTAAAGAACAGCCCAGATCAGGGAAACCGGAATCGCCCCAGGCAGCGCGTTCTGCACTACTTGTATAAGATATTTTAACACGCTTGTATACCCGCGGCGAAAAAAATCATTACCAGACCCTGGGGATCCAGTCGAAATCCCATTCGGCCACCAGGGGCTGATTCCAGAATCTGCCGGGGACACCGGTTTCCTGGTCTACGTGGATCAGGTAACCCTGGGACTCAGGGCTTAAAATGATAAACCTGATATGATAGGTCCCCGCGCCATCAAGTTTAACGTTACCCCCGTAATGCGGGCCGTCGCTGGCGTTCATGGGCATAAAGGTACCGTCGACTTTCCAGTCCGAACCGTTCTTGGCGACCTCATAACGGACCGTCAGATTGGGAACAAAGTCGCCGGCCCCATAACCGAGTCCGTTGCCTTCTAAGGCAGAAATATCCGCTTCCATGTGCATATCCGCTTGGGAGGCGGGAAGACTGTTACCCGCAGGCAGCATATCGACCGGTTGAAAATAAACCCCCGCCACATTCAACGGGAAAAGTTCGATGTCATCCCCGAGCGGGAATTCCTCAAACCCCGCCTCTTCACCGGGATTCACCATGCTGGCGGGCCGTGTTCCTTCCTTTCCACCGCCCGCAAAAGCGAGACCGGCGCAGGAGACGATCAAAAGAAGTATCATCAATTTTTTCATGTACTTCCCCCTTGTTAATTATTCTCATAGTCTATGACCTGAGTTAAAACCTGTTTTATATCCTCTGCTTAAACTTTACGCTAAGCGGATTTTTGAACCGAAAGTCTCCTGTTCTTCCTGATTTGGAAAACAAACACCGTTATAGTAACGGCAAGGAATAACACCTGGGGAATAAGGGTCTGGAGGGTAGGATAAATACCCAGTATGTCCACGGTAAAATTAAAGGGCAGCATGGTAACGGGGACGACGTTCCCTTCCTGAAGTTCCTTAATACCCGCTCCGGTAAAGGAGACGGACATCACAAAGAGGAGGATACTGGTCCCCAGGAAGAAGGGTTTAAGCGGGAGTCTGAGGCTCAAAACCCTTATCAAAATATATATGACTACGAGGGCTATCGAACCAATACCGAATCCAAGCCACACCATGTTGATATAGTTCTGGTTTCCCGCAAGCAAGGCCTGGTAGAAAAGAATCGTCTCTGCCCCTTCCCGAAACACGGCGAGGAAGGCCGCAAAGGCAAGGGAAAACATGGAGCCCCTGGTAATAGAACTCTGCACCTTTCCTTCGATGTACTGCGCCCACGCTTCCGCTTCTGCTTTGGATACCATCCAGTTACTGACATAGAACAACACTACAACCGCAAGGAGCATAGTAGCCCCTTCGATAATCTCCTGGTTCCTGCCGCTTGCGGTACTGGTAAGGGCGTTAAGTATCATGGCCATGACAACACTGAAACCAAGGGCGGCGAGAGAGCCCCAGTACACCGGAGCGGTACTTTTTTTATTCCCACTTTTGATAAGATAGGCGATAATAGCCCCGACGATGATGATAGCCTCAAAGCCTTCCCGTAATATAATAAGAAGGGAGCCGAGAAAAACCCCCAAGGCGCTCTCAACCTTACTGTCAAGCTGGGCGGCGTCTTCGGTAATGTACCGCGAAAGGGTATCAAGACTGTTTTTTACTTCCTCGTCTTCTCCCCTGGTAATAGCCTTCTTTGCCGTACTGAACTGGTACTCCACTACACTGGCCCGTTCCCCGGAAATCCGGGTCATAACGGTTCTTTCAAAACCAAGCTTTTCGTAGTACTGAAAATACACCGCGTCAACTTCGTCTTTCGCGCCTTTTGTATCCCCCGCACGGTATTTGTCATAGGCGCTGTTCAAAATAGCGGCCATCTCCACAGCGGTTTTAGTCCAGTTCCGTGTTGACGCGGCGGGTTCTTCCTTTCCGTCAAGCCTTCCGGCGGTTACCCGAAGGAGGTGACTAAGCTGATTGAAGTTTTCCCTAACCTCCCGCTGGGAAGCTCCCGCACGCATGGAACTTTTTACATAGGCAAACCAGTCCTCAATATTTTGATCGCGTTCCGCCGATATGTTCTCCAATACGCCTTGTTTAAAACCTGTATCCCGGTAATATTCGTCAAAAACGCTGTCCATTTGTCCACAGGCGCCCTCAACATCAGAAGAAACATAACTATAGAAGGCTTCGTTAAGAAGAAGTCTCATTGCCGCTTCCGCCTCAAGCCAGGTATCAAAACCGGTTTCCTGAGAAAAGAGGATAAACGGGGTGAGGATAAGCGCCGCCACAGAGAGTATCTTTTTCAAGTCAAAGCCCTCCATATTAATTAGTATCATATAACTATAATAGCTAAAACTAACTTTATTATACATATTTAACAAAATCAGTCAAGCGGGTGAGGATTTTTTTTTACAAGGGCGGTAATTTCAAAACGCCATATTTTGAAACCGGCTCAACCGGTATACCACTCGTTTACAAGCAGGTTTGGCATTAGACGGGAAAAAAGACAGGGCTTCGGTAAACGTGTAAACATGGCGGCCGGCCTGTATGAAGCCGGTGATCTATCGCCGCCCCAGGCAATGAGCGGGAGATCGAAGACTTCATCGGCCGGAACGACAAAAGCTTTGGGAAAAGCGGCTTGAAGCCCGTTTTTCCTCTGAATTCAAAAAAATTCCGCGAATGTAAAAAACCGATAAAACCACAAGCTTTCAGAGCTGTTACCTGGAAAAACAGAAAGAATTGTGGTATTCTATGTAATATAATAGGGTAAGTATACTATGAGGTTGATCTTACCTGTTTCAGGCAGGAGGCGCTGTAAGCCGCATGACAAATGATTTAATTGAAATTCTTCTTAAAGAACAGAAAGAGAAAAAAACATCTGACGAAGAAACAATACCGGGCAGGAAGGAACAGCGGTATCCGGCCGGCGCCCAGGTGAAGATGGGAGAATCCTCATTGTTATTGAAGGATGTCAGTCTCAACGGAGGTTGTATACAAAGCGAAGAGCTTATTGATATAGTGCCGAACAGTAATTATACCTGTATTATAGTCCCCGAAGAAGAATCGCGGCTCAATACTTTTGAAGTTGATATTTTATCCCGATGGGTGCGGATGAAAAGAACAGGTTCAGAATCCGGGTTTATCATCATTGTTCCGCCGGGAAGCAGGGTGCTGGAGAGTTACATTGAATTTTTGAAGTCAAAAGGCGGAAAAAAATTACTGAGAGTATGGTCAACTAAACAAACAGTTTCAAAATATCCAAGAGACGCCTCATTGACTAAATCCATCGTTTCTTCTAAACTATAGATATTAACCGGTAAGTGTCCGTACGGTCGATTGCTTTGCGGACAGGCCCCGCGTTTTCTCAGCTTTTGGGGCGGTGAAGATGTGGTCGAAAAGTAGTCTGTCCGTGGTGTGTTCACATTATCAACAGACACTAATTATCTAACAGGGGGTTTTTTATGAAAGTCGCGATTAATGGTTTCGGTCGTATTGGCCGTTTGGTTTTTCAGTCCATAGTCGGCCAGAATCTGCTGGGAAAGGATAAAATTGACGTGGTAGCGGTAACCGATATAGTTACCGACGCAAAATATTTTGCCTATCAGCTTAAATACGATTCGACTCAGGGTCAGATGAAGGCCGATATCGCCACGAAAAAAAGCGCCGGCGCCGCCGAAGATGATATTTTGGTGATCAATGGTCACGAAATTCAGTGCGTAATGGCCGAGAAAGAACTGAAGAATCTGCCTTGGGGTAAGCTTGGAGTTGAATACGTAATCGAATCTACCGGCTTGTTCACCGGCGATAACGCTTTCGGGCATCTGGAAGCGGGAGCCAAAAAGGTTATCATTTCCGCTCCGGCAAAAGGCAAAGAGAAGAAGATCCCTACCTTTGTGATGGGAGTCAACAACGAAAAATACGATCCCGCCAATGATCACGTCATTTCCAATGCAAGCTGCACCACCAACTGTCTCGCGCCCATCGTGTATGTACTGCTCAAAGAAGGCATTGGCATTGAGACAGGCCTGATGACCACCATCCATTCCTACACCGCTACCCAGAAGACCGTTGACGGTCCTTCAAAGAAGGACTGGCGGGGCGGACGGGCCGCAGCCATCAATATCATTCCTTCTACCACCGGCGCGGCCAAGGCTGTCGGCGAAGTGCTCCCCGAAACCAAGGGTAAACTGACCGGTATGAGCTTCAGGATTCCCACTCCCACCGGTTCCGTGGTTGACCTTACTTTCCGCTCCGTCAAAGAAACATCCATTGAGGAAATCAACGCCGCCTTCAAAAAAGCCGCCGGTGGTTATCTCAAGGGTATCCTGCAATTCCAGGAAGACGAGATTGTCTCCACCGATATCGTCCATAATACCAACACTTCGATTTACGACAGTCTTGCCACCCTGCAGAACAACCTTCCCGGCGAAAAACGCTTCTTCAAGGTGGTCTCCTGGTACGATAACGAGTGGGGCTACTCGAATAAAGTTGTCGATCTCCTGAAATACATTGACGGCAAGAAATAACGGGAGTAAATCATGATTAAAACCGTAAAATCCGTAGACCTTGAGGGTAAGCGGGTGATCATGCGGGTAGATTTTAATGTGCCCATGAAAGACGGCGTGGTGCAGGACGATACCCGTATTGTGGCGGCTCTTCCAACTATTCAGTATATTCTCGATCAGGGGGTTAAATCCCTTACGCTGATGTCCCATCTGGGGGACCCTGCCAAGGACACCAAGAAGGCAAAGGAAAAGGCCGAGAAAGACGGCAAGACTTTTGACGAGGCGGCCTTTATCAAGGGAAAACACCGCATGGCACCGGTAGCCGCATATCTGGAAAAAAAACTCGGCAAACCGGTGATCTTTGCGGGTGAGGACGGCTGCTACGGCAAGAAAGCGTTTATCGAGAGTCAGAAAGACGGTTCGGTTATCATGCTTGAAAATACCCGTTTCCATAAGGAAGAGACCTCCAAAGACGCTGCGGAGTTGGATAAACTCGCCAAAGAGCTGGCCGGCTATGGCGATGTGTTCGTGAACGATGCCTTCGGTACTGCTCACAGGGATCACGCCTCCACCGCATCCATCGCCAGGTTCGCGCCGGTTTCGGTGGCGGGCTTTCTTATGGAAAAGGAAGTCAATTACCTTGAGCCTATTGTCAAGAGTCCCCAGAAGCCTCTGGTGGCGATCATTGGCGGAGCGAAGGTGAGTTCCAAGATTGCGGTGCTGGAAAGCCTGCTCAAAAATGCCTCAGCCCTGGTCATCGGCGGCGGTATGGCATACACCTTCCTCAAGGCCCAGGGCCACAAGGTTGGTAAGTCTCTGGTTGAAGATGATCAGCTCGACACCGCCCAAAAGATATTGGACTCCGCCAGGAGCGCCGGCGTGGCGATTGTTCTCCCGGTGGATCATATAGGGGCGGAAACCTTTGACTCCGCCGCCAAACCGATCCCGGTTGACGGCCTGGACCTGCCTGATAACCTCATGGGCCTGGACGTGGGGCCGAAAACACTGGAAAAATACAAAGAAGTGCTCTCCAAGGCCAAGACCATTGTTTGGAATGGTCCGGTAGGCGTTTTTGAATTTGACGCTTTCGCCAAAGGTACCGGAGAGGTGGCAAAGCTGGTAGCCGAAGCTACCGGCCGGGGAAGCATCACCGTGGTAGGCGGCGGTGACTCCGTGGCGGCGGTAAACAAATTCGGCCTTGCCGCTAAAATGAGCCATGTCTCCACCGGCGGAGGCGCGTCTCTGGAACTGCTTGAGGGCAAGAAACTCCCCGGCATAGAGATCTGCCGGGTCTAGGAGCCTGTTGCGCTTTGCGCATAAAACCTCCAAAAATCGCCGGTTAGGCGATTTTTTACCCTGCAAACTCCGTAAGGAGCCCGTTAATCGGGGTTTTTGCGGCACTTTGTGCCGCAAAAACCCATAAGTGCAACAGGCTCCTAGTATCCAGACCTCATTCAAACTGTGGATATAGGCGTTTAAGCTTAATACGGGCATCGGCAGTAGTAAATCTCCAGTTGATTTTACACGCTTCTTTGTTCCGTCTGCTATTCCATGCCGCCGCCTCTTTCCGCAGCTGCTCTATCGTCGGTATCGGCTTTGTCAATCCGTGGTTGTTTATCACATTCAGTTCTATCTCCGCCATATTCAGCCAGCTCCCGTGTTTCGGCGTATAATGAATCTCCAATCGGTCCCGCAGCCGTTTCGCTTCTTCCGCCGGAAACGTTTCATACAGGGACACAACGCTATGGGGATTCAGATTATCCATTACCAGAATGATTTTCTCCGCCTGGGGGAAGTCATCGTCCACCAGCCGTTTACCTCTTCCGCCCAATCCTTCCGTGTCCGTTGTTCCGTTATCTCCGCCCGCCTCCAGCCTTCCAGAGGAGCGACACACATGAAGATATCACAGGTCCCGTTCCGCACATATTCCGTATCAAAACAGGCCGCAGACCCCGGCTTACCCGGTAAGGGACTCCTCGTTTCCCCGATCAGCTGTTTGGGGCATTCGTCCATACACACCAACGGCCGGTTTTCATTCCGTTCTTGGGTATATACGTCAAGGACATCCTCCATACCGGCTACAAACTCCGCGTTCGCTTCCGGGGGAATACCCCATTCCCGATTCCGCCAGGGCTTAAGTTCGTTTTTTTTAAGGTCCGGCGGATGGTTTCCCGGGATACCGTCTGGATATCGGTATGCTCAAGGGTTACCCAGGCGTCCTCCAATAAGTGCAAGGTCCATCGGGCACAGCCTTCCGGCGCCGGCCCGCATACCAGGGTGACCAGCCGTGCCTCGTCTTCTCCGGTGAGGGCGCGGGGCCGATGTCCCCGCGGCTTCCCTTCAAGGACGGTCTCAAACCCCTCTTCGACAAACCGCTGCCGCAGTTCCTCTATCCCCCGCCGGTGCATCCCTGCCCGGTTGGCGGTTGCCTCATCGGTATACCCTGCATCGGTGAGCAACAATGCCTGTGAAATCTATGCGTTACTGAATTTACTGGCGTTTCAGATGCATGGGGTGATGCTGCTGTTGGATGCAGGGTATCAAAAGGCGCGGGCGGGTATCCGCCGACGGGACGAGTTTTTCGCGGGGATGCGGATATTTTTCAACCGGTATATATTCGAGACTTGGGAAGACTTTATCGGCTTTGTCGGCCAGGAAGATGAGCCCGACGGGTAAATGGAGAATTGCTGTTAAACCGGCTGGACGTATTGGCAAAATCCCGCATCTTGCCAATTGCCTTTATAGGCAAGGTTCATTTGACCGAGTTCAATATTTCGTTAAAGGCAGTATCAAAGGCCCGTTTAGCCTTGTTGAGTTTCCGCAGGGCTTCGGCGGGGCTTAAATCCGGGGGGGTGGGATTTTTCATTGGTAATAATAATTGATACGGCTCAATTTTGAGGGCGTCTGCAAGGCTCTCAAGGGTCTTATCGCTCACCCATGTCCGTAGACATTCAATACTGTTTATGGTCTGCCAGGACAGACCCGCCATTTCAGCGAGTTTTTCCTGCGAAAGGCCGAATAAATTCCGCTGTTCTTTGAGGTTTACCGCTAAAATACGGCGTAGTTCCGGCCCTTTCTCCTTCATAGTCTAAATAATCGTACCGGGGAATGTTTAACTATTGACACGTATTATTATTAATGGTAATTATTTAATAATATGAGGGTTTCAAGAATCCGCCTTCATCCTTCATGGGGCATTTTGACCCAAATCCTGCCTTGAGGCGGGCATATCTTGTTTCGGCGGAGGTTGAGGAAAAGGGACGAGGTAAAGAAGGTTCCGTCAGCGTCCGTTGACGCCGACAGTCGCCTGAACCCCATAGCCTAAACCCCATCCCCACCTCCAGTATAAGGGGTCTTTTGATGAAGAAAAACAGCGTCTTTCTAAAAGCCGCCGGTAAGGCGGTAGGATTACCGGCAGTTTTACTGATATTTGGGCTTCTTTTGGCATTGGGAAGCTGTGATCAGGGGTGTAACAGGGATGGCTCCTGTTACACGAGAACAGATGGGCAAACCTCAAATTGTGCGGATGAGGACTGCGCCGCTTTAAAAGCATCTAACCGGAATAATGTAGGTTCGCCTTCAAGTGCGACATGCGATTGCTGATTAACTTCCGGCTAGTTTTAGCTTTACTAACTAAAACAGGCTGTGTTGGATCTCTCAGAAAACCGGAAGAAGACAAGGAGGCAAACAGGGGCAACAGGCGCTAAACTGCCCCGCGCTGTAAAAGCCGCCCTACGACGGCTAAAAAAATTCTCCACAACGAGAATAAACTATTTTGGAGGTTCTATATGAACAAAAAATTTGGGGTTATGGGCATAGCATCGCTAATGCTGTGTGCGGTCGCGGTTTCTGTTTTTGCTGCTGAGAGAGTTAGTTACGACTCTGGTTCTGTGACTGTGTATAATACAGGAAGGGGGACCCTGCCTAAAGTTGAGGTCTGTGTTACATTGGAGGATAGCCGGGGCCGGACGTCTGACACGACTTGGACTTTTTATAATGTCGGTCGAAGCGGGAAAAAACAAAATGCTCCTGGTGGAACAACTGTGGTTGGGGCTTTTTCGACATATTGCGCTGCACCCGTTGATGATGATGACGAGTAGTTAAAAAACACGGTACATACCACCGGATCAGTACGGGGGACGGTATAAAGTTGACCGCAAAACGGCGAATTTTCAGGAGTTTGTTGCGCTTTATCATTGAAGGTAGGGTTGCCTGTTCCCAGTTTTTGGGTTTTTCTTTTTTGGAGACCGCTGTGGGCTATCAGTGAAAA
This sequence comes from Treponema sp., assembly GCA_031266095.1. The sequence goes on along the minus strand of JAISBR010000109.1, from coordinate 8,693 downwards.
TAGGAATTGCAAGTCAGCCAATGAGCCTCCGCAGAGCAGAGCTCGGACCTCCGGTCCGGCGCGGTATGTTGTTCTCATAGGGTATTGGTCTCGGGTTTAATACCTTTATGACCGCGGCAGAGCCGCGGGGTATTAAGCCCTCGCCACGAATTAAACGCCGCAAAGGCGCTCATCAAAAAGTCCGCCGGTTCGTATTTCCGCCCGTTGCTGGATTTCCTTCTGTCCGGCAGATTTTCCGCCGTTTTCCTGAGTTTCCCCAGCAGTTTTGTTATTACTTCCCCTTCCATGCTCCTTTTATATCATGTTTTTTTGAAATCGGAATTGCTGGGCGCACCGTGTTTTTCACAGGCACCGTGTTTTTCTTTGACAAAACAGGTGGTTTTTTGTATAATTACTTTCATATTCTGTCTTAAATAAATTTCACGGTAACACTGTGCTTGGAAGTTTTGCCCGCAAAGACTTACGGAAAATGTATTTAGTCAATATGAATAAGACAGAACACTTTTGGAGAAACCATGAACGTCTTTTTCAAGAACAGGAATATGTTTGCTCATATCTTGTGGATCGTTTTGATTGTATACGCGGTCGCCTCGGCTTACCTGCTGATCATTTCGGTGAATTGGTATCGGCATTACCCCGGTGCTTACTTAAACCCGCTGACGCTGGTCGCTTTTTCGGTGATTTCATTCTTGTTAGTGGTCTTTGTTTCAAGTTATCACTTAAGCTCCCTGATCCGCCGGCGGAAACGCCGCTCCGACAGGCAGCGGCTTTCCCGTGCGAAATTTATCAGGGCAAAGCACCGCCTGCCGCCCCGAGACCTAAGATAGCGTCCGACCGTTACGCTAAGACCGGCTGCCGCGATCTTGCCGCCAGCTATTGACTATATCCTGGTATTTATACACGGTTGTAATTGTGGGTGAATTATTGTATACTTGTCGGCATAGAAACCAAAGGGGAGGGAATCTATGGCACAGAAAAAATACAGGGTAACGCTCACGGAAGATGAAAAGAAAGTACTTCATGAAATTATCAACAAGGGGAAACACGGCGCCCAGAAACGCAAACGGACACAGGCATTGCTGCTTACCAACGAAGGGTATACCTATGAGATAATCGCTGCCCGGGCCGGGATGCACCGCCGGGGGATAGAGGAACTGCGGCAGCGGTTTGTGGAGGAGGGGTTTGAGACCATCCTTGCAGGGAAGCCGTGAACAGATACTAATAGAGCAGATGCGGAAAGAGGCGAAGGCATGGAATAGAAGACGGAACAAAGAAGTGCGTAAACTCAACTGGCGGTTTACCACAGCCGACGCCCGCATTAACCTGAAACGCCTATATCCACATTTTGAATAATGTTTGGATACCAGGCCACTCCTTTTTATTCCATGACGGGTCGGCACGGTAAAAAAAGTCAAATAATTTTTATAAGGCCGCTTCTGTCATCTACACAGCGCCACCGCGAAACGGACTACTCTGTCGAAGAACTGCGGCGTTAGCCGCAAATAGCTGTCGGAGGGGCCATTGATGCTTCTCCAGGTTTCGGGGATGAACCGCAGGTTGGTTTTGTTTTGAGCCGCCCCGGAGATGAGGCATTCCGCGAAATCGGGGCGGCTCCGTAGCAGTAAGGCGTAAGGGGACGCTTCGGCGGAGGGGAGTATGGTGATGGTCTGGGCCGCAAGGCCTGCCCGGAGAAAGCCCGCGTCATCTGAAAAGGGGGTGGGTACCAGCAGCACCTTATTGAGGCGGAGATGGTGGGCTGTGCTCAGGGCGTGTTCACGGAGTTTATCAATAAGCAGTTTTGTCCGCTGGACCTCAGGCTGCTTGTTTTTTTTCAAAAGATAGTCGGTAGTGCTGGAAAAAATGAAAGTGTCACCTGAGCCGCAGACATCAAAATTGAAAATCCGCCCGCCCTCAAGGCCCCAAGCGCGAAGCTTTTCCGCAAGGCTGAAAGAGCCCTGATCCCGAATTCCATCGCCAGCCTTGAGTTCTTCCTTGTCAGTAAAAATGATGATCCAATGAGCCTCGCGGAGTTCCCTGAGCCGCTGGGCGGCCTTGAGCAGGTGAAAAACAGCGGCGCTGTTGTCGTTGGCGCCCGGACTCCCCGGTACCCGGTCATAATGGGCGGAGAGGATAATCGGACTCTTCCCCCTGAAGGAAGGAAAAGCTCCCTTGGCGGGTAATGTTTGGTTTCGCCCGGAGGGAAAAATAAAAAAATGGCGGTTCCCCTTGATGGAAATGACCGCCGAGTTGAGTTTCAGTTTTTCGATCTGTGCCAGCAATATTCTGTAACGGTCAGCATCCGGAGCGATGAAATCAAAAAAACGATCATATGGGCTTTCCGCCGGCCAGTCCCGCCTGAGTGTTTTGTTATCCATAGTGCTAAAGGTCTATTACCGTAAAGTTATGGGAGGGACAGTCAAGTTCCCGCTGATTCCGGATGATGGACAACTCCAGCGGACCGGCTGTTTTGGTTTCATCCGTTTTGGTACGCTGTAGAAAACTCGCCTCCAGAATACCGTAGACCGTAGCGGTACAGAGTTCCAGGCTTCGTTTAATATCCCCAGTCTCAAGGTACCGGGAAAGAAATACCGACGCGGTAAGATCCCCTGAACCGGCCACCAAGGTCCCCAAGGGCAGTTCCGGTGTACTGACCCGGTACAAGCCGGTTTTATCGGAAGCCAACATGCTGATGCGGGGACCGCCCTTAGCCTTTATCGAATCGGCGACCGGCGCGTCTTTATCGTCCCGGTAACTGGTAACCAGTATGATACCCGGCCCCTTCTCGTGGATCAGGCCAATCGCCCTGCGGGCCTCGTCGAGGCTGCCGGTATTGATCCCGGTCAGGGCTTCCAGTTCAAACTGGTTAGGGGTGATAATATCCGCAAGGGGGAGCAGTTCATATTTGAACATATCGGGAATATCGGGTTTTACGTAAAAGCCCCTGCCCAGATCCCCCATTACGGGATCGCAGCAGTAGAGGGCGCCGGGGGCTTCCTTCCGTACCCTCCGTACCGCATTAATAATGGCCCGGCCGACTTGCGCGTCCCCCAGATAACCCGAGAGCAGCGCCTCACAGCCACCCAGAACTCCCCGTTCCTCAAGGCCGGTGACCAGATCATCAACCAATTCCGCTCCCAGGACCTTGCCCCGCCACGCGCCATAGCCGGTGTGGTTGGAAAATTCGACGGTGTTGATAGCCCAGACCTCCCGGCCCAGGCGCTGTAAAGGAAAAACCGCCGCAGTATTGCCCGCGTATCCGTATACCACATGAGATTGGATAGATAAAACCGCCATAAGTACCTGCCTTTAGCCGCAATAAGGTTTATCTGACATTGCCATGTCCACCGAACAGGCGATCCAGCAGGAGGGCAAGGACTCTGAAAAAACTGCCCTTGTTCTGGCCGTACCTTCTGGAAAAATCATCGGCGGCCCGTGCCAGGGAATAGCCGCCATATTTCTTTTTCAAAAAATCCCAGTGTTTGACAATCCACACATAGAGATCGCCTTCGGTTCTACCGGGAAAATGGGCCAACAGCCAGTGTTCCCGGATAATGGCAATTATCGGACTATATACATTGTTATACCAGGAAAACAATGCTTCAGGGAAGGGTATTTCCCCCTCTCTGTTCTGATTTAGAAAATATTTGTGCACCAGAATATGGTTATGGATAACATCATAACGACCAGGGGCGCTAAAGTTAAGAGCTTTATCACCGGTCAGCCGTCCGAAATCGGTTTTCTCATAGAAGATATTTTTTTCGTAGGCGATAAGAGCGTTCCGCAGTTCATCAATGGTCATGGACGGCTTGATATTGATCTCCGTAGTGAGGCTCGTTACCTCGGCGTCGATAAATTCAACATTCTGAGCTTTGGCTACCGATACCCGGTGATTGCCGTCCCGGACAAAGTATACCCCGCCGATTTCGTATAACTGAATGGGGGGAAGGATGATATCCCGGTGGTGGGCCTCATCAACCCGTTCCCAGCGGCTGCGCAGGTGTTCGGAGCGGGGAAGAAAATATTTGTTAAAGTCCCGGTAGCGCCCTTCGCTGCCGACGATGAGTTTGATGGGAACAGTCTGACTGCCCTGATACACCTGATTCTTTGGCTTGAGTATATCTTTCACATCATTAAACGAAAGCAGCTGGTCCTGGTTGGTATTTATAAAATGCTGAATTTGGGAAAGGAGCGCTTTGGTTCTGGCCCGTGAAAAATCAGATGCGGCCCTTAGTCTGAGATCTTGATCGCTCATTTTTAATTCCTTTTTTAAAATTGGGGACTACCGCTTCAGAATGGCGGCTGGTATCAATTATATAATGGCTGTAGGCATTGATAACCTCGGTCTGTGCATACGGGGTGGAACGGACATCAGACAGATCGTAGAGGTGAACATGACCGTGGACCAGATACTGAGGCTTGAAAACCTTCATAAACCAGAGAAAAGCCCTAAAACCCCAGTGGCATTTATCCTGCTTGTCATGGATCCCCTTTGGCGGCGCGTGGGTAAGGAGGATGTCTACATAACGGCCATGAACGGCGCGGTTCCACAGGAGCCTGGGGATGAGCCTTAGAATCTCAAAGTACATCCCGCAATCGGTAAATTGATTCGGTCCCCGGTTGTAGCGCATGGATCCTCCCAGCCCGGCGACGATGAGCCCTTCCTCAATTTTAATTTTTGATCCCACATGAACCGAGCCGGAAGAGTGGAAATCCCTGATTACATCGTCCCAGGAGTGTATCTTTCCGGTAATATATCTCTCCTCAACATGGTGATTCCCTAACACAAAAAGCAGAGGTTTATTGAGACTGGAGACGATGAAATCAAGGTAATCCATGGGGAGATCTCCGGCGCAGAGGATGAGATCAATACCGGCGAAACGCTCTTTGATAGCGGCGGAATACACCAGGGGATCGATCTGGTCGGAAATGCAGAGAATCTTCATACGCGCGACGCCGAATCGGCGTTTCGGTACTGCTGGTATCTAATGAGCTTCTCTCCCACATCTTTGAAGTTCTTTTTCCTGGCATAGACCTTATCCCACTGGGCAAGGGCCTTGCCCAGTTCCTGTTTGTTTTCATAACAGATACCCAGGAAATACCGGGCAAAAAGGCTTTCTATGCTTGATTCGTCGGTTATGGCCTGCACCGCCTGTTCCAGATCCGCGACGGCCTTGTCCACCACTCCCTGGGCCAGATAGCAGCCCCCCTTTTCCACCAGGGCCTTTATTTTGAACTCAGCGCCGCTGGCGGCCTTTTCAAAGCAAGCGGCGGCAGCGGCATAGTCTTTGGCGTCTTTCCGGATTTTTCCCAGGTAATAATGCACCCGCTCCTGATTCTTAATCGGGTGTTTGAGGACAACATTCAGGGCCGCCTCCGCCTCCCGGACCTTCTTTCCCTGGTACAGTATGCTCCCTAGTTCGTAGTGGATATTGCCGTCCCTGGGGTTGAGTTCCGCAGCTTTACGGAGATAGTCAACCGCCTTATCGCCCTTATTTCGCTGGTTAAAGAGTTTTCCCGCCCAATAGTAATAATCCGCGTGATTGGGATTGAGCTTTATGAGCAGCAGGTATTCTTTCAGCGCCTCTTCCGCCTCATGCTGTTCGGCAAAGAGCTGGGCCAGGAGTTCCCTAAATTCCACCTCAGGTATATCCTTTTCCGCGATACCCAGGTTCAAAACCATCTTTAGTTCCGCCAGAGCCAGTTCGTCCCGCTTTTCTCTGTGGTATGCCATTCCCAAATAGTAGTGGGCTTCGGCGTTCCGGGGATTTTGGAGGATAATCCGTTTCGCCGCCCTGATCGCCGTTGATGTCCTTCCTGTTTTTATCAGCCTCGGTATGGCCTCCGTGTGCTGAGGAATCAGCAAGGATTTGACGATAAAGAAGATAAGAAAAGTGGCTCCAACCACGAGGATGATAATGAGGGCGAAGGATCTGGACATGTCTTTTCCTTTTTTATGTGTTATTTTATACTACAACATTATTGGCTAATAGTGAATACTTGGGAGATGAGTGAATTGAGGGGAATATGAAAAAAATTTGTTCCGATACATACCTCTGGGCCGCGCTGTTGTGGTTTAGTACGGCGGTTTTTGGTTTTGGACAGACCAATTTTACCCAAGGCGAGGCGCTGTTCATGTGGAACAGGCCCAAAGAAGCGGTGGTATACCTTGAAAACGCCATCGCCGATGATCCCGCTCATATAACGGCCTATCTGTACCTGGGCATAGTGTATGAGCAGTTAGAGCGGCTCGACGAAGCTGTCGCGGTTTACCGGAAGATCCTGGATCAGGCCGGGGATTTAAGCGCAAATGTGGCGAACAATCTGGGAAACGTCTATTTCAAGAAAGGCGACACCGCCGAGGCCGAGCGGTTTTACACCCGGGCCCTGGACGAAGATCCCGGCTACGCTTCCGCCTGCCTGGGCAGGGCGAATACCCGCCTTAAAGCCGGCAGTCCCCGGGAGGCGATTGCCGATTATGAGCTGTACCTGTCGTTGGAACCTCAGTCTCCAAAACGACCCCAAATTGAGCGGCTTATCGCCTCTATTTATTCCGAGCTTGCCGCTGGAGAACGGATACCGGCAGGCCAATGAGCGGCACCGCTTCCTCTCCCCTATTAAATGAGGCTGTTCTAAAACTTCAGCTTTTGGAACAAGCTCAAATGACGGAAACACGAGGGCGCCGCGTTCAGCGGGCGCGGATGCCCATAGGAGAACCATGAACGCGATTATTACCGTGGTAGGTACCGACAAGGTCGGGATTATCGCCAAAGTCAGCGCCTTTTTGGCGGAACGGAACATCAATATCGAGGATATCAGTCAGACCATTCTGAGCGGCAATTTCGTGATGATGATGATGGTGGATCTTTCCTCCGGCGCCAGGGCCCTTGAGGATGTAAAAAGGGAGCTTGCCGAGTTAGGTGAAACCATGAACGTTTCCATCAGTTTAATGCACGAAAAAGTATTCAGCGCCATGCACCGCATTTAGGAATTTTTCATGCTGTTTACGCCATTTGAGATCAAAGAAACCGTGGACATGTTTCTGCGGTACAAGCTGGATATCCGTGCTATCACCCTGGGGGTGTCCCTTCTGGACTGTGCCCGCTCTTCCGGAACGGAGACCCGGAAAAAGATTCGGGAGAAGCTGCTGCGCGTCGCGGGTCCGCTGGTGAAAACAGGCAGGGACATTGAGACCGAGTACGGCATTCCTATTATCAATAAGCGTATCGCGGTGACGCCCATAGCACTGGTAGCCGCCTCCTCTGAGGAGACGGACTTTACCCCCTTTGCCCGGACACTGGATGAAGCAGCCGCCGAATTGGGCGTTGATTTTGTGGGGGGCTTTTCCGCGCTGGTACAAAAAGGTTTCTCCGCTGGAGACGAGCGGCTCATCAACTCCCTGCCGGCGGCCTTATCCGTGACCGGGCGGGTCTGCGCCTCAGTGAATGTGGCGGCCAGCAAGAGTGGTATCAACATGGATGCTGTACGGCGCATGGGCGAGATTATCCGCGCTGTGGCGGAACAAACCGCCGATCATGACGGCATCGGCTGCGCCAAACTCGTGGTCTTCTGTAACGCGCCAGAAGACAACCCCTTTATGGCCGGCGCTTTTCACGGAGCGGGAGAAGCGGAGAGTTGCCTTAATGTAGGGGTCTCCGGCCCCGGCGTGGTCAAAGCCGCCCTGGAAAGCCACCGGGATGCCGGCTTTGATGAGTTAGCCGACATCATTAAAAAAACCGCCTTTAAGATAACCCGCATGGGCCAACTGGTGGGAATGGAAGCGGCCCGCCGCCTCGGGGTTCCCTTTGGAATCCTCGACCTCTCCCTTGCGCCCACCCCGGCGGTAGGTGATTCGGTAGCCCGTATCCTTGAGGAGATGGGCCTTGAAAGCGCCGGCGCACACGGCGCCACCGCCGCGCTGGCCATGTTAACCGATATGGTAAAGAAAGGCGGCGTCATGGCCTCCACCCATGTGGGCGGCTTTTCCGGGGCTTTCATTCCCATCTCCGAGGACGAAGGCATGGTGGCCGCCGTCAGGGAAGGCACTATCAGCCTTGACAAACTTGAGGCCATGACCTCGGTCTGCTCCGTGGGCCTGGACATGATTGCTTTACCCGGCGATACCAGCGCCGCTACCATCTCGGCGATCATCGCCGACGAAATGGCTATCGGTATGGTGAATAACAAAACCACCGCCGTGCGGGTCATTCCGGTCCCGGGTAAACAAGCCGGCGATTGGGCTGAGTTCGGCGGCCTCCTGGGCGGCGCGCCCATTATGGCGGTAAATCCCGCAAAGAGCGACGCCTTTATCAGCCGGGGAGGAAGGATACCCGCGCCAATACACAGTTTCAGAAATTAAAAGGAAGGGCCGGATACAGCCCGGGGGAAAATACCAGTCGTTTCGGCGATATCAATGATGATATCACCGATCACCTGGCGCATATGAAAAGATACGGGCCCACGCTGATTTAGGAAAGGGTTGGAGGGGAATGAGCCTCACTTACCCTGAGCCCGGTCCCCGGATCGGCCGCTGTAAAAAGCAGTTCCTTAGCCATGATGAACGCCAGATTCCCCTCCTCTAGGAGCCTGTTGCACTTCTCCCTGCGGGATCGTCAAAACCAATAAAGTCAGGTAGAATCACCTCATGAGTGCACGATTTGTCAATGTAGACCGAGATACTCCCTTGTTGTTTCCGG
>JAISBR010000090.1 GCA_031266095.1 Treponema sp. | reverse complement strand
ATCGCTTTGGCTTCGGCACGGTTCTCACTGCTTGCCCATATTGAGTTACCCGGTTGCTTGGACAGCGTTTCCATCGTCCGTACCAACCGCTTTTCCAGCCTTGCCTCGTTGAAATCCACACCCGCGAATTCTTCCGCCATATTGAAACTTTCCCCTCCGGACATAACACCCTCCCAAGCATTCGATCAATATATCATGGTTTTTAGGAAAAGGGGGAAATTTATGGGTCAAGTTTACCGTCCAATACCCGGTATCCCTCAAGTCCAGGTACTGTTCTGCCAGTTTCAGATTGTCCGTGAATACCCCGCTGAATCGCTCCGGTTCAAGCCCGTCAAGCAACCGGGTTATCTGCATGGTGCAGGGTATGTCCCTGACCTCAAGGAGCGTTTCAAGGTTATTCCGCTTCAGTTTCTTCTGCATCTCCTGGTGAAAGTTCAACAGGGAGGGATGCTGAAAGAAAAAGACGGCAAACGTACACTTGACCGCATCTAACAGACGGTACTTCAGATCGTGCCCATCCCGCCGCTTATCCGGCAGTTCTTTCCCTGTCTTCTCCAGATTGCCTCTTAACTTTCCAAATATTCCCCGTCCCATGCCTTACTATGGCATGTTTTTTTGTAATGTTTAATTGCTGACACCCTTGTGTTCCCGCTTGTCATCATGCCGCACTTTAGGATAAAATATGGACCAGGAGCTCTTATCGGGCGTGGTGCACCGTACTCCTATGCGCGGTCTGCCGGCGTGGCTGGCAGCCGCATCTTGTTTTACGGTGGCCGGTTTAGACTAATCTTCGCGCCGAGGTTCCTCCATCGCTACCCGAAGCACCTCCGGATTTCCTCACGTCGCAAACCAACCTGCCACCGGCTCTCTGGCCCCGTCAGACCAGAGTACCACTTACTCCCGATAATTCAAATCATAGCATCTTCGCGGTGAATTTTTTCTTCAAAGCAAGATGCTTTAAACCAAACTGCTTTTAGGAGAATTGTGATACCCAAAAAAGTAAACGCCGATGCCCTGCGGTACCCTGCCGTCAGGTTGATTGAACTAAACGAAACGATATAAAATAGACTTGTCCGGAAACTTCAGCTTCTGAACAGCTTCCACACATGCATTTTTAAGCGGCCGCTTTTTCAAAACTGAAGTTTTGAAAGAGCCTTAAGAGATTAAATTGATAAAAGCCGGTTATATAACAAAAGAAGTTTCCTTCAAATTGAGGGGAATTGATTTTCATTTTTCCCTTTCCCAGGGGCTGTTCAGTTCCGCTGATATTGATTCCGGAACGCGGTTTTTATTGAAAACTTTGTCCCGTGTTTTAGATGAAGACGCGGCGGCGGGAAGGTCTCCGCCCCGTTATGTGCTGGACGCGGGCTGCGGAATAGGCGTTATCGGGATATGCGCCGCCGCCGTGATTATGGCGATGGGCCCCGCGCGGCAGGATACGGCATACACCGGCCCGGCGCCGATTGGCGCGCCGCGGTTCGGCGGCGTACTGGTCCGGGCGCAGGATCGGGATGAGCTGGCGCGTCTGATTACGATGTACAACGCCGTGAAAAACGGCATCCCTCCTTCAACGCTGGAAACCCATACCGAGCCGCTGCTTGCCGGGCATGAGAACGCCCGCTGGGACCTGATCCTGAGCAACATTCCCGCTAAAACGGGCGGGCCGGTATTGAAAGATTTTGTCCGCCGTTCAACGGGGCTGCTCAATCCCGGCGGCAGGGTCATTATGGTGACGGTGCATACTCTGGTGGATTTTTTTCGGGAAGAGATAAGCGCCGCCGGGGCGGAGCTGGAATGGGAGGAAAAAAGCAGGCGGGAACCACGCAGAGGGCATCAAGTGTGTCCCGGTACGGCGTGCGGCGTTCCGCCGGTCAACGATTCTGTTAAAGAAAAGGACGCGGAATACAGCGTGTTTGTGTTTGGCGGGAAAGCGGCGGCCGCGGGCGCGGTGGTCAAGGCAGGGCGGGGCTTTCTTACGCGCCATCCCTTTTACGTCAGAGCATCCGTTGATTGCCAAATTGAGGATATTCCCCTGCATATCGAAACTGTTCACGGCGCTTCCGGCTTTGATCAGCCCGGCGGCGCGGTGCTGGCGGCGGCGAAACTGATACGCCGTATTGGCGCGGAACGGCTTTTTCCCGCCCCTGATTTGTCAGGTAAAACCGCGCATAACGCCGGCGCGCCGATACTTATCCATGAACCCGGACAGGGTTTTTTCCCCTGCTGGCTGCTTGAGTTTGCGTACCGTAAGGTTCCCCAGAGGCAGCCTTGGGTACTGGTCCTGTCCGGCAGGAACATTCTGGCCCTGGAAGCGGCCCGGCACAATACCGAGGCCGTGTTAAAACCCGCGGCGGAAGCGGAGGCCCTGCCCGCGCTCTTGCTTGTCCCCGCTGTGGATCTGCGGCTCGGCGCCGAGGCCCTGCTTGAAGCGGCAGCCGGGCGCCCCTACCATTTTATCGCCGTTTTTCCCGAGTTATTGCCCCCAAGCTCAATCCCAAAAGAAGCGGACCAGTTCGCGGCCCTATGGGAGGCTTTGGCGGCGCTTTTGACCGCCGGTGGCGTGTTCATCGCCGGGTTCAGTTCGACTGAGGCCGAGCGCTTTGAGCGAAAAAAACTCGCCGGTTTTACGCGGCTGGAGGATATAAAACGAAAAGGCTTTCGTGCTTTGGGCTACAAACGGCGCTAAAATTCAAACAACGGAAGCTGCGTTCCCGCGCCGTCACTATCCATGAGAATCCGGCGGATTCGCCGGGGATCATCGGGCCGCTCAATAAATGAGTCGCCGCAGGTGATGAAGTAACGGGCCCGCTTGAGCGCCGCCCCCAATCGGCGGAGGCTGTCGAAGCTGAGACTACGGGAACGGCGAGTTTCAATGACCCGGCGGGCGGTTTTCGCGCCGATACCCGGAACCCGAAGCAGGGTTTCGTAATCAGCACGGTTTATTTCCACCGGGAAAAATTCCAGATGTTTCAAAGCCCAGGCGGCTTTAGGGTCGATGTGGGAATCCAGGAAAGGCTCGGTATCGTCAAGAATTTCTCCTGCGGTAAAATGGTAGAAGCGCAGCAGCCAGTCCGCCTGATACAGGCGATGTTCCCGGACCAGGGGCGGACCGGGAATATCCGGCAGCCGGGGGTCTTGAGCAGAAACGCCGGGAGGCATAAAAGCGGAATAATAGACCCGCCTGAGGGAAAACGTGCGGTACAGGGAGCTTGATAGCTTGATAATTTGCCGATCATCCTCATCGCTGGCCCCCACAATAAGCTGGGTGCTCTGCCCCGCCGGGGCAAAGGCCGGGGGGACGCTTTTGCCCTGAGGCAAAGACCGCACTTTCCGCCGGTCTTCCTCTAATTCGGCGTTCACTCCCGCGAAGTCTCTCATCGCCCCCAGTATCACCTTGCCCGATTTTTGCGGCGCCAGGGTTTGAAGGCTCTTGTCGGTGGGAAGCTCAATATTGACACTAAGACGGTCCGCCCAGACGCCGGCCGCGCGGATCACCTTTTCTCCCGTACCGGGAATTATTTTGAGATGAATATAACCACCGTAGCCCGCCTCCACACGGAGAGTCCTGGCGGTTTCGATGAGTCTTTCCATCACAATGTCGGGGTCCGCGAAAATTCCAGATGACAGGAAAAGCCCTTCGATATAATTGCGACGGTAGAACTCACAGGTTAATTCCACGAGTTCCCGCACGGTAAAACTGCTCCGTTTAACATCCGCTGAAACGCGGTTTACGCAATAAGCACAGTCAAAACGGCAGGAATTGGAGAATAGTACCTTGAGGAGGCTTACACAGCGGCCATCTTCAGTCCAACTGTGACACACACCGGCGGGAAGGCTGACGCCAAACTTATTCCCGCTCCGCGCGCCCCTGCCTCTGGAGTCCGCGCTGCTCCCTGATGAGGCGCAGGACGCGTCATATTTCGCCGCACCCGCGAGAATAGAAATTTTCTCTTCCAGATCCATCATCTCTCCTTTTGACATACTATACATTAGTATAGATAAAAACCGCAAGAGCTTGTTCCATCGAACCGAAGGTTCGCACCATGCGCTTTAGCGCATAGTCAATTAGTTTTGGAACAAGCTCAGGTATCAAGCCTTTCAAAATTGAAGTTTTAAAAGAGCCTCTATCGGCTATCTTTTCTTCCTTTCCCAAAATTGATATTATCTTCCCTGGAGGCGCTATGCTGTACAGAGATTATGGGCAGACAGGGAAAAAAGTTTCATTGCTGGGCTTTGGGGGTATGCGGTTCGCCCATGTGGATGATCATGATGAATGCGTCCAGATGATGGTTGCCGCGGCCGAAGGCGGCGTGAATTATTTTGATACCGCGCCGGGATATTTTGAGACCAAAAGTGAAATAGTGTTTGGCAAGGGGTTCGCGGAGCTCAGGCGGCGGAAGCTGCCCTATTACACGGCAACCAAGACCTTTGCCTCCACCGCCGATGGGATTCGCCGGGAAATTGAGGCCCAGTTGAAACGTATGGATATTCCGGCTGTTGATTTTTACCATATCTGGTGCATAACCGGCCTAGATAATTGGCAGGAACGGAAAAAAAGTGGTGTTCTGCAAACCTTCAATAAACTCAAGGAAGAAGGGCTGATTCGGCATATCTGTGTTTCAAGTCACCTTATAAAAGATGAGATTAAGGAACTCTTGATGGAAGGGGTTTTTGAGGGAGTACTGTTCGGCTATTCGGCCTATAATTTCCAGACCAGGCAGGAGGCCTTTGACGCGATCAGGGCAGGGAAGCTGGGCGCGGTGGTGATGAACCCGCTGGGGGGCGGCATCATTCCACAGAATCCCGAGCTGTTCGGCTTTCTGCGGCGGTCCGGTGAGGGAACCGTGGCTGCGGCGTTGCGCTTCCTGTGGGATCACCCGGATATCAGCGTGACCCTGGTGGGCTTTCAGACAATGGAACAAGTCAAAGAAGCCCTTGCGGCTATGGAGGGGTATAAGCCCCGGACCGGAGCGGAACTCGCGGCGGTCAAAGCCGGGGCCGGCGCTTCCTTTGAGGGGATCTGTACCGGCTGCGCCTACTGCGACGACTGTCCCCAGGGGATTCCCATCCCTCAGTTTATGGACGCTTACAATCAAAAAATTCTCAACAGCAAGTCCGGAGTGGACGCGGTTGGGGATCGACTCAAATGGTACTGGAGCATCGACCAGGCAATCGCCGGCAGCTGCGTAGCCTGTGGTCAGTGTGAAGACGCCTGTACCCAACACATCAGCATTATTGAACGGCTGAAGGAAATCGCGGGATAGGCGTGAGGACAGAGGAAAACCGGTGATTATCCTTAAAAAAATATCGAAAACCTACGCCGCAGTAACGGCGCTGCGGGATGTGGATCTCACTATTCCCGATGGTTCTATTTACGGAATCATCGGCAGGAGCGGCGCGGGGAAATCCACCCTGCTGCGGATCATGAGTCTCCTGGAAGGGCCTGACGCCGGTGAGGTTTATTACGATTCCGATCGGGTTGACGCCCTGCGGGGCCGCGTTCTGCTGGAACGGCGGCGAAAGATGGGGATGATATTTCAGAACTTTAATCTCCTTGGATCGCGTAACGCGGCGGCGAATATAGCCTTTCCTTTGGAAATCGCGGGGCTGCATAAAAAGCAGATTGCAAAGCGGGTGGATGAGCTTCTTGAGTTAGTCGACATTACGGATAAGCGCAAGGCCCGCCTGCGGGAACTTTCGGGAGGCCAGAAACAGCGGGTGGCAATCGCCCGCGCTCTGGCGGCAGACCCCCAGGTGCTTTTCTGCGACGAGGCAACCAGTTCACTGGACCCTCAGACCACCCGTTCAATCCTTTCGCTGATTCGGGACTTGCAGCAGCGGCTGAAAATCACGGTAGTGCTCATTACCCACCAGATGGAAGTTATCCGGGAGATCTGCCAGGAAGTAGCGGTACTGGAAGAGGGGAGTATTGTAGAACAGGGGACCGTGGCCTCGGTATTTGACTCGCCGAAAACCCAGGCCGCAAGGGAGATGATACATGCCTAACGAAAAACTGCTCGGAATCTTGTCCATGCTGCCCCAGGCAACAGCGGAGACGGTCTACATGACCTTTGTCTCCACCTTTTTCGCGTGTCTTCTGGGCTTTCCCCTGGGCGCTTATCTCTATATTACTTCTCCGGCGGGCCTCGTCCCCCGCAGGATCATCTACAATGTGTTTTCCCGCCTGGTGAACCTCTTCCGTTCCCTGCCCTTCATCATCCTCATGATCCTGCTCATCCCTTTGACCCGCCTCATCATAAAAACCAGTATCGGGCCTACGGCGGTGATTATCCCCCTTTCAATCGCCGCCGCCCCTTTTGTGGCAAGAGTCGCCGAGGCGGCTCTCTCCGAAGTGGACCTGGGGGTACTGACCGCGGCTAAGGCCATGGGTTCCACCAACTTCCAGATCATCCGCAAAGTGCTGATCCCCGAGGCCATGCCCGCCATGGTTTCCGGCCTGGCCCTGACCATCATCAATTTGATCGGCTACTCCGCCATGGCCGGCGCTATCGGCGGCCGGGGCCTGGGCGACCTGGCCATACGCTACGGCTACTATCGTTTCAGGACCGATGTTACTATCGCCGCAGTAATTGTTATTCTTATCCTGGTGGAGGCTGTGCAGGTCGTCGGTACGGCGATAAGCCGCAGTCTGCTGTCGAAGCGCTGAGATTAAAAATGC
This sequence comes from Treponema sp., assembly GCA_031266095.1. The sequence goes on along the minus strand of JAISBR010000090.1, from coordinate 29,191 downwards.
ATGTTTCGCAGCCTGAGAACCGGAGGTTCGTACTAACCGGGTTTTGCAACAGCCTCTATTGACAAAAAATTTTCTATGCAGTATATCTATATAAATACTAAGAATTATACGGAGGAACGTATGAAAAAGACGATGATTAGTCTGCTCGTGGCGGGCGCATTGGTTTTGGCTCTCAGCCCGACTGTGGAGGCCAGAGGCAGTTCGGCTAAATCCGGAGCTACCCTTTCGGTAGGGGCAACCCCGGTTCCCCATGCGGAACTGCTCAACCTGATCAGTGAGGAACTGGCGGCCCAGGGTATCACCTTGAAAGTGGTGGAATTCACCGACTATGTACAGCCCAATGTGGCGCTGATCGCCGGGGACCTGGACGCCAATTTCTTCCAGCACATCCCCTATCTGGAAACCAACGCGGAATGGTCGGAAAAACTGGTTTCCGCGTTTGGGGTTCATATTGAACCCTTCGGCCTCTACTCGTCCAAGTATACAAACATCGCTGATCTTCCCAGCGGGGCTTCTATCGCCATCCCCAATGATCCGTCTAACGGCGGACGGGCGCTGCTGCTGCTCCAGGCCGGCGGCCTTATCACCCTCAGGCCCGGAGTGGGCCTTACCGCCACTCCCAGGGACATCACCGGCAACCCCAAAAACTTCCGCTTCGAGGAACTTGAGGCCGCCCAGCTTCCCCGCTCCTTACAGGATGTCGACGCCTCTACCATTAACGGCAATTACGCCCTTGAGGCGGGCCTCAATCCCCTCAAGGACTCCCTTATCATTGAAGGCGCGGATTCTCCCTATGTGAACATCGTGGTGGTACAAAGGGGCAAAGAGCAGGACTCGAGGATTCAGGCGCTGAAAAATGCCCTGCTCAGCCAAAAAGTGAAAAATTACATCAACAGTACCTGGAGCGACGGGAGCGTGGTTCCGGTTTTTTAATGGTCATCAGCGTTTCCCGGCGCTGTGATATTCCCCGCTTCCGCTTTGACTGGTTTATGGAAAGGCTGGAAGTGGGGTTTGTAGATGTAGCGAATCCTTTTAACGCGGCCCAGGTCCGCCGTGTTTTACTGCGGCCGGCCGCGGAGGACCGCGTCACTGACTCCGGGGTGCTGGTTTTCTGGACCAGGGACCCCCGGCCTATTCTTGACAATATCGAAGCGCTCGAAAAGCGCTGCCCGTTCTTTTATGTAATGGTTACCGTGACCGGCTATCCCGCGATTCTTGAGCCGAAGATACCCCCGGCGGAGATTATCTGCGCCGCTATGGGGGAACTGGCGCGGAAAATCGGGTCCCGGCGGGTGATATGGCGCTATGACCCAATTTTCATAAGCGGTGTTACCGACGGGGATTTCCACCGCCGGAATTTCAGCCTTCTGGCGCGGAATCTCACCGGCCCGGTACGGCGGGTTATTGTCAGCTTGTACGATGAGTACCGGGGGGCAAAGCGTCGCATTGCGGCCCTGGAAAAAGCGGGTTTTCCGCGGAGGGAAACACCGGCCCTCCCGGCTAGCGGCCTGGGCCGGCTGCTGGCGGACCTTGCCCAAACAGCCGGAGCGGCGGGAATGGAAATCCAAAGCTGCGCCGAGGCGGAAAATTTTGAGGCCTTCGGTATCAAGGCCGGCGCCTGTATTGACGGGGAACTTATGAGAGAGCTTTGGGGCGTTGAAACCAAGGGTAAGGACAAACACCAGCGGCCTCATTGCCTCTGCGCGCAAAGCGTGGACATCGGCCGTTACGGCGACTGTCCCGCGGGCTGCGTGTATTGTTATGCGTTCAGGTAGCGTTACGTGCTATTTGTTTGACCGCTGCCGCCGTACCTCGTACAGCAGCGCGCCGGCGGCTACCGACACGTTAAGAGAATCGAGCCTGCCCTCACAGGGAATCCCGACCATGCCGTCACAGCGCTCACGCAGGAGCCGGGAAATGCCGGTTCCCTCACCGCCCAGCACCAGGGCCGTCCTGCCCCGGAGGTCTTTTTTCCAGGCCGGCTCGCCCTCCATGCCGGCGCCGAAGATCCAGAAGCCCGCCTCTTTCAGGTCTTCCATGGCGCGCGCCAGATTCGCCGTCTCCGCCTGGGGAACCCAGGAAACCGCCCCGGCTGAGGTTTTGGAGATAACCTCGGCGTGCTTGGCGTTGCGGCGGTTTCTACTGATCACCAGGTCCGCTCCAAACTGATCGCAGGAACGGAGAATGGCCCCGTAATTATGAGGATCGGTGATATCATCCAGGATAAGAACGAGCGCGTCCTTGCGCTCGTCAAGGCCGGAGATGAATTCCTCAAGGCTTACATCCACGCCTTCGTCTAAGTGGTCCTCAAGCTGCAGCGCGATCCCCCGGTGATCCGGCGCAAGCCGGTCAAGCTCAAAGGTCCCTACCCGGTCCACACGGATCCTGCTGTCAGCCGCCAGGGTAAGAATTTCCCTGGCCCTGGGACCCGCTTTTGCCAGCAGCAAAGGACCGCAGGCCCCGCCGGATTTGATTCGTTCCTCAATGGCGTGAAAACCGGTTAAATAAATCATAGAGCCCTTTCCCTAAACGGCCATTCTGCCGGTGTATTTTTTTACAAAACCCGCCGGCCGGTAAGTCATCTTTGCCTGGCGGAGCCCCTCGTCGCCCAGATCCTGCTCCCGGTTGATGTAGGTAAAAAACCGGGGCAGTGACGCGGCAAACGCCTTATTCATAAACTGATAAATCCCCTTGTATTCATCAATCGCCTTTTCAAAATGAATGGCAAACATCTTTCCCTTCGCAATACTTTCGCCAAGGCAATACGCAGCCGGCTGGCCCTCAACATAATAAATCATACCCCGCAGCTTCAGTATGTCAAACAGATCCAGCGCCTCGGCGGCGGCGCGGAAATCCCCATCCTCACCCTTGTCCCGCCTCCAGCGATTCAAAATCTCTATTGCCCGGGGAATAAGCGCCGCGGTCAAAGGCCGTTCCTCATAATTGGTGTAGGTGTTCAAAAATTGATTGAGCAGATTCTTCTTTTTGTGGTATTTCTTCCCGGTCAGCTTCGCCAGATCCTCCCGGAAGTAAAGATAGTCAAAATTGTCCCGGTCCTCTGCAATTTCGACGCCGTCCTGTTCAAGCCGTTCCCGCGCCGGGGCAAGTACGGCTTCGGAAATATTCTTCCAGTAATCGTGCGTCCTGAAAAGGGATTCCAGCGTACCGGAATCCGGGGCGCCGCAAGGGGTCATAAAGAATCTTTTCCCTTGTTCCGGCCCGTCCGAATGCCGGCTGTACTGTTCACCGGAAATGATAAAACCGCCGCCGGATTCCTGAGAAATCCGGTATTTATACCGGTTTCTGAAAAGGTACAGGCCGGAAAAGGTGAATTCCGAGACACCGTCCGGCGTCAGGGAAAGACGGGGATGCAGATTATCCTTTAAATTAAGATCCAAAGGCACAAAATCGGGATAAAACGGAATAAGCATATATACTATTGTGGGAAAAAATCAGAAAACAATCAACAAGCGCGCGGCAGAGCTCCTCCGGTCCGGCGTACTATGCTGTTCTCAACCGGCGCCGGCCGCCGAATCTGCACTTTTAAAGCTTATCTCTGCATATCCATCCAATCGTTCCAGGTGCGGGTTCCCCCAAATTATAGCTGTCTTAATAACAGGCACCTAGTCTTTATACAGGTCCCTGTACAGCGCCGCCGCCGCGAGGACCCTTCTGCCGTATTCCCTGGTCTCCGGGAATTCGACGGTTTCCAGAAAGAGGTCCGGCGGCAGGCTGCCGATCCAGGCACCGGCGCTTCGCCAGCGCCGAACCCGGTTCATGCCGCCGTTGTAAGCCAAAAGAGCCAGGAGAGGATCTTCCCCGCTGAGGGAAACCCCGGCGGAACCTGGCGTGGGCACACGTTTCATAAGATAGGCAAGATAGGCCGCGCCGATATGGATATTTACCGCCGGGTCCAGCAGATTCAGCCCGGAATTGCCCGCTCCGTCTGTCCGGGTATAGTCCGGCCCGCCGTCGCGGCGGATGCGGTCCGCTGTTTCCCTGGCGGTGGCGGGCATAAGCTGGGTCAGGCCTATGGCCCCGGCTTGGGAGACAATACCGCTTTGAAAGGCGCTCTCGGTACGGATAAGCCCAAAGAGCAGTTCCATAGCAACGCCGGTTTCCGCCGCATATTGTTCTACCAATCCCTTGAAGGGGCGGGGATAGAGGAGTTCCAGGTCCCGCCGGTCCGGTTTATAATCCTTTTGGGTAATATAGAGTGAAACCAGCCTGATGGACTCCGCGTATAAACCCGCCTCCTCCAGTGCCCCGGCCAGCCTGCGCAGATCCCCGGTGGAGAGTTCCTTTTCCAGGGTCCGGATATACCGGGGCGCGAAAGCGCCGGCGCCGTTTCTGAAAAAGCCCAGGAGGAATTCCATCGCCGCTCCGGTCCCGGCGCTCTTACCCGCCGCCGGAATTTTCGGCAGTTCTGGAAACGGCTCGCCCAGGACAGCGGCGCTCTGAACGCGGTAATAGGACAAGGCGGTTCCGGCTTCATGGGCAATGCGCAGATACGCGCCGGCCAGCGACGCCGGGGTCCCTGCCCGGCTTGTTTCCATCAGCGCCTCAGCCGCCAGCCGGGTTTCTTCCGGCGACAGATAGCCCTCTTCAATGGCCCGGCCGATGATGTAGGCGTATTTGACCGCCCCGGCGGGATGATTCCGGATCAAGGTAAAGACCTGTATCAAATCACTCCATTGCCGCCGCAGGATAAGCTCCCGGGAGAGTTTGTCCAGCACGTCGGAGAAATAGGCGTCGTCATGCCACTGCCGGACAAAAGTCGATAAATACCCAATGGCGTCACCGGGACCGCCGCCCAGCGCGGAATCCAAAATGTACCATATACAAGCGTCGGCCTGGACCGCATTCGGAGCAAAAGGAAGGGCCCGGACAAAGAGTCCTATTCCCTGATCAACAAGGCCCCTCTGGCGGGCAATCCGGGCCGCAAAAAAGAGGAGCCTGAACCGGATTTCCGGATTCCGCGCTTCGGCGCGGTTTTTTTCCCAATCCAGAAACAGGGCGATACCTTCAATTCCTATGGCGGCATACTGATAGGACCTGCCCAGGTCGTTCAGCAGATCAGGGTATTGCAAAAAAATCCGATGGTCTTCGTCCGGTACGGCCCGGAAAAAGGCCAGCGCCTCGCTGAAACGGGATTGAGACGCGGCAATATGCCCTTTAATGGCGGCCTCCTCCGAGGCGCTGAAAAAATCCTCGCTCCGGTTGAGACATTCCCGCAGGACGTAGAGGGCCGCTTCATCGGGAAACCGTCCGCCGGAACCCGCCGTTACACTCCCGTAATTGCCGGAACTCAATATGAACGCGAGGACCTTTTCCCTGGCCTGATCCGGAGCGGCATCCAGCGCCTCAAAAGCCGCTGCCCAGGACCCCGCGGCTTCCCGACAGGCCTGGTTCAGCGTCGCTTCGGCCAATTCCGTACCCTCGTAAAACAGGAGCAACAGCTCTTCCGCGGCGGCCTGCCGGATGTGGATATTGGGGCTGTTCAAGGCTTTTTCGAAAAACAGAACGGCTGTCTGCCGCGCTGCCGAATCCTTATCGGCGCTTCCCGCTCGGGCAAGTAAGCCCTGGTAAAAATCAGGCTGTACCTGCTGGGCCGCGCAGGAATTAAAATGCAGCAAAAACAACAGAGGAACCAAAAAGAATCCCGGTCTCCCTGCGCCCGCGGAAGACATACTCCATCTTCCTGTGAGATGCTGTTTAATACTAGGAGTTTGTTGCACTTCGTGCATAAAACCTACAAGCGGAACAGGCTCCCGGCTCTCCTGCATGTTCAGTTTCTCGGAGGAATTCGGATAGTGGTTCCGGAAATGATCAAATTCGGATTGCGGATATTGTTGAACCGCGCAATCCGAGGATAGAGCCAGGGATTTCGGTAAAAGGCGGCTGAAATATCCCAGAGAGTATCACCCCAGCGTATCGTATAGGAAACGCCTTCCGGTGGAATAGTCGCCGGTACTTTATATGACAAGACCGGAGCGGGTGGACGCCCGCGCGCCGCTGCTTGGGGCCGCGGCGGGGGAGGGGAAGAGGGCGCCTGAATAATCGGAGGAGGAGCGGGCAGGGCTTCTTGCGGGGCCGGCGTCCGGCTTACGGAAGGCTGCTCCGGCTGTGGTTCGACGGGCGCTTGAACCTCGGGGATACTTTCCTCCGCCGGGGAGGGGCCGAAGGAAGATGACACCGCGTTTCGGAAAAACAGGAACCAGATCGCCGTGATTGCCAGAATAATGACCAGCCCGATAATGATCACCACCAGCCAGGGGAATTTCCTCGAGTCCTCTTCCCGTAGCGATTTTGCATGTTCGTATAAACCAGAGGGCGGCGCGTCGTTGTTTTCCAACTCAAAGTCCGGAACATCCACTTCCCGCTGCTCTTCATCCAGCGATTTAAGAGAAACACTCAAAATCTGATGCTCCCCGCCCGCACCGGTATCCAGATCAACGGCATCGGCGGTGATATTCCCATCCGCGCTGGAAGAAATCACCATTTCTATAGAAGGTTCCCCTTTGGGTTTGGGTTTAATATTTTCCACAACCAGACTACCAATATACTGGGCGTCGGCCATGGTCCGGGTACCGCTCCTATACAGATCGATCTGTACACTCTCCTGCTTATCATGGACAGTGGTGAGAACGAACCGTCTTTTAACGGTGGAATTTTCCTCAACAACAGAATAAAATTCCCCGTTAGCGATTTTAATACCAATAGTTGACGCCATGACTCCAGCTCCTTATAGTTATAGACGGTTATAAAATCTAAGGCTGCTGTTCCAAAACTGAAGTTGTGAAACAGCCTCTGATATTTCAAATTTAGACCGGAAAATTTCCCCTGTCAAGGCGGACCGTTTGTAATATTCGCCCTCAATAGTATCGACAAATTTGATGTTTTAAAACAGGCTTAAATGACCGATAAGTATATATGATGCTGCCCATATTAATTGGCGTAATGGCCCTCGTCCTGTTTGTGGGGGCCGTTTTTATCTTCATGACCCGTTCCCGGGACGGCCTTTCAGGCAGTAAAAAACGCATCAAAGGCCGGGATTCTATCTTAAAAAACGCCGATAAGCGGCTTGCCCAAAATCCTAAAGACCCGGAAGCGCTGTATACCGTAGCGGAAATCTATTTTCAGGAAGAATCCTGGGATAAAGCCATGAAAACCTATGAACAACTGGTGGAAATAATATCCCTAAGCTCCGTTCCGGGGATAGATAATTTTGATGTGAATTTCCGCTATGCCTTGACCGCGATGAAACTCAACCTTACCGAACAGGCCTACAGGGGCTTTTCCGCTGCCAGAAATTTCCGGCAGGATAATTTTGAGGTAAACTACAACCTGGGCCACCTTGAATTTCTTAAAAAGAACTATGAAAGAGCGATTCAACTGCTGCAACAGGCCAAAACGCAGGACCCGGAAAGTCCCGCGGTACTCAGGGACCTGGGCCACGCCTTTTTCAGGATGAAAAAACCCAAAGAAGCGATGCTCAATATCCGTAAGGCCATAGACCTTGCCCCGGATGACAAGGAGTCCCTCTATACCCTGGCGGAGTGTTACTACGAGGCCAGTCAGACTGAACAGGCCCTGCGTATCTTCAGCCACCTCCGCCCTGACCCGGTTATGGGTCCCAGCGCCTGCCTTGTCGCGGGAACCATCCATACCGAAATCAGGCAGTACGACGAGGCGATTACAGATTATGAAATCGGTATTAAGCATCAGAATGTCGCGCCTGATGTCCTGATAGAACTCCGCTACCGGCTGGCCTCCGCTTATATCAAGAAAAATGAAATCGCCAAGGCTTTGCCGCTGCTCAAAATGATCCAGCTTGAAAACGCTTCCTATAAAGATGTAAATGTACTGATAAATAAATACCAGGAACTCAACGCCAACAGGAATCTGCAAATTTTTCTTATGGCTCCCTCCGCGGATTTTGTCGCCCTCTGCCGTAAAATCGTAATGACTTATTTCGCCAAGGCCAAGATAAAAATCACCAACATTTCAGTTCACAATAACGAGTGGGCGGATATCCTCGCCGAAGTGGACACCTCAAAATGGTCCGATTTGATCATGTTCCGGTTTATCAGAACCCAGGGCGCTATCGGCGAGCTTATTGTCCGTGATTTTCACTCCCACCTGAAGGAAGTAAAAGCCGGCAAGGGCATCTGCATAACTGTGGGCCTCTTCAGCGAGGAAGCCAAGCGCTATACCGAGGCCCGCCTCATCGATTTGATAGAAAAAGAACGGCTTTCCGCCATACTGAACACGGTAGACGCCAAAGCCGCGGCGCTTCCGGTGCGGAAAAAATAAACCCGAAAACCACTTTTGAAACTAACCGGGTTGTGAAAGCGGCCTGTACACTAAATATCCAACATGGTTTTGAGTATCCAGCCGACACCGAAAGAAAGGGCCGCCACTCCCAGGCTTATCAGGGCCATTTCGGCGAATCGGCGCTTAAAGTCCAGGTCCTTGGCAATGGCAAGGTAGTAATTAAAACAAAAAATGATCAACACCGCCAGTGACAGCGTAACGCCCAGGGCTGTGAATTTATTTGCCGCGAGGAGAAAGGGCGTAATGAGAAGCGCTACGGTGATAATATAGGCAAGACCGGTGTAAAGGGCGGATTTCACCGCGCGGGGATCGTTGTCGGCTTTGCGGGAGAGATACTCTGAGGCGGCCATGGAAAAAGCGGCGGATATCCCGGTGATCAGCCCCGCCAGGGATATGAGCCGGGTCTCCCCCAGGGCCAGGGTAAAGCCCGCCAGCGCGCCGGTGAGTTCTACCAGGGCATCGTTGAGGCCGAGTACCACTGATCCCGCATAGCGCAGCCGCTCCTCGTCCAGCATGGACAGCAATTCCTGCTCATGGGCGGCTTCGGTTTCGCTGAAAGCCTGCACTTCGGGGAATTCTTTATTGAGATCCATATAATACCGGGAAGCGGTACCCTCGGTTTTTTCCATTCGTTTGAGCACAAAGGTCAGCCCCAGAACCCTTGCCTGAAAAATAGTCCACAGGATTTTAGGGCGGTTCGGTTTGACGGTGACGCCGGTTTTTCCCCGCCAGAACCCGGAGTGTTTTTTTTCAGCTTCCCCGACACTGCGGAGTATCTCCGCGTTATGTGGATCCTTACAGAGCTTAGCCAGGCGGGTATAGATGCAGTACTCGGTAATTTCCTGCCGCTGTAGAGACAAGGCGACTTTGCGCATTTTTTCATCGAGCGTGTACATTTCAGAAAGAGCGCTTGGGTTCAAATCCCCCGCAATTCCCCTGCATTTAGCATATCCTTAACACAGCGCATTGTATTCACGGTTAATACCGGACTTGTTTGATAACCCGGTTGGTTATCTGCTAACCTGCGGTTAGCCTGCAAGCCTTGCGGTTTTTCAGGCTAAAGTCTGCGAACCGAAGGTTCGACAAAACCGCGTTTTTTAACCGAAATTGTTCAGAAACTGAAGTTTTTGAACAATTCTGCTGTTTCGGAGAGAGAGGGATTTGAACCCTCGGTACCCTTACGGGTACACACGACTTCCAATCGTGCACCTTCGGCCGCTCGGTCATCTCTCCATACAAACCAATTCCGGAGAGAGAGGGATTCGAACCCTCGGTGCCCTTACGGGCACAACGGTTTTCGAGACCGCCCGATTCAACCACTCTCGCATCTCTCCTGTGAGCTTGAGAGGCTTTCACTATAGTTTTTCCGGTTTTTTGTGTCAAGGTCCCGCGTATGGTTCATTTTTTACGCGGCGCAACACGGTCTTTAACCTCATCTGATATTTGTGTTAAGATAAATAGACAAAGGAGGAGGAATGGCAAAGATACCTGTTGGCGTTTTAGGTGCAACCGGCATGGTGGGACAGAATTATATCGCCTTGCTCAACGATCATCCCTGGTTTGAGGTACGTTATGTGGCGGCCTCGCCCCGGAGCGCCGGGAAAAAATACGGGGACGCGGTTGCCGGAAGATGGCAGCTCACAAAAACCTGCGCGCCTCATGTGAACGAAATTACCGTTGAGGACGCCAACGATGTAAGCCGTGCCGCGGCGGCTTTTAAACGGGGGGATTGTTCCTTTGTGTTTTCCGCCCTGGAAATGAGTAAAGACGAGACAAGGGCCCTTGAGGAAGCCTACGCCGCGGCGGGTATTCCGGTAATCTCCAACGCCTCCGCCCACCGCTGGACAGCTGATGTACCGGTCCTCATTGCCGAGGTGAATCCCCGGCACATTGATATAATTCCGGCGCAGCAAAAGGCCCGGGGCTGGGACCGGGGCTTTATCGCGGTAAAACCCAATTGTTCGATTCAGAGCTATATGACGCCAATTCACGCCCTGGCTGAAGCGGGTTATCCGGTGGAACGGGTCATTGTAACGACTATGCAGGCGGTTTCCGGCGCGGGCTATCCCGGCGTACCGAGTCTGGACATGATTGACAATATCGTGCCTTACATCGGCGGCGAGGAGGAAAAGTCCGAGAAGGAACCGCTCAAAATATTCGGAACCATTGAAAATGGGGCGTTTCAGAACGCCGCGCTGCCAAAAATTGCAGCTCACTGCAATCGGGTAGCGGTCACCGACGGGCACACCGCCTGCGTCAGCCTGGAATTCGGCGCGAAAAAACCAGGCGTCGGCGAAATAAAAAAAATCTGGGCCGGATTTAAGGCTCTTCCCCAGGAATTGGACCTGCCCATGGCGCCCAGGCAGCCAATTATATACCGGGAAGAGAATGACCGGCCCCAGCCCCGGAAGGATCGTGACGCGGACAAGGCCATGGCGGTGGTGATTGGACGGCTGCGGCCTTGCAATGTATTTGATATCCGTTTCACCGCTCTTTCGCATAATACGGTGCGGGGCGCGGCGGGCGGCGGCATACTCAACGCGGAGCTTTTAAAGCATAATGGCTATTTGCGTTAGACCTTGGCGGCACATAAGGAGAAAAAATGAGCGAGAAGGTTTTCCCGTTTGGCAAGGCGGAGCTTGAAAAAATCGCTGAACGTTATCCGACACCTTTTCATATCTATGACGAAAGGGGAATTGTCGAGAACGCGCGCCGGATCAAGGCGGCTTTCTCGGTCTTTCCGGACTACAAAGAACATTTCGCGGTTAAGGCCCTGCCTAACCCGTATATTTTGAAAATTCTCGCCGCCGAAGGTTTTGGGGCGGACTGCTCAAGTTATACCGAGCTGCTGTTAGCCGAAATGGCCGGAATAAAAGGCGAAAACGTCATGTTTACCTCCAACGAAACCCCGGCCGCTGAATACAAGGCCGCTCAAAAACTGGGGGCGGTGATCAACCTGGACGACATTACCCATATCGAATTTCTGGAAAAATACGCAGGCCTGCCGGAACTGGTTTCTCTCCGCTACAACCCCGGTCCCCTCAAGGAGGGTAACGTCATCATCGGCAGGCCGGAAGAGGCCAAGTTCGGCCTGACCAGGGAACAGATCATTCGAGGCTTCAGCCTGCTCAGGGAAAAGGGGGTTAAGCGTTTTGCCCTGCATACCATGGTAGCCTCCAACGAGCTTTCCATTCCCTATCATATTGAGACGGCCCGGATGCTTTTTGAGCTTGCGGCGGAGCTGCAGGATAAAACCGGGGTACGGCTTGAATTTGTGAACCTCGGCGGCGGCGTGGGCATTCCCTACCGGCCTGATCAGGCCGCAGTGGACTACCAGGTTTTGGCGTCGGGGATTCAAAAGGTCTACGATGAAATCATCAGGCCCGCCGGGCTTGATCCCCTGGGCATACGTACCGAATGGGGCAGGGTAATTACTGGTCCATACGGCTGGCTTGTGACCAGGGCGATCCATAAAAAAGAAATCTATCGTAATTACATCGGCCTTGATTCCTGCATGGCGGATCTTATGCGTCCCGCCTTGTACGGCGCTTATCATCACATCACTATTCCGGAAAAAGAAACAGCCCCGGCATCTGAAACTTACGATGTGGCAGGCAGCCTGTGTGAAAACAACGACAAGTTTGCCGTTCAGCGGCGGCTTCCCAAAATTGATACGGCGGCCGAAGGCCCGGGTGATTTTGTGGTGATTCACGATACGGGCGCGCACGGCAGGGCAATGGGTTTTAACTACAACGGTAAACTCCGTTGCGGTGAACTGCTTGTACGTCAGGGTGGTTCCGTTGTGCAGATCCGCCGTCCCGAAACGGCGGAGGATTATTTTGCGACTTTGGACCTTTCGGGCTTGAAAAATTAAGGAGTAATGATGATACGACGCAATCCTTGTATAGTGAACTTAAAAGCGGGTTATCTTTTTCCTGAAATCGCAAGACGGCGGCGGGAGTATGCGGCTGCCCATCCGGAGGCAAAGATTATCAGCCTGGGTGTCGGCAACACAACTGAGCCGCTCAGATCCCACATCGGCGGCGGCCTGACCGCGGGCGCTAAAGCGCTCATCGCGCCGGAAACTTATTCGGGTTACGGTGACGAACAGGGCCTGACTGTGTTACGGGAAAAGATCGCGGCGGTGCTGTACAAGGGTACGATCACCGCCGATGAGGTGTTTATTTCCGATGGGGCCAAGTGCGACATCGGTCGGCTTCAGCTTCTTTTCGGCGCAGAGATAAAGGCGGCGGTACAGGATCCGTCTTATCCGGTTTACGTGGACGGCTCGATATTGATAGGCGCCGCAGGCGGCGCCGCTGGCGGGTCAATTCAAAAGGCCAACAACGCCGGGACGGGCACTGTCTATGGGGGCATCTCCTATCTCCCCTGCGTCGCTGAAAACAACTACTTCCCCGACCTTGAACATATTCCTCCCAATGGCCTTATCTATTTTTGTTCCCCCAATAACCCCACCGGCGCGGCGGCGGACCGGAAGCAGCTTGCCGCCCTGGTGGAGGCAGCGCGGGATAAAGGTTCATTCATCATCTTTGACGCCGCTTATTGTGAATATATCCGGGACCCGGCGCTTCCCAAGAGCATCTATGAGATTGAGGGAGCAAAGTTATGCGCCATTGAGGTTAACTCGTTCTCCAAGACGGCGGGCTTTACAGGCGTACGCTTGGGCTGGACTGTGGTTCCCAAAGATCTGAACTACGCCTCCGGTGAAAGCGTTAACGCCGACTGGAACCGGATATGTACCACTATCTTCAACGGCGCTTCCAACATCGCCCAGGCGGGGGGACTGGCGGCCCTGGACGAGGAGGGCCTCAAAGAAATCCGCGGCCTTACCGACTTTTACCTGTGTAACGCGAAACTCATCAGGGATGCCCTGCGGAGGATTGAGATAACCCACACGGGCGGCGACAATTCCCCCTATGTCTGGGCCCATTTCCCCGGCAGGGACAGTTGGGATGTCTTCTCGGAGATCCTTGAAAAGTGCCAGGTAATAAGCTCCCCCGGTTCAGGTTTCGGTCCCGCCGGTCAGAGTTTTATCCGTTTCTCCGCTTTTGGTCACCGGGACGAGGTGGAAGAAGCCTGCGAGCGTCTTGCTCAATTGTAATCTTGTTTTTCCAGAAAATGTTACGGGATATTTTCAGTTTTTCGGCTTTTACAAGATGGCTGATAGAACGTCCGGCTTGTTCTGCGGACCAATGAATATTTTCCGCCCGCGCCAAAACACCGGCGGCCTCATTCGCGGTAAAACACATTTTGTTTTTCCGAAAAAAATCTGTCAGGCTAAGTTCTTCCCGCAGGTAATCACTTGCCTGTTTTTCACAGACATCGCAGCACAGGGATTCGGGGGTTTCATGTTTACCGTCATAATCAAGCATCTTGAGGAGCGCCTGTCTTCGGCACCCGCTTGTATTCCTGGCGTAATTCAGCAGACCCGCGACACGCTTCCGGTCCGCCTGGTTCCCGGCCCGCCGCAGACTTGTCTCGTCATCAGGCCCCCAGAGGAGTATCGCCTTCGACTGACCGCCGTCCCGTCCCGCCCTGCCCGCTTCCTGCAGGTAGGCCTCCACCGACGGCGGGCAATCCTGGTGTATTACGGTACGTATATCCGCTTTGTCTACGCCCATCCCAAAAGCACAGGTGGCGATTAACACCGCTCTGCTGTTATGCAAAAACCATTTTCCTACATCCGCTTTTTCTTCCCGGCTTAAACCGGCGTGGTAAAATTTTATTTCGTTATGCCACATTTTTCCAAGCTCCCGCAGTCCGTTTCTGAGATACCCGGCAAGCTTCTCAGTACCCGGCCTGGAGGAACAGAACACAATCGCCGGACGCTCATTTGTTATGAGCAAATCCCTGACGGCAAGTTCCCGAACTATGCAGCCTTTTGCGGTATAGGTAATATTGGGCCGGTCAGGATTGCCGATGATCTGGTGAGCCTCAGCATCACCGAAAATGTGTTTTTTGATTTTCGCAAGTACCGGCTTACTGGCGGTGGCGGTGAACGCGGTCACCAGAGGGGATTTAATCGTTTTTATAATACTATTGATTTCAAGATAACTCGGCCTGAAAGTCTCTCCCCATTCGCTTACGCAGTGGGCCTCATCGATCACGGTGTGAACAACTTTTATCCGCTCAAATTGAGTCATCACCTGAGGTGTAAGCAGCACCTCCGGGTTGGCGATGATGAATTTGCTTTGACCTGAACGCAGCTTCTTCCAGATTTCATCCCGTTCCTCTTTGGTCTGTCCTCCCCGGAGTATCACCGGTGAAAATCCCCTTTCCCGCAGGCGGCGTTCCTGATCGGCCATCAAAGACAAGATGGGGTAGATCACCAGGGTCGGCCCCTCCATGAGCATGGCGGGCAGCTGGAAACACAGGGATTTTCCCGCCCCGGTGGGCAGAATCACAATCTGTTTACCCGGACATTCACGGTCTGAGAGGACTTGTTCCGCCGGGGGATCCGGCGCGTTTTCCCCCGCCGTTTCCTGAGCCGCACCGCTTTCCGCATCCGGCCAATGGAGCGGAATCCCCGAAGCCTCCGCCGCCTCCAAAATATTCGCCACTACCAGCCGCTGGTAGGGAAACAGGTATGAAAGGCCAAACAGGCTGCTTACCGCGTTGCTCAGGGGGTCCGCTTTTTCGGGAACACTTTCTTGTAATGGTATATCTGTCATTTTTCGCCTCCATATACTTATGGGGCAGATCCGCAGTTTTGCTTTAGTGAAAGTGGTTTTTTTTTCAGGCGGACCGCTGTTTTTTTACAAAAGGTTTCCCGCTAACCCGTCTGCTTTTTTGCCGGTTTTACCTGGCTAAGTTCCGCCACCGACCGGATCAGATCCTTATCTTTTCCGATCTCCTCAATCGAGGCGGGAAGCCGATAGGTCCAGTTAAACTCGTTGGAGGTGCCGGGCACGTTAATCCGTTCCGAGGCGGGTTCAGGCGCGTACCATCTATTGGAAAGGTGGAGCAGATCCTGAATCTGGAAGACCCGGAAACGGGAACGGGCCGTCGCGGTCTTTAATAGTATCCTCTTGGCGTCGCCGGGGTTGTAGACCTTGGGCAAAGAAGGAACGCCGATAAAACCGGAGAACTGTTCCTGGTTCGCTTCCC
The DNA here is from genome assembly GCA_031266095.1 of Treponema sp. The sequence continues at coordinate 13,726 of JAISBR010000090.1, read as the reverse complement.
GCTCCCACCATTCCCGAACGGTGGAACTGTCATGCACCGCCGGGGTACAGACGCTGAGTTCGGGATATTCCTCAAAGGGAACATAGGGCTGGCCTTCCCGGTTCCAGCAGCGGAACCAGCGGACTACCCGGAGGCCCAGAATCTTGAGCGTGGTAAGCGTCCTGGGAACGCAGTCCGGCACGGCCCCGAGGTCTTCCGCGCAGGGAAGCATGGGGGAGGATTCCACGAGTACCGAAAGGAGTTTCTTTCCTTCGGCCTCCCATGTTTTTTCCGATGTTACCCGCCGCTTTTCCAGCAGCTCTTCCAACTTTTGTTTTTCCCCGTCGGAAAGACTGCCGTAGGCCCGGGAATTCCGGTAATACCAAACCGGAAAGAATTTCCCCTTTTGGTATTCAAGGAAAATCCGGTTATGCCAGGCCTGGAACAGGTAGGACCGAATGGCCGGATGCAGGTCCAGAGCGTCAATGTCTTTTTCGCCTTTGATATCCTTTTTGAAAAGCCATAGCTCCTCATTGTTGATCCGGTCCAGGGCTCTGGCAAAGATCTTGTTCGCAGCGGCGGCAATATCAGCCTCATCAAACAAATTGCCCCAGTTGTTCCGTAGGGCGTCCCACAACTCCCCCGTGGGGATATGCGGATAAGCAGTCCAGCGAATCCGATTCTTGTCAAAGCCCAGTTTCCCCAGATCCCCGGCGGTAACCGGCGTGTAGGGGACAAAACGCCCTAGGGCGGAAGAATAATCGAAACGGGAAGAGGCCCATATCCGAAAAAAGCCCAACACATGGTCAATGCGGTATGCCTGGTAGTATTTGGCCGCCACCGCGAGCCGTTCCCGCCACCAGGCGTAATTATCCTTGGCCTGAGCCTCCCAGTTGTAAATAGGGAAGCCCCAGTTTTGGCCTTCGGGGCTGTACATATCAGGCGGCGCGCCGGCCGACAGTTCCTGAATAAATATATCCGGATGAGCCCATACATCGCAGCTATCCTCGTTCATCAGAATCGGCAGGTCACCCTCAAGCACTATGCCGGCCTCGGCAACGGCACCGGCGGCCCTGGAAAACTGTGCGTCCAGGGCTTCCTGCAGCCAGGCCCAGAACAGATGTTTCTCACGGAGTTTTTCGTCTTCCCACAGGGCCGCAATATCCGCCGCGCTTGGCAGTCGGTATTCCGGCCATTCTTTCCAGCTGTTTTCACCATTTGACTCTTTCAAACGACGGTACACCGCATATTTCTTTACCCAGGGATTTTTTTCGATCCAGGCCGACAGACCGCCGCCGGGGACGGCCTTTTTCGCTATTTCAGCCTTATGCGCCGCGTATAAATCACGGAGTATCTCCATCTTTGCCCGAAGAATCTGTTCATAGGGGAAACGCGGTTCCTTTGCGAAATTGCGCCCCGCCTCGGCTATTTTGTCCCGTATGGCGGTCCCTGCGTTTTGGTATTCTTCCAGATCCTCGATTCTCAGGTACAGCGGATGAAGGCCAAAGGCGGTAAGACTTGAGTAGGGAGAGCTTTCATACCCCGTATCGTTAACCGGCAGGAGCTGGATAAGCCCCAATTTCATTTGAGCACAGAGGGCGGCAAAATCGGCCAAATCGGAAAATTCCCCTACTCCCATAGTTCCCTTGCCCCGCAAAGCCCCAACCGGGACCACCACGCCGATTAACCGCCTATCGATCGCCTCTTTTTGCATATCCCCGCCTCCCATGTTTTTTGAGTTAAATAGCATCAATACTGTCAATTATAGTACAAAAAACTGAAGGGGTAAACAAAGAACAGGGCGGATTCAACCGGCAAGTGCAACAAATTCCCGGGTACACCAATAGTCCGTATCTTCTTACGCATCACCCGGCATTTTCCCCCTGGGTGTTTCCGTGATAAGGGGCGCCTTGTTTCGCCACCTCACGGCGTACTGTTTCGGCGAGATCCCTTCGAATTTTTTAAAGGTCCTGATAAAATGGGAATAATTGTTAAACCCGCAAAGCTCCGTCACCGCGGTTACCGGCCGGTTTTGCTTCAACAGCTCTGTCGCGAGAAGGATACGCTTGGTAATGATATAGTGGCTCAGCGAAAATCCCGTTACATCCCTGAACAGGGCCGACAGATATGAGATGCTGATATAAAACTGTTTGGAAATAGTTTCCAGTGATAATTCTCCCGCGAGATTGTCGTTAATAAAGGAAAGTATACGCTGAATTTTTTCATATTGAGGGTCCGAATGTAATTCAACCCTCGGCTTAATTGACGATTCGCTAAAGAGGACGTTTATTTCCAAAAGCATTTCCGCCAGAACAATTTTCCGCTTGAGCTTGATAATTTCCGAATCGTATTTATTGTATTTTTTCAGTATGTCATAGAACGAAATAATAGTATCCGATTGTTCCGCCGTAAGATGGCAGATACGGACGGTCTTCCCCGGCGCCCCATAGAAACACTCAAGCAGATTATAGGTACTGCACAATTCCCTGACAAAGCCGGGTTCAAACATCAGGACATAGCGCTCAAATATCAAATCCGGATCGGCTATTATGCCGTGAACATCCGTATCGTTGAACAGTATCAGATCGTTTCTTTGGAGCAGCGAGATGACATCATTATTCAGCAAAAAAATATTATCACTCCTGCAAAGCAGAATTTCGAAAACATCATGGGTATGGACCCTGTTGGTACGATAGGCTTTGGAAATCTTGTAAGCGGAATGGCAATATATATCGAATTTTTGATGCTCAAAAGTGGTTTTTAGCCTGATATTCGGGAACCCAAACTCTTTCATATATGCAATATTTCATCTTATTATACCACAAATCTGGCAAAAGTAAATCAAATATCGTAAATTTCGTTTCGATAAATCCGAAAACACCAAAAATATTGCGTTTTTAAAAATACTATTAAAATATTTGCAATTACATCATAAGAAACGCAAACTTTTAGATGGTTTTTGCAAAGATAAATTTTGAAATTCCAGGGTATTATAGTATAATTTTTTTACTTTGGAGGAAAGATATGAAACGGATTCTCGTTTTCCTTTTGGCAGCGGTTCTGGCGATACCATCTGTTATGGCAAGGGGCAATAATCAGGGAGAGGTTTACAGGCTTCGTACTTCCACTAATCTCGCCGCCACCGGTACGGTAGGCAAGGCCCTGACCAGATTCACGGAACTGGTAAACCAAAAAGCCGGCGGACGCATCCAGGCAACGGCCAATTACGGCAACGAATTGGGCAGCCAGGCCGAGCAGGTGGAAATGTGCCGGGCCGGTTCCCTGGAAATGGTTGTCGCGGCGCCCGGTACCGGCCCCGGCGCATGGGTTCCCGAACTTATGATGTTTGAGTTCCCTTACCTCTTCAAGGATAACGCTCACTATCGCCGTGTTCTCAAAAGTCTTGAAGATGAGGTCTCCGCCCGGGTAAAGCCTTTCGGTTTTGTCGCGGCCGCGGGACAGAGCCAGGGCTCACGCCATATGCTCACGGTACGTCCGGTAACCAGCCTTGCGGACATCAGAGGCATGAAAATGCGCGGTCCCAACGCCATCTATATCAGCATGTTCAATTATCTCGGCGCCGCCGGTACCACCATGGACTGGAATGAAATCTATACCGCTATGAATCAAAAAATCGTTGACGGCATGGAAGCTTCTCCCAGTATGATCAATTCCATGAAATTCCAGGATATCGCCAAAAATCTGACCATCACCAATCACATCATCGCCTGCGTATACTATTTCTTCAATGACAAGTGGCTGGCGGGCCTGCCCGCGGATCTGCAAAAAATCGTTCTTGAGTGCGCGGACGAAGCCGCCGTATACCAGGGACAGATTGATGATGAAGATCAGGACGCTTCACTTGCGCTTATGGTAAGCCAGGGCGTAATTGTACATAATCCCACCGATTCGGCCGCCTGGGTACAGGCTTGTTCGCCGATGCTCGACGAGTATCGCGGCAGGGGAGCAAACTGGAACAGCTTTATTGATAAGATGATCGCGATAGAATAGGTCGGTTTAGTATTTTCGGGAAAGCCCCCGGTTGATAGAGCTAAATCTAAGGAAGCTGTTCCAAAAGCTGAAGTTTTGGAACAGCCTCAATCGTAAAATTCCCGGGGCTTTTCTTTTGTGAGCGAACAAGCCTAATGTCTCCGCCGCCCTGAGCTGAGACGCTTATTCACATGAGGAGCTGGGTATGCTTAAAAAGATTTATTCCGTGATAAACGCTATCCGGGGGGGCGCCATAATAGCGGCCTTAGCCGGGATGGTGATTCTTTGTATCATTCAGATTGTGCTGCGTTATTTTACCTCCGCTTCTTTAAGACCCTTTGCCTGGGGCGATGAAGTAATGCGACTGACCCTAATCTGGATAGCCTTTCTGGCAGGGAGCGTTGGAGTCCGGGTCGGCGCTCATTTAAACCTTGATTATTTTATGGACAAACTGCTTACGCCCAGGGGAAGGGCGATATTGGAAAAGATAATACTGATTACCGCTCTTGTCAGCATGGCGCTGCTTATCTGGTACGGTATTCGCCAGACCTATATCAATAAGGACCAGTATTTACAGAATATTCATATATCAATCGCATGGTTCTATGTGGCGATTCCCGTAGGCTGTTTTTATATTTTTATCGAATACCTTTTAATATTGATTTACGGCAGGCATCCTTTTGCCGAATCATCCGCTGATAGTGAAAATCCACCGGTTGATATGACCGGATTTTAGTAATTTGCGCGCTGCGCATAAAACTTACAAGTGTAACAAGCTGCCAGGAGGCTGTTTATGATACAGGCTTTGCTGATGTTTCTGGTTGTCCAGTTTTTTATTTTTGCCGGTTTCCCCATCTATATTTCCTGTATTGCCACGGGGATTATTTTTATAATTACCGAGGGCATCCCCTTCAACGTAGTCATTATCAAGATGTTCGGAACCATCAATTCCCTCTCGTTCCTGGCAATTCCTTTTTTTATTCTTGCGGGGAATGTCATGACCAGATCGCGGATAACCGACAAGCTGGTTTCTTTTGCCAATGCGGCGGTAGGCCAGCTTAAAGGCGGACTGGGGCATGTGAATATCCTCGCGTCGGTATTTTTTGGTGGCATTCAGGGGTCCGGCGCCGCGGACGCCGCGGCTATCGGCGGAATAATGATTCCCGCCATGGAAAAGCAGGGTTACGGCAAAGATTACGCGGTGGCGGTAACAGCGGGTTCTTCAATGATAAGCCCCATTATTCCGCCGAGCATCGCCTTTATCCTCTATTCCTGTTATACGGAAACCCCGGTGGGCCGGCTTTTCATGGGCGGCCTTATTCCCGGCGTTCTCGTCGCTATTGCGCAGATGGTCGTCAACGGAGTTGAATACCGCCGCAGGGGGTATAATTTTAAAACCGGAAAATTCTCCATAGTAAATCTGGCCAAAGCCTTTCTGGATTCCCTGGGCGCCCTTATCATGCCCTGTATTATCATCGGCGGCATCTTGTTTGGTTTAGTAACCCCCACCGAGTCGGGGGTATTAGCGGTACTATACGGCCTCATTTACGGTTTTTTTATTTCCAAACGGTTAAAAATCAAAGATCTTCCCGGTATTCTTATGGATACGGCGGTCACTACCACTGTCGTTATGCTGACCGTCGCCGCTACGGGCATCCTGTCCTATTTGCTGGTGAACTGGCGTTTTGAGCACATGATCTACGATTTCGCGATTAACACCCTGCGGAACCGCTACCTGGTATCCTTTTTCCTTATGGTGGTGCTTCTGCTCCTGGGTATTTTCCTTGAACCGCCGGTGCTGATCGCCATGTTCGCCACCAGCGTTCTTGCCATCGGCAATACCCTCGGCTTTGATCCTGTCCACTACGGCGTTATGATGGTAATTATCATGCAGTTAGGCGCCATTACGCCGCCGGTCGGCACCTTCCTCTTTATCGCCTGCGGCGTCGCGAAGCTGCCCCTTGAAAAGAGCGTCAAGCCGCTTATGCCCTATATGCTGGTCATTGTGCTTGTGGTGGTTCTGATGCTTTTCATTCCGCAGCTTGTTACCTTTATGCCTTCGCTTATCATGGGAGACTGACAGCCGCGAAAACAGGGACGGGGTGATGAAAAGCGGGGACATCCGCCTCGTCGCATCCGCCGCCATACCCGGAGATCGCTGCGGAATCGGCATTGAGGCCCTGGATTCCGTGAATGACCTCTGGACACGGCGTATTCGTTTATGATAAAGTCATCATAATTTCTTGAGAACATTATTTTATTAAGGAGGAAATCAAGAATGAAAAGGACTATTATAATGTGTATGGCGCTGCTCTGCGCGGCGTCAATGGCTTTTGCCGGAGGCGGCAGGGACAGCAATACCGTTGCCATCGGCGCGGTTTTCCCGCTCTCAGGCGGGGTCGCGTTCTACGGCGTCGAATCCAGGGACGGCGCGCTGCTGGCAATTGAGGAGATCAATGCCGCCGGCGGCCTTTTGGGTAAGAAACTCACTCTCATCTCTGAGGATGACGAGGGGGATGGCGCGAAATCAATAAACGCCTTCACCAAGCTTACCACCAGGGACAAAGTTTCTTTTGTGCTCGGTTCAAGTACATCGGGGGCCACTCAGGCCATGACCTCCCTGGCCCAGCAGGGGAAAGTGATTCTGATTTCCCCCTCGGCAACGAATATCAATATAACCAGGACCGGGGATTTTATCTTCCGTGCTTGTTTTATTGATCCTTTCCAGGGCGTGGTGGGCGCCGACTTTGCCTATAGTACCCTGGGGAGCCGCCGGGCAGCGATCCTGTACGACGCGGGCGCCGATTATAACACCGGCTTGGCTGAGGCGTTTAGGGAGGAATTCAGGGCTATCGGGGGTCAGGTTGTGGCGGACGAGGCTTATCAGTCAGGCGATGTGGATTTTAACGCTCAGGTTACCCGTATCAGGGCCGTTAATCCTGATATAGTGTACCTGCCGAATTACTACAATGACGTATCCCTCCAGGCCAAGCAGCTTCGGGATCAGGGGGTTACCTGCGCCCTGTTAGGCGGGGACGGCTGGGACAGCCTCATTGACAACGCCGGTGACGAGGTCCTCAACGGTTACTGGTCCGCCGGTTTTGCCGCCGATACGACCGATCCTAAAGGGATGGTTTTTGTCAAAGCCTTCCAGGCAAAATACAACCGCTCCGCTTCCCAGTTCGCCGCCCTCGGGTATGACGCGATGATGCTGGTAATCGACGGGATCAAGGCGGCCGGGAGCTTTGATACTACAGCGGTAAAAAACGCCATGGCCAGACTTAACAGCGTTTACGTTACCGGCAACATCCGCTTTGACGCCAACCGCGATCCGATTAAAGGCGCGACTATTCTGGAGATCGTCAGAAGAGACGGTAAACTCGCGAACGCTTTTAAGACGGTGGTTAATCCCAAGTAAGGTTTTATCTTCGGTGAGCTGAGGTAATATGTTGACTATTTTCCGGTCTTAATGGCGGATAGATGATCGTAATACAGCAGTTGATAAACGGCGTTTCTCTGGGCTCGATTTATGCCTTGATCGCCTTGGGCTATACCATGGTCTATGGTATAGTTCTCCTTATTAATTTTGCCCACGGGGATATTCTGATGGTGGGGGCCTATGCGGCATTCTTTGTGTTAAGCGCCATCGGAACAGGTCCCCTGGGCATGTTACTCGCTTTTATTGTTTCCATGATCATCTGCGCCTCTTTCGGCATAACTATTGAACGCCTGGCTTACCGGCCCCTGCGTTCCGCTCCAAGGCTTAATTCCCTGATTACCGCTATAGCGGTCAGCCTGATCCTGGAAAACGGAGCCCGGGTCCTGCCTTTTATTGGTCCCAACCCGCGGCAGTTTCCCCGCCCCACTGTGGTCAACATTCAGCTTGGCGGCGTTCTTTCGATTTCTAATATTCAGATTATCGTGATTATCCTTTCGGCGCTTTTGATGCTGGCCCTGAATTATATTGTGAATTATACCAAACGGGGAAAAGCGATGCGGGCCGTTTCCTTTGACATGCAGGCGGCGAGTCTTATGGGGATTTCGGTTAACGGAATTATCTCCTTCACTTTTGCCTTGGGATCGGTGATGGCCGCCGCCGGGGGTGTCCTTTACGCCTCGGCCTATCCCCAGGTGAATCCCCTGATGGGAATGCTGCCTGGCCTTAAGGCTTTTGTCGCGGCGGTGCTGGGCGGCATCGGTTCCATTCCGGGGGCCATGCTCGGCGGCTTTATCCTGGGTATAGCGGAGACTTTTACCAAAGGCTTTATATCCAGCCAGTTCAGCGATGCGATTTCGTTTTCGATACTGATCATTGTGCTGTTGATCAGGCCGACCGGGATACTCGGTAAAAAGCACAGGGTGAAGGTGTAGTATGACGGTTAAATTTCCCTTCCGTTCGACTATAATATTGGGGCTTATCGGAGTTTTGGCCGTGATCCTTCCCCTCCTGTTAATGAAAGCCGGCGTTATTGACGCATACACTTCCCGGATTATTTCCATGGGCGGGGTGAACGCTATAATGGCGATGTCGGTTAACATGATCGTGGGCATTACCGGACAGCTTTCGCTGGGCCAGGCGGGCTTCCTGGCAATTGGCGCCTTTGCCTGTATTTTTTTCAATTTTGATCTGGGCCTGCCCCTGCCGCTGGCCGTCTTATGCGCCGTTCTGGTTACCACCGCTTCGGGTTTTCTCATCGGGTTTCCGGTACTCAAGCTTTCCGGGGATTACCTTGCTATCGTCACTCTTGGTTTTGGCGAGATCATCCGGGTAGTTTTTATCAACCTGAAGTCTCTCACCGGAGGGCCCAACGGCAGGCAGTTCACCACCATAATGAAACTGAACGGTGAGGTTGCATTCGTGGTGGTGACAGGCATTCTGGTTATCATTGTGATCTTGCTGCAGAACTTTCTGCGTTCAACCTACGGCCGGGCTATCATGGCCTGCCGGGAAGATGAAATCGCCGCTAACTCCAGCGGCATCGACATTTTTCGCTACAAGATGCTTGGTTTTGTAATCGCCGCGTTTATTGCCGGTATAGGCGGTTCCCTGTACGCCATGGTAGTCGGCTTGGTACAGCCCAATGTGGCTCAGTTCCTCCGTTCGATTGATTTTTTAATTTACGTGGTTCTGGGCGGCATGGGTTCCATGACCGGATCAATTCTCTCGGCCTATGTACTTACCTATTTACAGGAATTCCTCCGCTTCCTTCAGGATTACCGCCTGCTCATTTATCCCCTCATTCTTATTTTTATCATGCTCTTCCGTCCCCAGGGGCTGTTGGGCATGAAAGAGCTTTCCTTTGTTCGCCTTATTGACCGTGTTACCGGAAAATTCTTCATAAGGAAACACGAAGGCACGGAGGGAAGATCATGAGCGAGCGGGATTTACGGCTGCGGGTTCAGAATCTTTCGATTGATTTTGGGGGACTCAAGGCGGTAAGCGATTTTTTCTGTGAGTTGTATCATGGGGAACTGGTGGGGCTTATCGGTCCCAACGGTGCGGGGAAGACCACGGTATTCAATATGCTTTCCGGGATTTACACTCCCACCAGCGGGGAGATCGAATTCCGGGATCGCCGGGGGAATACCCACCTGGCGGGGAAACTTGATCCGGCCAAGCTGAACTGTATCGGCATCGCCAGGACTTTTCAGAATATCCGGCTTTTTTCCAACCTCACTGTGCAGGACAATATTCGCATTGCCCTGCACACGAGCAGGATCGCCAATCCTATAGATGTGCTGCTCAGGCTTAGGCGTTTCCGCGCCGATGAGGAACGGATGACAAGCCAGGTCGAGGAGCTGCTTTCTCTTTTTAAGATCGAACAAAAGAAGTACGAACTGGCCCGGAATCTTCCCTACGGAGAACAGCGGAAACTGGAGATTGCCCGGGCACTGGCCTCAAATCCCTGCTTGCTGTTGCTCGACGAACCGGCGGCGGGGATGAACCCTCAGGAAACCGAGGAACTGATGAAGCTCATCAGTTTTATCAAAAACAAATTTCGCCTAACGATTTTGCTTATTGAACACGACATGCGGCTGGTGATGGGGATCTGTGAACGGCTCATGGTGCTTGACTATGGACGCACCATTGCCGCGGGAACGCCTGAAGATATCCGCAGGGACCCGGCGGTAATCAAGGCCTATCTTGGATCGGAGGCGCTGGTTAATGGCTGAGCCAATGCTGCGGGTAGAAGGCCTTACGGTTCATTATGGCGCGATTCGCGCCCTGCGGGGTATCTCCTTTGAGGTTGCCGCCGGGGAGATTATCACACTTATCGGTTCCAACGGCGCCGGGAAGAGTACCACCTTACATGCCATTTCAAACATCATCAAGAAGACTACAGGGAAGGTGTTTTTTAACGGAGAAGACATAAGCGCTATGCAGCCTGACCGGGTCGTCTCCGCCGGGCTGGTCCAGGTTCCCGAGGGAAGGCGGATCTTCGCCAACCTCAGTGTCCGGGATAACCTTGAAATGGGGGCCTATTCCCGCCGGGCGGTGAGCCTTAGTGAACGGCAGGCTATCCGGGCCAGCATGGAAAAAGTTTTTAGTATCTTCCCCCGGCTGAAGGAACGTGTCAGGCAGGTGGCGGGTACTTTGTCAGGCGGTGAACAACAGATGCTCGCCATGGGCCGTTCCCTCATGGCCAACCCAAGGCTCCTCCTGCTGGACGAGCCTTCCATGGGACTGGCCCCGATCCTGGTGGACGAGATTTTTTCGGTTATCAAGGGGATCAATGAGACGGGAACTACCATACTATTAGTGGAACAGAACGCATACAAAGCTCTGGTCCTGGCGTCCCGGGCCTATATCCTTGAGACCGGGGAAATCGTCAAGAGCGGTCCTGCCGGCGATCTGATGAAAGATGACGCGGTTAAAGCCGCGTATTTGGGAGGTTAACATGATTGTATCAAGGGTTATGACCAGAAATCCGGTGTTTATTAATCCCGAAATGTCCCTTACTGAAGCCCGTTCCCTGATGGACAGGGAGCAAATCGCTCACCTGCCCGTACTGAATAAGAACAATGCACTGGTAGGTATTATCACCAGAAAGGATCTTATCAAAGCAGGCCCGTCTCCGGCGACCAGCCTTGATATGTACGAGATAAGCTATCTGCTCTCCAAACTCAATGTTGAAAAGGCGATGGAAAAAGATGTAATAACCGTCGAGGAGAACGAGGTAGTGGAAGAAGCCGCCCGGATCATGGCGGACAAGGACATCGGCTGCCTGCCGGTGATGAAAGATTCTCTCTTGGTGGGAATTATTACCGATACCGACCTCTTCCATGAGTTTATCAACGCCTTTGGTGCGCGGCATAAGGGCATCAGGATCACCATCAACTTTTATGAGAAGCCCGGCCAGCTCGCGAAATTCACCGGTTATATAGCCGGGAAGGGCGGCAACATAGTGTCCTTTGTCTCAGGCGAAGGGGATGATATGGCCCACCGCCGGGCCACACTGAAAATTACCGGGATAAGCCGCGCCGATGTAGAGGCTGCCGCGCGGACCATGGAAGGTGCGGAAATAGAGGATATTAGGGAATAGCCGTTCCTCAGGAATCAGCGCTGTGCGCGCTTTATTTCGGAAATCCGCCAGTTTCCCCGGTCCCTGACAAGGGTAAGTTCATCGGTATACTGAAAGCCCTGGGGCAGGCGGCCTTCTGTTTCTGGTTCCGATTTTTCGGCATCGGGGCTTTCCTCCTCTTGTTGCGGGACGGGCAGCCAGAGGGTATAAGCGGCGCGGTAACGGATTTCGTCCGTTGTTTCGCCGCCGGACAGACATTCAATTTCCAAATCCGTGACTCCAAAGACCTGTGAATCGCTTGCCCCTCCGCCTGACGCCTTCCACTCCGCTGCGGAAATAAGCAATGGAGCGGTCTGTAGTTCGTAGGCCTGCCTGACCTTGGTCATAACAAAAAGATTGAGCACCATCTCTATGTCGCTTTTTCCGGCCCCTTTTGTTACCCGGGCATCCAATGATTGATGATCCAACTCACCAAAGGCGTCGTAATAGCCCTGAATAACCTGGACGGAATCCATGCCCCTGGTGGTCGGAAGATCGGCCCGGCCTTTTACAAAGCTCCGGGCCGTAAGGATCGAGATCAGAATTGCCGCCACCGCCCCTGCTATAATAGCGGTGTTACGTATAACAAAGCGGCTGGTTTTTATCGCGAGGTTTTTCCTTTTCAGAAACTGTTCTTTTTTGTTCGCCAGATTTGCGCGTTCCTCAGCGGAAAGAGGATGAAAGAAGAAAGCCGCGCCCGGACAGGCGCTGCCGGCGGGTCTCAGGATTTTGAGAAACTGATTGAGGAGCACAGTTCCGCCGCCTGCGGCGTCCTCCGCCCCCGGGGTGGGACTGAGGGCCTTTTGTATGAGAACGGCGAGCCGTTCATCCAGGCCGGGGGCAGCAAGGCGGATAGGCGGAAAATTGCCTTCCCGCATATCCTGATGCAGAACAACCTCTTCCTGCGCGGGGAAGGGCGCGGTCCCGGCCAGTACCCGATAGAGCATGGCGGCGGCGGTAAAAGCGGTGGCTCCCTGGCCGGAAAGATAAGGGTGGACGTACCATTCCCCGCCGCTTAGGCGAGTGTCCGCATCCTCGGCCTGTATACAGCGCAGCGTCAGATTCTCCGGGGCGAAGAACACTGTTCCCGGCAGATAAGTGCCGCCGCCTGAAACCAGCGCGGCAAAGGGCCGCAGGGAAGCTTGGCTTTCACCTAATAACAGGCGCGCCTGAATCCAGCAGGCCGCGGCCCTCAGAGCCTCGTCTTGCCGGGCGCTGTCGTTGATAAGAAGATCAAGGCGCTCGCCTGCAAAGGCCGGCCCCCGGATCACCATTGTAGGGCCGGGCCTTTCATCATTGGTTTGAACCGGGCCGGCGCGCTCAACTATTCCCGAAGCCTTCCATGTTTCAACACCGCCCGGAGACACGCCGTCAGGACGCACAATCAGGCCCGGTTCGGTCATAAAGAGGGCAAGTTTTGCCTGGGCAAAGGCCCGTGAATCAAGGCCCGTGTCAAAGCCCAGAGCCTGCTCACCCTCAATTTCGAAATTAAAGATTCGCCCAGGAGTTTGTTGCACTTCGTGCATAAAACCTCCAAAAATCGCCATTTAGGCGATTTTTTACCCAGCAAACTCCGTCGAACCGAAGGTTCGCAGGAGCCCATTAATCGGGGTTTTTGCGGCACAAAGTGCCTCAAAAACCCACAAGCGCAACAGGCTCCTAGCCGGCCGGAACCCCGAGCCGCCTACTGGCGGCGTCCCCAGCGCAGCCGAGGCGCGTAAATAGTCCTGTTAGGCGAAGTTGGGTGTATTCTCAAATATATTTTTTATTATTAATTTTTCTTCTACTTTTAATCCGTTCTGCATATCCTCACTAACAAGTATATTACATTCGGCAAATAATGCGCTTCCAACTACTATACTATCCCAAAATGAAAATGAATATTTCTCCCTCAAAGATGATGCTGTTAATACTATTTCTTTTGTAAAATCCTGAATTGTACACACTTTAAATAATTGCTCAATATATTTTCTTATTTCAGATTCTGTATATTTATATCTCAATAGTGTATTTGACACTTCATTTATTATTTGCCATGTAATTATAAAAACAGCATTTTGATTATTTCCTAATAAATATTCTTCCGCAATTTTATATTTTTCTTCATCATCATGGAGATAAAGATATACCCATACATTAGTATCAACAAATATTTTATCTGTCATAACATTCCCCTCGAATAAATTTATAATTTT
>JAISBR010000041.1 GCA_031266095.1 Treponema sp. | reverse complement strand
ATCAATTCCGGATGCGTTTCAAGAATGGTATCAATCAAGCCGAACTCGGGATTCCTGGCCCAATTGGCCTGTTCAAACTTCAGGGTTAACGGTTCAAATAGTTTCATGAAACCTTTATACGTTCTTATTTGATTTTTGCCTATATCTTGACTTTATAGACAGACACTATTTAGCGAAGAAAGACGGCCGGGTGCTGGCCCACACCGACCTGCAGGCGATGTATGAACTGAACGGGGTAGATACTCCGGAGCTGACGGTTACCGACGCGGAATTTGAGGCGGCCGAAGGGCTGGCCCGGATTATTGAGGGGGAAATCTTCCTGGGGAAAACCGAAGCGGAGCTGGCGGCTGAGGAGGCCGCGGCCGAGATACACCGGATCAAGGCGGAGATAGCGGCCCGTGATTATCGGGCGCTCAAGGCCCAGAAGTTGGGGGAGGAGATTGACGACCTGTACCCGGGGGAAACCGGCTGGTACAAGGAACAGCTTGACCGTATGGAGGAGCTGGAGGCGATCGTTGCCGGCGTGGGAAATTAATACAATAACAATCTGCCGTTACCGGATACCATGCCGCAGGGCCTGAAATGGGGAAGGCCGGGCTATTAGCCATTGTTATTTTGTAACGCTGTTGTACTCTGTGTAATTATTTGTGGGACGGTATTCTCTTGTATTTTTGGGTTTGTTCGCCGGTGCGGTCACAATGTAATATTCTTTCATCAGTGCCTCCTGTGTTAAATGTGGTAATTCTACCACAAGTAGTAAACCCACGGCTTTTAACCGGGGGGCACTTCATATTGTCTGCCGGGGTAAGCCTAACGCCAGAATATCCATACGGGCACGGCTTTTATGTACACCCCCCACCTCCTCAAGTTTCTCGGCAAAAGGGTTGTCACTGCTGAACGGGAACTTCCTGACGATAATGCGGCTTTATCCCCCGCTTCCTCAATATCGGGTGTACCGCAGGGCGGCTGATACCGAACCGTTTGCTTAATTCGCGGGTACTCCAGCGGCTCGTGTCTTTTGGCTGCTCCTGACACACACATTGGGAAAACCGATTTTTTCCGGTAGTATGGGCGGCGTACCGGGCGTGCGGGTCTTGTCTTTCAGCAGGGCGTCCACAGTTTCCAAGTTGGCGCCCGGCCTTGCTCATTACTCATTTTCCCCCGGCCCCACAAAAATGCCAATCTTGGGCAGGCAGACTAGGAGGGGTACGCCGATAAGCATGGCGCCTAATGAAAAACCGGCCCGTTCCAGAGGGGCGGCCACGGTCAGAGTCAGCCATACTTCCCTTGGCAGTTTGTACAGGATCAGGGAAAAAAAATTCCCCACCGTGGCGCCGCCGATCATACCGCCAAAAGCGCATAACCAGACAGCGGGAAAGAGGAGTCCCTTCTTGCCGCTTGCAAACATGGCCCCGGAGAAAACGCTTCCGATGATGAGGACGATAAAACCCGCGCCATAGTAGACCAGGGGGAAGAGCATGACGCTACGGCCTGTTTCCTGGGTGAACCAGAGAATCGTTCCTAATATATATACAATAATGCCGCCGTTCACGATAAAGCTGCCCCTGGCATTGACACTGATAAGCGGCCAGCGACCCCAGGCGGCGCATCCTGAGGTAAAGGCGGTAGTGGTTCCGATGATGAAGGTAGCCATGCCCATCCATGCCGTATGCGGTGCGATGAGATTACCTATAAAGCCCCCGGCCGCGGAACAGAGCGCCCCGGTAACAGGACCAAAAAAGATCCCTGAAAGGGGCAAAAGGGCGGCGCTGAGGGAAAAGGTACTGCCGGTACCGGATATGGGGATGGTCGGCAGTATATGCCCCATAGCGATTATCGCCGCCCATACCGCTATAACCGCAGGGTGTGTCTTAGCCGGAACAGACGGCTTCCGGGTTTCTTTTTTATTTGCCATCTAATCTCCTTATATTGTTATGACGCACCGGACCGTTCCAGGGCCAGCAGCATATCCCCTAACTCAGCCGCACTCAGGGCGTCTTTTTCAAGCGGCAGCTCCGCGCGCAGTTCCCGGCTAAGCCGGGTGATCCGGGGCGGCAGGATACCAGCCCACGCCAAGTCCCCGGCATGACTGAAAATGTCCGATACCGCGCCGTCCATCATAACCCGCTTCTCTCTCATCACGATAACCCGCCGGGCATATTCGGCCACCAAGGACATAGTATGGGTAACAAAAATAACAGTATAGCCCCTGCCGTGCAGTTCCCGGAGAATGTTCATGATTCGCCGTCCGTTCCGGTAATCCTGCCCGGCCACCGGCTCGTCAAGGATGAGGATCTTTGATCCCATTGCCAGGACCGAGGCAATCACCGTCTTTGCCCGGTCCCCCCCGCTCAAAGCGAGGGGGAAACTTTCCCGTTCCCCCGCAAGGCCCACGGCGTCCAGGACTGCTTCCACTCTGGGCTTGATGTCCCTCTCGGGAAGCCCCGCGTTTCGCAGGGCATAGGCGGCCTCATCGTATACCGTTTCAGCAAAAAGCTGGCGATCTGGGTTTTGCATAACAAAGCCGATTTCGGCGCTTATTGCCGACACGAACATTCCCTGCGTGTTTTTCCCCCGGATAAAAATGTCCCCTTTCGTGGGGCGCAGGAGGCCGGTCAGATTTTTAAGGAGCGTTGTTTTTCCGGCCCCATTCTGTCCGATGATCGCGGTGAACTCATTATCTGCAATTGAGAGGCTGATATCTTCAAGCGCGGATGAGTTTTCCGGCGTGTTATGGTGAGTATCGTAGGAAAAACTCAAATGATCGATTTTGATGGCCTCGGCTTCCAGAGCCCGGTTAATTAATGCCAGCTTATCAGCCATTCCGGTACCATTCTATCACCGCGGCCTTAGCCTCCTCCGGCAGCACCGGAAAAAACGGAAGCGGCTTGCCCCGCTCGTCCAGATAACGCGCCAATTCGGATACGTCCGGCGGCCTTATCCAGTTGTCACGCAGCAGATCCCTGTTGCTGAAAATAACACGGGGCGTATCGCAGGCCGCGACGCTCCCGTTCTTGAGGACGCATACCCTGTCGGCAAATTCGGCGGCTTCCTCACTGTTGTGGGTGGCCATTATCACGGTCAGGCGGCGCTGTTCCCGAATCCGCCAGATAAGCGAAAGCACGTCCCACGCCCCCTGGGGGTCAAGCTGGGAGGTGGGTTCATCCAGCGTCAGCACCCGGTTAGCAAGGGCCAGGGCTGCGGCTATGGCAAGACGCTGTTTCTGCCCGCCGGAAAGCGATGCCGGGGAAGAATCGGCATACCCTGAAAGTCCGGTCGTTTCCAGCGCCAGCCTGACCCGTTCCTCAATTTCCGCCGGGGCCATCAACAGATTCTCCGGGCCAAAAGCCGCCTCGTCCCGGACGCTGGCGGTAAAAAGCTGGATTTCGGGATCGTCCAGCACCATCCCTACCCGGCTCGTCAGGACGGCCATTGATGAATCTGCGGTAACGACGCCATCTACCCTCACCGTTCCCAGGAGTTTCCCCCCCTCAGAGTACGGGATAGCGCCGTTAAAAAGTTTACAGAAAGTTGTCTTACCTGCGCCGTTTTCCCCCATCACCGCCAGAAATTCCCCTTCCTCTATTTCAAGGCTGATGTCTTTAAGTGCCCAAGCCCCATTGCGGGGATAGGCGTAGGAAACACCTTCCAGTTTGATAAGCGGTTCAGCCGCATCATCTCCGGGCGGGCAGCCCCGATGCTTTAATTCCGGCATAGCGGCTTCCTATCGCAGTACCCAATTCAGGGTCAGCGCGCAGGCCGCGAAAACAGCCGTAGCAGCGCAGGCCCAATAATCCGGGGATGACATTTTGATGCGCTCAAGCCAGGATTTGGTCTTGAATGCGCCGAACCCCCTGGCATCCATAGCAAGCCCCAGTAACCGGGCCCGCCGCATGGCGCCAATCACCAAGGGAACCGCCAGCGCCGGATAGGCCCTGAATTTATCCGGCAGCGTACCCTCCTCAAAGGCCCGCATGCCCCGCAGTTTCTGGGCGTCCATAATAATCCGGGCGTCATCCTCAAGCGCGGGGATCAAGTTGAGCGCGGTGGTGGCAATATATGCCGTTTTGTAAGGCATGCCCAGTTTGGTAAGCCCCAGGGCCAGCAGGCGGGGCGATGTGGTCATGGTAAGCATGGGCAGGAGCAACATAAGCGCCACCAGCCTGCAGCTAATCACCATGCCAAGGACAAGGCCGTCCCATTTCAGGGAACCCCTGCCGCCTACAAACGGGACGGATTCAGGGATGAGGGGTTTGAGCATATAACGTTCACCGGGGCCAAAGAGTATCTGCAGGATAATAACAAAAACTATCAGAGCGGATAACAGCCTGAAATAGGCTTTTATCTTTTTGAAGGGCAGCTTTGCCGCGAACCACAGGCCTAAAAAACTGAACATCAAAGCGGCGGTAACAATAGGCTGATCTACAATAAAAACGAGCAGCGTAAAACACAGAATAAGCAGTATCTTTGTCCGGGGGTCCAGTTTATAAAAGAAGGACCCGCGATATTCAATTGTCGTCATCATTTTCCTTAAATTATGCCTTTTCAAAATAGAGAATTATTCACCAATATTCAAGCGGGAAACTGAAAAAAGTACTTTATTAAATATCGTGGTATGTGATATAATAGAAAAAAGCGCCTAATTCAGAAGGAGGAATACGTAATGGACGCGAAAGTACGCAAGGCAAACAGAGAACGACAGCGGAAATACCGTGAGATGCACAGGGAGGAAATCAACGAGAAAAGAAGGGAACGATACAATGATCGTATCTCGGAGGGAAAATGTCCCCGCTGCGGCGGCAAGGTGAGAAAAGGCTTCACTTTATGTGAAAAGTGTTGCGAATATCAGGCGACTCTCAACAAAAAATACGCTAAACAGCGGAAAAAAGCGGCCGCGAAAGCCTTGGCGCCGGTAAAGAAAGCGGCAGTGAAAGCCAAAGCGCCCGCAAAGAAAACGGCGGTGAAAGCCAAAGCGCCGGTAAAAAAAGCGGCGGCGAAAACTCAGTCACCCGCAAAGAAAGCAGCGGCGAAAGCCCAGTCACCCGCAAAGAAAGTGACGGCGAAAGCCCAGTCGTCCGCAAAGAAAAAGACGGGCACAGTCAAGGCGGAAACGACGGCGAAAAAAAGCGCCCCGAAATGAGCCTCCGCGCGGTATCTTAAGCGTTGCGTTAGTTCAAACGGAGGCTCGTTCGATTGGAAAACAGCTTCAATGAGGAGACATTATGCGTTTAAATGCCCAGGAATTAAAAAACTGCGCTCAGTGGGAGGCCGCTGGTATAGAACTTCCCCGTTTTGACCGGGAGACGATGATACAGGCGACTCTGGCCGCGCCCGAATGGGTGCATTTTGGCGCAGGTAATATTTTCAGGATATTCCCCGCCGCCTTACAGCAGAGTCTTCTTGAAGCGGGTATCGAGAAAACCGGTATTGTGATGGTCGCAGGTCGTGACGGCGGCATTATCGATAAGGTATTCCGTCCCTGTGATAACCTGACTCTGGGGGTTACGCTCAAGGCCTCAGGGGAAATACAAAAAAAGGTTATCGCCAGTATCTCCGCTTCCTATTGGATGGGCAAGGCTGAAGATTTTGAAGCCTTAAAACACATCTTCCGCTCAACTTCACTGAAAATGGCAAGTTTCACCATCACCGAAAAGGGCTACAACATAAAAGACGGCGCGGGGGAATTCTTCCCTGATGTGGCGGCTGATTTTGCCGCCGGTCCCGGCGCGGTACCCCAAAACTACATGGGTAAAATCGCCGCCCTTCTCCACGAGCGCTGGTTTGGGGGTAAGACCGGCGGCAAAGCCCTGGCCCTGGTCAGCATGGATAACTGTTCTCATAACGGGGACCGGCTCTTCGCTTCTATTGAGGCATTCGCCGTTGCCTGGACTGAAAAAGGGCTGGCCGGCAAGGACTTTTTGGACTATATACGGAATCGAAATGTGGTGAGTTTTCCCTGGTCCATGATCGACAAGATCACCCCCGGACCCGACCAGGGGGTCAAGGCCATGCTGGAAAAAGCCGGCTTTGAGGATACCGAGCTGTACAGCAAGACCACCCCCACCGCCCCCTTTGTTAATGCCGAGGAACCTCAATACTTGATCATTGAGGATGCCTTCCCTGCGGGCCGCCCCGCGCTGGAAAAAGCCGGAGTCCTCTTCACCGGCAGGGACACTGTGGATAAAGTGGAAAAGATGAAAGTCTGCACCTGCCTCAATCCTCTGCATACCGCCCTGGCAATCTTTGGCTGTCTCCTGGGCTACACCCGGATTAGTGAGGAAATGAAAAATCCCGAACTGGTAAAACTGATTGAATGTGTCGGCTACGAGGAAGGCCTCCCTGTGGTAGTTGATCCGGGAATCATTTCACCCCAAAAATTCATTGACGAGGTTATCAAAACCCGCTTTCCCAACCCCTTTATGCCCGATACCCCCCAGCGAATCGCCAGTGACAGTTCCCAAAAAATTCCTATCCGCTTCGGCGAAACGATCAAAGCGTATCTTGCGAATGGAGCGCTCAAGGTGGAAGATTTGAAACTCATCCCCCTGATACTCGCCGCCTGGGTTCGCTATCTTTTAGGTATTGACGATCAGGGTAAGTCTTTCACTGTAAGCCCGGATCCGCTTTACGCAAGCCTCAAGCCGTACCTTGCCGGGATCAAGCTGGGCCAAAAGGGTCCCTTTCACTCCGTCCTTGAGCCGATTCTCTCCGATAGTAAAATCTTCGCGGTAAATCTCTACGAGGCGGGTTTGGGTGAAAAAGTTGAGGCCTATTTTGAAGAACTGCTGGCCGGTACCGGCGCGGTAGCGGCAACGCTTAGGAAGTATGTGAGATAGAACTTTCTAGGAGTTTGTTGCACTTCGTGCATAAAACCTCAAAAAATCGCCATTTAGGCGATTTTTTACCCCGCAAACTCCGTCGAACCGAAGGTTCGCAGGAGCCCATTAATCGGGGTTTTTACGGCACAAAGTGCCTCAAAAACCCACAAGCGCAACAGGCTCCTCGGGGATAGTATTTTAGGAGATTACCGTGAAAAGATTCTTTGCAGTCCTGCTCGTTTTGGCAGCGGGTTCGGTGTCGGCGGTGGACTGGAAATCGTACCCTGAAGCGATTGCCGATGATTTTGTGCAAATTCATTTCGGCGTCGGTATAAGCCATGTCCCCTATGGCAGCGTGGTTATTCCGCCGTTGATAGCCTCCGCTGATTTTAATCTGCCGATTGAGGGCATACCTTTTACCCTGGGTGGTATTTTCGGGCTTACCACATCCCATTATCAATACAGAGCCGATAACGTTAATGTAAAATACGATATTACCGGGATGGGCTTCGGTATTCGTTTTGGTTACCACCCGAATTTCGAGATTAAAAACCTTGACGCCTATGCCAACGTTGAACTTGGATATTATATCGTTGATGTTGTGCGACACGAGGTCGCTTGAATAGCTGACTAAGATATGAAAAGGAGGTGAGGAAAAGAAACATATCCTTCGGTCTACCCCTTCCATGTGGGGTAATGCTACCCGCCGGTGCGTCTCT
>JAISBR010000040.1 GCA_031266095.1 Treponema sp. | reverse complement strand
GCGGCCAATGTCGCCCTCAACCTGAAACGGCTTGGAGCCGCTTCGGTGGAACTCTTTGGGATCATCGGGGACGATCCTTTTGGAAGCATCCTGACAGGCCGGCTGCGGGACGACGGAATAGATGTCCGGGGGGTGGTCGTTCAAAAGGAAAACTGGTCGACCCATGTGTACAGCAAAATATACAGGGGAGGGGAGGAAGAGCCCCGGCTTGATATAGGGAACTTCAATACCCCCGCCCGGGCGTCTGTAGACACCCTGATCGGTTCCCTGGAAGAAGCCCTGTCCCGTTTTGACGGGGTGATCATCAACGAGCAGGTGCTCCGGGGAATTCACACGTCGTATTTTCAGAAGAAACTCATTTCCCTCATCAAGGGATCCGGCAAAAAACCGGTCTGGTTTTGCGACAGCAGAAATCTGAACGATGTTTACGGCGATACCGTCCATAAACTCAACGACCGGGAAGCCCTGGCCCTGTACAATACCTGCCGCCCCCAGACCGCCGGCGACGTGACCCTGAACGCCGTCATCACCTGGCTCTATGAACGCTGGGGAAAGCCGGTGGTTATCACCCGGGGCGCCGACGGGGCCGTTGCTTTTGACGGCGTTTTTCATGAGGTCCCGGGACTCCACATCATCAACCGTACCGATCCGGTGGGAGCCGGGGACGCATTCCTTTCAGCCCTGTGTTTCGGTATCGTTTCGGGACTCCCCCTGGATAAAGCCCTGGAACTGGGGAATTTTTCCGCCGGGGTATCGGTACAAAAACTGTTTCAGACCGGGCATCCGCTTATGGAAGAAATAGCGGCGTTAAGTAAAACCGCGGATTACCGCCACAACCCCGAACTGGCGGAGAACCCCCGGCTGGCGGTTTACCTTGAGGGAACCGAAATTGAAGTTGTCGCAAAACCCTCTTCCCAAACCCCCCGTATCGTCGTCTTTGATCATGACGGAACCATCTCAACCCTCAGACGCGGCTGGGAAGAAATCATGGAGGAGATGATGATCCGCGCCATCCTGGGGGACGCTTACGCCACGGTTTCCGTTCCCCAGTTTCAGGCGGTCGAGGAGGCGGTCGGGGAGTTTATCGGCCGGACCACGGGAATACAGACCCTGATCCAGATGGGCGGGTTGGAAAAAATGGTCCGGGATTTCGGCTATGTAAAAGAAGAAGCCCTTCTCGATCCCCAGGGCTATAAAAAAATATACAACGAACGGCTCCTTGCCATGGTCCAAAAGAGAAACCAAAGTATCCGGCGGGGAACTTACTCCCCGGAAGATTACACCATAAAAGGCGCGATCCCCTTCCTCAAACGGCTGCGAAAGGCGGGGGTAACCCTCTACCTCGCAAGCGGAACCGACGAGGCGGATGTCCGGAGGGAAGCCGCCCTGCTCGGTTATGATTCGCTTTTCTCCCGGATATACGGCTCCGTTGGGGACATTACCCGGGATCCGAAACAGGTGGTCTTTGAAAGGATCATGGCCGCCATAGGAAGCGGCGCGAAGAGCGGCGCCGAGAACTGCGCGGTATTCGGCGACGGCCCGGTGGAAATCCGGGAAGCCAAACGGAACGGAGCCACGGCCATCGGCCTTCTGAGCGACGAGACCCAGCGCTTCGGCATCAACCCCAAAAAGCGGAGCCGTCTGGTTCTGGCCGGAGCGGACGCCCTGATCCCGGATTTCTCCTGGGTTGACGAGCTTGTCTTCTGGCTGGGCTGGCAGGTATAGGGGGATTGAATCATGCGGTATTTCGACCGGTCGCGTCTGCGGTATTTTCCCCTGGCCCTTCGGAAAAACAAGGTGGACATAACGCGGGATTATGTGGACCCCCGGGACGACGCCGTATCCGTTCCCCCGGCCCTGCGGGAAGCAGCGGACACCATCGCCCCAAAGATGATAAGCGCCCGGGACACCGGGCGGAGCTGCATCATCGCTTTCGGGGCCCACACCGTTAAAAACGGCCTGGGCGTACTTCTGGGGGAATTTATCAAAAACCGCTGGGTCAGCCACCTCGCCACAAACGGCGCCGGGATCATCCACGACTGGGAATTCGCCTACCAGGGACAGAGCAGCGAAGACGTGCGGGAGAACACGGCGCGGGGAAAATTCGGCGCCTGGGAAGAGACGGGATTCAACATCAACATGGCCCTGGCCCTGGGCGCCTATGAAGGACTGGGCTACGGAGAATCCGTGGGCTCCTTCATCGTCAACCAGGGACTTGCCATACCCGCACGGGAAACCCTGCGGGACGCCTGGGCGATCCCGGGGAAGCGGGGAGCCGCGGCGGATCTGCTGGAACTTTTGGAAGAACTCGAAGTCCCGCCGGGCTGGTACGCCGTCCCCCACCGCTTCCCCCAATTCAGCATCCAGGCCGCCGCATACCGCGCGGGCATACCCTTTACGGGCCACCCCATGTTCGGCCATGACATCATCTATACCCACCGGGCAAACCGGGGAGCGGCCATAGGCCGTACCGCGGAAAGGGACTTTCTCGCCTACGCGGAAAGCGTGTCCAACCTGGAAGGAGGGGTGTATCTCTCGGTCGGTTCCGCGGTCATGTCCCCCATGATCTTTGAAAAATCCCTGTCCATGGCCCGGAACGCCGCGCTGCCCGATGGCAGGGATATACGAAACTGCCATATCTACGTGGTGGATCTCGCGGACGCAAGCTGGGACTGGAATTCCGGGGAACCCCCCCAGGACAACCCCGCCTACTACCTCCGCTTTATGAAGACCTTTAACCGTATGGGCTGCCCCCTGCGCTACATATCCGCCGACAACCGGCTCTTCTTTTCAGCCCTGTACCGTTCCCTGCGGGAAGCGGATCCCGCCCCATAATATTTATTCGAAGGCGTTGGTTTAATACCCCGTCGAACCTTCGGTTCGAGCTTGCCCCGGCTCAAATAGCGACAATTCGTTTAACTTGGCATATAAAGTGGGTATTAAACCAATGCCGGTATATAAATTTCCTATCGATCGACAGATTTTTCATAGAAAAATCTGATACCGCAGGGCTTGCCCTGCGGTAGTTCACCGGCTGTGCTGAAATTTCCAGCCCCTCGCGTTCTGGCGGCGCTGCCACAGGTTTTTGTAGTGTCCGCCCTTCGCCAGAAGTTCATCGTGGACGCCCCGCTCGATGATTTCCCCGTTGTCAATGACCAGAATCTGATCCGCCCGCTTGATTGTAGAAAGCCGGTGGGCGATCATAATGAGGGTCTTGTCATGAACTAATTCGTTGATCGCTTCCTGAATGAACTTTTCGTTGTCCGGGTCAACGCTGGCGGTGGCCTCGTCCAGCAGCACAATGGGCGCGTCCTTGAGTATGGCCCGGGCAATCGAGACGCGCTGCTTCTCGCCGCCGGAGAGCGTCGAGCCGCCCTCGCCGACCACCGTGTCGTAACCCTGGGGCAGGGCCGTGATAAAACCATGGCACCGGGCTTTTTTGGCGGCCTCAATAATCGCTTCGCGGCTCGCGCCGGGACGGCCGAAGCGGATGTTGTTTTCTATGGTGTCGTGGAAAAGGTATACCCGCTGGAACACCATGCTGACATAGCGCAGCAGGCTGTCGCAGTTCATCCGGCGCAGGTCAAGGCCGCCTATTTTGACCGCCCCCTTTTGGGCGTCCCAAAACCGGACGATAAGATTGGCGATGGTCGTTTTCCCGGAACCCGAAGCGCCCACCAGGGCGGTCATGCTCCGTTCCTTTGCCGTAAAACTGATGTTTTTCAGCGTCTCCTTTTCCTCGTAACGAAAGCTCACGCTGTCAAATTCAATGTCGAATCGTTCAAGCTGAATGTCTTTGCCCTCCGCGTCAATGATCGGAACCTCCTTCAGTTTTTCGTAACGGTCAAGACCCGCTTCCATGACGCGCATCATTGACGCACCGATAGCCAGTCCCATGGCCGGCAGGTAAATGCGGAAGATGAACAGCGCAACCATCACCACAACCGGCAGGCTCATTTCCATATTGAAAAACTGCCGGAACGAGAGGAACAGCACCGCCGCTATGGCGAAGGCGTAGCAGTCCAGGTAGCGGGTAACCGGCTTTATCATGGAGTGTTCAAAATCTATGGCGCGGCTGCAGGTGTCGTCTATCGCGCCGTCCATGCGCTTCGCGGCGTTCCCCGCCATACGCAGCGCCTTGATAACGGAAATTCCCTCCGTGTATTCCAGGGCCGCGCCGGTAAGTTTTGCCGCCTCCTCCTGCCGGATCTTCGCCTGACGCCTGGCAACCTGTTCCATACTGTGAAA